>NZ_CP041165.1:323004-646009 GCF_014905095.1 Sulfurimonas marina | reverse complement strand
ATAAGCTCCATGATCACGTACTGGCGGATCATATCATCTTCATTTAACATTACACCGCGTTCAAAAGGAAGTTTTCCTGCATCGATCGCTTCTTCATAAAGTTTCATATCTTTATGATTCTGTGCGTAATAATCAACCCCTTCACCGATAGATGTTAATCCAACACCTATTAAATCTGCCCCACCTTTAGTAGTGTAGCCCTGGAAGTTTCTATGAAGCTCCCCTTTCTCAATAGCCTGGAAAAGCTCATCTTCAGGTTTTGCGAAGTGATCCATTCCAACCATTTTATAGCCGTGACTTGTCAGGTAATCGATCGTATATTGCATAATTTGAAGTTTTTCATCCGGCTGAGGGAGTGTCGTTTCATCTATTTTACGCATAGTCTTTTTCAGCCAAGGCACATGAGCATAGTTAAATACCGCGAATCTATCCGGATTTAATGTAAGTGAAAGTTCCAATGTCTCTTTGAAAGTCTCTAAGTTTTGAAAAGGTAGTCCATAGATTAGGTCTACATTTACAGAGACCATATTGTATTTACGTGCCAAATCCATTGCATTTTTCGTAATATTATAGGGCTGAACACGGTGTACGGCTACTTGCACTTTTTCGTTGAAATCCTGAATACCGAAACTCACACGGTTAAATCCAGCTTCACTCATTACACGCATCTGATCTTCATCGATATGGCGAGGGTCTATCTCACATGAGATCTCGGCATCATCTGTAAAATTTGGAAAGTATGATTTAATCTCGTCGATTACTACTTTTAATTGTTCCGCAGAGAAAAATGTAGGCGTACCGCCTCCAAAGTGCATCTGAATCACTTCACGTTTCATATTAAGATGCTTTGAGAGGATCTGTAGTTCACGCTTTAAGTACTCGATGTAGCGCAGCATCTTCTCCTCTTTAGAAGTAAAGACAACATTACATCCACAAAAATAACATGCATTTTTACAAAACGGGAGGTGGAAGTACAAACTTAAAGGGCGAGAGTCATCTTGATTTTCCAACTTTTTAATATACTCATCGTAACCAAAACTATCGCTAAACTCCAAAGCTGTCGGATACGAAGTATATCTCGGTCCCGGTTTTGAGTATTTTATAAATTTTGCAAAGTCTAATGACATTTCTTCCCCTCTAGTTTCATCTTTGTATAAGTTTTTGGAAGGTAAAAATAAGAGGCTCAGACCGCAGGGAGGATTTGTCCTCTTATTTTTGCCTTTCGAAAACGGTAATTTATCCGCGATTATCTCCAAAAAAGACTAATAAACCTATTAAATAAAACTCTACCCTTCTATAATCTTCTCAAATTGCTGCATCATCTGCTTTAACTCTTCGATCTCAAACAACTCAACTTTTTCACGTAAATCTTTTGCAAACTCTTCCATAAAACTCATTTCAAGTTTATGTGCTTCCTCCTCTAAACGCTTAGCAAAACTTTCTATTAAAGAGAGGTCGTTTGTAGTTTTTGCATCTTCAAATAACTTTATAACTTCTTTAGGAACTTTTTTAATAAAACTTGCGATCTCCTGCTCATTTTGCGATGAAGAAACCTCTATCTCTTTTTCTTTTGAAAGTTGATTCGTATGACTCAAATATTTAGAAACTACCAAATATAGCTCTTTTTTTGCTACCGGTTTTCTTAAATAATCATCGAAACGCTGCTCTTTTAATTTCTCTATATCACTTTGCATAATAGATGCAGTGAGTGCGACAACTGGAATATCAAACTCCTCTTTGATCATCCGTGTAGCGCTGTAGCCGTCAAGTTTCGGCATGCGAATATCCATAAAAATTAAATCGATTTTATTCTCTTTTACTTTTTGCAAGGCATCTTCACCATCAACTGCTTCAACTATCTTAATCTTAGTCCCTGAGAAACTCTCTTTTACCAGCAGTCTGTTTTCGGCTACGTCATCGGCAACTAATATTGTCGCTTCATTAAACTCAATATTACCTATATTTAAATCTTCTTCATCTTCAAGTTCTTCATTTCCCATAGATGCAATTGGAATGTTTTTTAGTATCAAAATAAAAGTTGAGCCTTTGCCAACTTCACTCTCAACCTCTAAAGTTCCATCCATTAAAAGTGCAAGTTTTCTACAAATGGAAAGACCTAATCCGGTACCACCGTACTTTTTAACATCTTGATTCTCCTGCTGTTCAAACAGATTGAAGATCTTTTCCTGAGCCTCTTTTTTAATGCCAACTCCACTATCACTCACTCGAATAATAAGATTAATTTTACTTAAATGTCCCTCTACTGGCTCTACATCTGCATTTACTTTTACAAAGCCATTATCGGTAAACTTCATAGCATTTCCGAGCAAATTGATTAGAACCTGCTTTAAACGGACTCCATCAACTATAAGTGCTTCAGGAAACTCTTTCTCTAGCTGAAGCTCTAGAGCGAGTCCCTTTTGTTCCGCCTGTAATCTGAAAAGCCCCACACTCTCTTGTAGCACTTGATGCAGATCTGTTTTTTTCTTTACAATCTCCATTTTCCCAGACTCTATTTTCGAGAGGTCTAAAATATCGTTAATGAGTACCAGTAAAGTTTGTCCAGATGTACGGATTGTTTTAATAAATGATTTTAGTTTTTTATCTTCGATCTGCTCATCTAAAAGTTCAGTAAAACCTAAGATAGAGTTCATTGGAGTTCGGATCTCATGACTCATGTTTGAGAGAAAACTCGATTTTGCTTCATTTGCACTATTTGCTTCATTCATCGCTTCTATCAGTTTTTTATTGAGTTCTTTTAACTTCTCTTGTGCTTCTCTTCTCTTTCCTACCTCCAAAGAGAGCTTTCTATTCCAAAACAATGATGCAAGGATCAGAACTAACAGAACTCCGACTATCTCTAAAATAGTGGTATAATCGATCTGTTTATCATACTTTACATCTACCCATTTGTTATATATTCTGTTTTTCTCTTCAGGTGTAATAGAGTCTATTGCCTTATTAAAGATCTCTATTCCTAAAGGATCCCAGTCATTTCGTAAAGCCATACGGAACTTAAGATTGTACGGAGTAATCCCTGATATTTTTAAGTTTGAAAAACCTTTTTTTTGTATATAGTTGCTTGCTATGGGCAAGAGATCGATATAGACATTTGCTTTAGAGTTTACAATGGCTTTAAAAGCTTGTGTAAGATTATCAACCTCAACATAGGTGATCTGGGGATGTTCTTTTCTCAAAAGTTCATTTATGGCATACCCTTTCACCAGAACAACTTTTTTATCGTTTAACTGCTGTATATCCGTAATAAACTCACTATTTTGCTTTGCTACAAAAACCAAAGGCATATCGATATAAGGCTTTGTAAAGTTTACTACCTTTTCTCTTGAAGGTGTTTTGGCTACACATGTGTAGAGATCAGCTTTTCTTGAGTTGATAGCCTCAACACTTTGTGACCACTCTTTTGTAGGGATTCTAACAAAATTTAAACCTGTTTTTTGTACGATTAGTTCCATATAACTACTTGCTATCCCTGAATATTTTTGATCATTTTTTGAAAGAAACTCTACAGGTTCCCAAAAATTATCAATTACATAATGGATAGTACTGTGCTCTTTGATCCATGCTTGTTCTTTTTTTGTTAAGTTCAGTAAACTTCTTCCCGTAAAATCAGCACTTTTGCTCCATTTTGATTTTATAGCCTGCATCTCATTTTCTTCTACATCTGCAACAGATTTTTGGATAATGTTAAACAAGGTTACGTTGTCTTTATCAATAGCAATACTTACAGAAGTACTAAACTCTTTGAGCTTCTCGACAATGTGTAAATTGTTTAAAATATTTTTATTGATTATGTAAGTTCCAACTGCAAGATTACCTATATAAGCATCAGCTTTACCTAGTGAAACCCATTCTAAGGACTCCTCATTTGAAGAGGATGGAATAATTTTAATTTGCGGATATTTTTCTTGTAGCCATTCATGTATATAAGAAGATCTATTTATCGAGACTGTTTTTCCTTTAAGGTCCTTAATCGTATGGATATTTTTACCGTTCTGTGTAATAACAACCATAGGTACATTCAAATAGGGTGTTGTAAATTTAAAATACTTTTTTCTATCTTCTGTTTTTACGGCACATACAAGTCCATCATATTTTTTTTCTTTTGCATTTTGAAGTGTTTTTGCCCATACCTCAGACTTTATACGAAACTTTAAACCGCTTTTCTTCTCTATCAGACGAATAAAGTCTTCAGATAAACCGCTATGCCGATTGTGTGCATCAACAAAATCAAAAGGGGGCCATCTATAATCACTCCCCAATATTACGATCGGATGTTCTTTTATATACTCTTTCTCTTCTTGGGTAAAAACTACATTAGCCCATATTTGTGTAGATAATACAACAAACAGAATGTAAATTTGAAAGAACAGCTTCATTACTCTTCTTCTACAATTGCTCTGAAACTTTCTATGTTATTTTCAAACAGTTCGGTCAGATACGGATCAAACTGTTTTCCTTTACGATCTGTAATATATTTAACTACCTCTTCAAAACTCCAGGCATCTTTGTAAACCCGCTTATGTGTCAAAGCATCCAATACATCGGCAATAGCAACAATCCTTGCATAGATATGAATTTTCTCCCCTACAAGACCTTGGGGATACCCTGTTCCATCCCATTTTTCATGGTGTTGGTGGGCAATAATGTCCCCTGCTTTGATCAATCTTCTTTGAGAATGTTGTAAAAATTTATGCGCATTCGTGGTGTGTTCCTGCATAATTTTAAACTCTTCTTCAGTGTAACGACCAGGCTTATTCAATACTTCATGGGGGATAGTTACTTTTCCGATATCGTGAAGCGGTGAAGCGAAGTAAACATCATTTATCTCCTCTTCACTGAGTGCACCGTGAAGCGTTGCTAAAAGTTTTGAAGCATCTGCAACTCTTTTAATGTGCCTTCCTGTTTCATCTGAAGTTGATTCCATGAGTTCCGTTAAAAGATAGATTATCTCTTTTTGTGTTTGTTCAAGTTCACTCAAATATCTTTTTTCACGTTCTACAATTTTTACGTTAAGGTCAAGGTTATTTTGTTTTAAAACTTCTTTTGCATGATACAACTCTAAATGGGTTGTAACTCTTGCGATTAGTTCTTCTGAATGGAAAGGTTTTGTAATATAATCTACAGCACCGAGTTTTAGCCCTTCAGTAATAGAATCGACATCAGCTTTTGCAGTAAGAAAGATAACGGGAATATCTTGTGTACGAGGATCAGCCTTTAATTGTTTACATACTTCATATCCATTCATTTCAGGCATCATAATATCTAACAAAATAAGGTCAAACTTTTTAGTTGTTACAACATCCAAAGCTTCTTTGCCATTTAGAGCGAAGGAGAAATTATAGTTATTCTCTTTGAGAATATTCATAGCTACTTTAATATTATCGCTGATATCGTCTACAATTAAAATATTATAAACTAACTCCATTAGATCACCTCTTATTGCCATAAATTATAGCAAAAAAACATATAAAGTATATATTTATTAACTACTGTTTCATCTCTCCAGACAACCTCTGATAAACATCTGAGTTTTCTAAAAGTTCCTGATGTGTACCGTGCGCTACAATTTTTCCTTTTTGCATCACTAAAATTTTATCGGCATGCTCAATTGTAGAGAGTCTGTGAGCAATTGTGATCGTAATTTTATCTTTCGTATACTCATTCAGTGCAGCTTGAATTCTTTTTTCCGTTTCATTATCAAGTGCCGATGTTGCTTCATCGAAAAGAATTAAAGATGAATGTTTATAGATTGCACGAGCTATCGCTATACGCTGACGCTGTCCACCAGAAAGGTTAGTTCCAGCTTCACTCATCATAGTGTGTATCCCATCTTCAAGCTCATTTACAAAAGTAAGAGCATCAGCTAATTCTAACGCTTTTAAAACTTTTTTCTCATCGATATTTTCTTCACCGTAAGCAACATTTGCCGCTAAGCTGTCTTGAAAAATATAGATTCTTTGAGTTACAAAAGATATGTGGTGTTTTAAAGATTTCAGATCATAGTTTTTAATATCTTCACCATTAATTTTTACAATACCGTTATCCGGATCGTAAAAACGGAGCAGCATAGAGATAAAAGTAGATTTTCCGCCACCGCTGTCACCTACAAGAGCAATGTTTTCACCCTCTTTGATCGTAATATTGACACTATCAAGTGCATAAGAGCCCTCATACATAAGTGAAACATCTTTAAATTCAACCGTATGGATATCATCTTCTAAGATTTTTGTACCGTTTACAATTTTAGTATCTTCATCCAATACCTCAAAAACACGCTCACTTGCCGCTAGTGCATCCTGAATCTTCGAATAGGTCCCACCAAGTTTGCGGATCGGTTCAAATACTAAAATAATAGCAGTGATAAATGCAGTAAACTCCCCTACTGTCATATTGCCATCATACACTTCACGTCCACCGATATAAATAACTGCCGCTAGTCCACAAACACCGACAATTTCTAAAATAGGTGAGACTATTGCACCGACATAAATAGCTTTCATATTGATCTTAAAAAACTGCCAGTTATGTTCACTAAAACGCCCCACTTCAAATTTCTCCGTTGCATTTGCTTTAATCACTTCAGAGTTATTAAAAACCTCTGTTAAACGAGTTACTACGTCGGCATTTTTTGCCTGTGAACGGTGAGAATACTTTTTAAGTTTTTTAGCGAGTGACATAATAGGAAGAATAACAACCGGGACAACTACAAGTGCATAAAATGCGAGCATAGGATTTAGCCATATCACATAGCCAACAAGTGCGATCACAGCTAAAAGATCACGGAACATATCAGGTAGCATATTGGAGACAAAGAATTGAATACGGGCAATATCATTGGTAATTCTAGAGATTAGTTCACCGCTTCTATTTCGATAGAGATATGCCATATCCATAGATATCATCTTCTCTAAAAGGATCTCACGGAATCGCGTGATGATACTTTGCCCGATATACTCCATAAATACAGTTTGAATATATTTTCCAACCGCTTTTGTAAGATAAATTCCTATAAGTCCAAGAGGAATAAGATAAAGCATCTCCTCTTTTTTCTCAATAAACATATCATCCATTAAAGGTTTCATAATATGTGCATTTCCAGCAGTTGCACCAATAATCAACAATCCTGCAAAAAACACCATAATATAATGAAATTTATACTCTTTTATATAGGGCCAAAATCTTTTAATAATCTCTTTCAAATATTTTCTCCGTAACTAATAACGATATTTTACACTAACTATCCAAGTTAAAAGTTAATTTGTTATAATTGCACAAAAAAGCGAACTATGAAATACCCTTTACACGTAATAATAAGAAAGAAAATCTCAAGTATTCTCAACGGTTTCTTATCACTCTTTTCCTCAAAGAAAAACCAACAGACAACTGTAAATAAAGATGAAATCAAAAATATTTTGATCATCCGTCCAAACTACCGTATCGGTAATCTTCTGTTTTTAACACCTTTAATCAATGAGCTTAATAAACAAATTCCAGATGCAAAAATAGATATTATCGTAGGGATGAAACTTGCAGGTAAAATTCTTGAACCACTTCCTAATGTAGATCAGGTGATCGATATTCCAAGAAAACTCTTACTACATCCATTAGAGCTGTTTAGATACATCAAACAAACACGTAAAAAAAACTACGATATCACTTTAAATATTTCAGGGGGCTCAACAAGTTCTCAAATCGTTTCAGCCCTTGTCAAATCAAAAGCAAAGGCAAGTTTTTACAGTGATAAACTCTGGGCTGACTTTACACACGTCCAAGAAAGAGGAGAAAAAGCTTATAAACATATGGGCTTAGAAACTTTAGAGTTTTTACGCTTTTTTAATATTCCTATTCCAACTCTTCAACCAAATCTGGATATCAAGCTGACAGAAAATGAGCTCAATCTAGCAGACAATGATCTTCAAACACTTTTGCAAGAAAATAATATTGCAAAAGATAGAAAAATCATTACAATTTTTAGAAATGCAAGATTTGATAAAAAAATCAGTGATGCTTGGTGGAGTGAGTGGATTGATAAAGTATCAGAACTTGACAACAACATCACATTTATAGATATTCTTTCACCAGATATTCCTGAAAAACTCAATGACAAAGTTCTAGCTTATGGGAATAGGGATCTAAGAGTACTAGGTGCATTCTTTCAAAAATGTAATCTTTATGTAAGTGCAGATACAGGACCTATGCACCTTGCAGTTGCCGCACAAGCAAAAGTACTTGCATTTTTCAATAAAACAAGTGTAGAAGTGTACGGTGCTTTAGGTGAAGAAAATAAAACAATAGATATTGAAAACCTATCTATTGACGATGTGGCAAAAATCACGAAGGATTTTTTATAGTCTTTGCCACATACTCTTTAACATCATTTGCATAATCTTTCTCTATTGAGAACTTTCTACTGTCAATCGCTCCGATGAAATTTACAACAATAAAGTATATCGTGATGAAAATCACAAACTTATTTAAATACTTTTCACTGTATGATTTAAAATAAACTAAAAACGGCATAATCGCAAATGGAAATACAATAATAAGATGCCAATACCCAAATACAATCGGTGAGAGGATCGCACTTATAAACACACCAAAAAGTGCACCAAAGACATAAAGTAAAAGCCATTCCTCTTTTGAATCAACAGACAAACTTCGTTTAAATACTTTTGATTTCATCGTTTTATAAAACAGTTGATTCGCTTTAAAAGCTATGTAGATACTCGCAGCCCCAATTGTAAAAACAATCGCTTTATACAAATACACGAGTACTGTTTGTAATGTTGCAGAGATACCAAGCCAGTCAAAATGGGCACTGTTTATCAATTTATTTGGGAAGATGAAAGAATCATATCTTAGCCAATAAAGTATAGCTTTGAGAACGGGGTATACATGAACACCGCCCCAACCTATGTAACGTCCCGAATCTTTTGCATTTTGATTCACCCGGATCTCTTTGTTGTCCAGGTACTCGATCGCATAAGGGATAAGAGATATTATGATTATTGCTCCGCCAAAAAATACTCCATACCAATTTACTTTCACAATATTTCTATACACTAAATAAAGAGAAAGAATTGAGAGAATAAGCCACGAGTAATGAAACTGTAATGCCAATCCTATTGCGATCACATGTAAAGCAGAATAAAGAAACGAACTCTGATCTTTTTGTTTATATGCACTCCAGATATGTAATGCCGAGAAGAAGAATAGATACGATGGATTATAGAGAATATTTTCAAATAAAAACCAAGGATTGAGCCAATAGATCACCAAAAATACTAAACGGATATCTGTTTTAAAAACATCTTTGATCACATTGTCTAAAAGAAAATAAGAAGCCAAATGTAAAAGAATTAAAAACACCATCGGAGACCAAGGTGAATCATACAGCAATACAGGAAGTCCGACAACATAAGAGATCATAGACCCGGGAACGTTTCCAACAACACTCGCAGCATTTCCATAAGAGATCCACTCACCCATATACGCACCCATATACCCTTTATAGAGCATCTGCGTCTGATCACCTGTTAATATTTGGTGCTGGGCATAAAAAAATGAAAGAAATAATCCTAATGCCAACAGTAAAAACTGTACAGTATGAAATTTTTTTTCTAAATACAAATCTACTCCTATAACTCTTTAAAAGTCCAAAATTTATGTATGATGAAAGTCACTAATGGCATTATAACTACTATCAATGCAGTATGTAAATAAGCATTTGAAAGTTCTATAATATTTGAGAGTATATATGAAAATAAAAATGTTCCATACTGTACGAGGAAAAAACGAAAAAGCTTTTTGAGTTGAAAACTTGTAGTAAAAACAAATAAAGTTTGAAAAATATATGAGAACATAAAAGCAGTAAAAAATGCTATTGAATTAGCTATAAATACACCGGCTTGAAAAAAGTATATGACTCCAGATGCAACACCTAAATGAATAAGCGTTGCAATAATACCGAAGATACCGTATTTACTTAGCTGAATAATATGAGATTTAATACTCGTTCTCCACAATGTAAATAGGTCTGTTTTTAGATTCAAGATAGATTCTTCCAATATACTCGCCTAAAATACCGATCCCCATCAACTGAATACCGCCTAAGAAAAGGACAACTGTAATCATTGATGCATACCCTGGAGTGTCAATACCAAAAATCAATGTTTTTAAAATTATCCACGAACCGTATAAGAATGCGATAAATGCCAGCACTATCCCAACATAAAGCCAAACACGAAGCGGTGCAGTTGAAAAACTTGTAATACCGTCAAGTGCAAAGTTCCATAACTTCCAACCGTTAAAGCTTGTTTCACCGGCTGCACGAGATTCTCTTTTATACTCTACAACGGCAGTTTTAAACCCAAGCCAAGCGAAGATCCCTTTCATAAAACGTTGCGTTTCCGGAAGTTTTTTCAACTCATCCACAACTCGTCTTGACATAAGTCTATAATCACCGACATTGTGAGGGATCTCGATGTGTGAGATTTTATTATGCATCTTATAAAAAAGCTCTGCACTCACTCTTTTTGCTGCAGAATCAGTTGTACGATCAGCACGTTTACCAACTACCACATCGTACCCCTCTTCATATTTTTTTACAAAGTCTAAAATAAGTTCCGGCGGGTCCTGAAGATCAACATCGATTGGTACAACCGTCTCTCCAAGACTTGCATCTATCCCTGCAGTAAGAGCTGCTTCTTTCCCAAAGTTTCTAGAAAGGTTAATAACTCTTACTTCTGAATACTCTTTTGATTTCGCTTTTAAAACTTCTAATGTATTGTCTTTACTTCCATCATTTACAAAAACAATTTCAAATGTTTTATCTAACTTTTCTAAAATATAAAACATTTTTTCTAAAAATATATCAACAACAGCTTCTTCATTGTAACAAGGAGCAACTATAGATAAAAACGGTACTTTTTTCTCTTCCATACGTATACCAATACTAAAATATTTTTAAGAAATTATATCCTCTTAATCTTATTTTTTATATATTAACAACAATTAAATAATATTATAATCATATTCTATTTAAAAAATAATTCTATTCAAAATTCTCAATAACAACACCTGCATTTTCCAAAAGGCTATAACTTCTATTAATAGTTTCTAATCTATCATTCTGCACTTTTAAATCATTTCTATCAATCTTGACCGCAAGTACTGTTGATTCATGAAAAATTTTCTTTAAATTAAACAATGCAGATGAAAAAAAAGAAACTATTACTGATGGATATATCCCATTTTTAAGAAGAAAGATCTCAATAGGACCTTCTGAAATGTCATTCTTTATCGAAAAGCGTTCATTCTCTAACTCTTTATAATCGTCTGTTATTATTTCAGCTCTATGAGGTATATATATAATATTTCCCGTATATTCTATCAATAATCTCTTAATTATTTTTTCCAAATACTCTAGATATTTTTCTTTTTCGATAAAACCAACCTCAACTAGTTTCTGACCTAAGATATAAATATCGTTACTTTGTTCACATAACTTCAGTTTAGCATTCTTTAAATGAGAAAAATCATGTTTTTTAATGCTTATATGAGGTAAAGGTTCTAAATTATAAATAGTAAAGAAATTGATATCTTGTTTGATTCTAAACTTTAAATTTGCCAATAAATATCGTAATAATTTTAGTTTCTTTGAGAAAGAAAACTTATGAAAAAAATTTTTATCTTTTAATACATCATAAGTTGAAAGTGTCAATGTTCCATCATCTATTAAATATATATTCTTCGTAGTTAAATTAGCCATTAAAGCCTGTTGTATAGTTCCTAAATCTCCAACAAATAAATAATCATATTTGTCTTTTTTTAGCTCTTTTATTAATTTCACCTGTTCAAAGAAACGTTTTTTCTTCCTTATTTTAGCTAAATCATAATAAATTATTTTATCCCACTCTTCTTTGTTGAGTAGGTTGATTTTTTGTTGAAAATCTGTCTTATTTAAAGAGGAGTTGTACATTAATAACAATATATTTTCGTTAGTTGAAAAAGAGTTTACAGCCTCCATAGCATTAAGTAGCTGTAAAGGTGAAGCTACAATAGATAAACTATGTTTCTTCATACAATTTCCTTCATAAATAACTGTGCAATTTGAAAATCTATCTTTTCATCTATATCAATAGAGTATTTTCTTTCCATAATATATGAAAAAATATTTTCTTTTAGAAAAAAACCTTTATTTTCTAAAAGCTTTTCTGTTTTACAGATATAAAGAGCACCATTTATTCTATAGTATATTTCTAAATCCTGACTTCTTTTATTATTCACTTCATTTCTTAAAAAATTACTCATATTTTTATCTTCTGGTAAAGTATTGCTCCAAAGGAGGCTATGGTCTAATTCACAAACACTGATCACGGCATCAGCTTGTTTCTCTTCTAAAAGTTTTATAGCCTCATCTATATGCTTTTCATTCCTAAGTGGACTAGTAGGTTGAAGTAAAACTATATAATCATACTCTTCCATGTTTTCTATAGTATGTTTTATAGTATCAAAAGTTGTAGATGTATCAGTAGCTAATTCATTAGGTCTTTTTATCGTTTTCGAACCATATTCTTTTGATTTATTTAAAATTTCATCATCATCACTACTAACAACTACTTTATCAATATACTTAGATTTCATACCTGCTTCAATAGTCCAAGTAATAAGAGGTTTTCCATTTAAATCTAAAATATTTTTTCGTGGTAACCTTTTACTGCCTCCTCGTGCAGGTATTATTGCTAAATATGTTTTATTTAAAAACATTAAAATACCTCATTGTACTCTTCATTGGCCTTTTTATATTCTTCAATTCTTCCAATATCAAGCCAATATTCTCGAAGAGGGAATGAGATAGCATTTTTATTTTTACTTATTAATGTTTCAAATAATGTTGGCATATCAAAAAATTCGTTTTTCGGAATATATTCTAAAACTTCAGAAGAAAGCATATATATCCCTGCACTCACAAAAAATTTATGTACAGGTTTCTCTGCTATTGATAATATTTTACTCTCTTCAATATTAACAACCCCGTAAGGAACTTGAAAATCATATTCCCTTACACACATAGTAGCCAATGCGTTATTAGAAAGATGATAATCATGAAGGTGTTCAAAATTTACATTTGTTAGTAAATCACCATTCATTACAAAAAACGGTTCAGTAGGTTTTTCCTTTAAAAGACTTAATGCACCGGCTGTACCCATCCTTTGCTCTTCTAAAACATACTCGATATTTACTCCAAACTTTTTTCCATCACCGAAATAGTCTTGAATTATATGTGATTTATAATTTACACACATAATAATATTAATATACCCATACTCTGCGAACTTTTCTACAATAGTTTCTAATATAGGTTTATCACCTACTTTTAACATTGGTTTTGGAACATTTTCAGTAAGCGGACGTAGTCTTGTCCCTAAGCCACCAACCATTAAAACAACCTTGTTTGTCTTTGTTTTCGGCTTGATAAGCTCTTCAATTTCCTTAAGACCGACAACTTTTCCCTCAGCATTAACTATTGGAATTTGATGTAGCTTTTTCAATAATGCCACTTTTAATATTTCTTCTTTTGTATCGCTGATAGTTGCTATTGTAGGTGTTTTATATATAATTGTTTCTATAGAGCTATCAAGCTCTAAACCCTTTAACAATCCTCTACGTATGTCACCATCCGTTATTGTTCCTAACAATGTACCATGTTCATCGACTACTAGTGCTATTTGTAAAGCTCCCTGATCTATAATTGCTAATGCTTCTTTTATAGTTGAATTAATGTTTAGTTTTAAACTGTCTATGTTTTTCATTTATTTACCTAAATCATAAAATGATTTTTTTAATAGTTTTTTTAAATCTTTTTGCTTTAAGATATTAATTATCTTTTCACTCGCAATACCATCACCATACGGATTTTTTACAGTAAGTAATATATCTTGAAACTCTTTACTTTCTAATTGAATAAAAGCATTTAAAATACTCTCTTTATTTGGTTTACAATCAATTACACTCTGTGCTTTTATTCTACCTTGTTGTCGTTCACCAATATTTATAGTCCCTTTATGAAAACTTGGAACTTCCAATAATCCACTTGAGCTATTTCCAACTACTGCATCTACATATTGTAATGTGCTTAAATATCTTAATTGTCCCATTGATGTAAAAGCTATTGATTTAGTAGAATGTTGTGAAACATATTCATCGATCATACTATTAATAATTCTTCCATTTGTATCGCTATTGGCCTTTGTAAAAATAATATTTGTATTATCAAGTTCGTCTATAGCGGATAACAACTCTTTAAATTGTTCCTCTGCTGTTTCATTTTCTAAAGTTACAGGATGAAATGTCACTAATATATTTCGTTTATTTAACTGAAAGTTTATAGACTTTTCAAACTCTTCTTTTGACAATAACTTTAATCGTTTAATATTCTCAATACCCATGCCTCCAACGTTAAAAACATTTTCAGGTTTTTCACCAAGTTGAATTACTCTATTTTTATATTCCTCTGTAGCTGTAAAGTGTAAATGGCTCATCTTTGTAATACTGTGCCTGATTGCATCATCAAAAGCCCCTTCAGTAATTTCTCCACCATGCAAATGTGCAATAGGAATTCGTGCTATCATTGCTGTAGCAGCTGCACTTAAGATTTCATATCGATCACCCAACACAACAATAAGATCCGGGTTCAAATCAGCATAAGTTTCAGCAAATGAAATTTGTGCTAATCCCATCGATTTTGAAATACCTATTGGGGTATCTGATGATAATAGTATCTCAATCTTCTTATTAACTTTAAACTCTTTTTCTATCTCTTTAAAAGTGAGTCCAAATTCCGGACTTAAATGCATTCCCGTAACAATTAACTGTAATTCTAAGTCAGTATCTATTTCTATAGCTTTGATCAACCAATATAACAGTCCATATTCAGCTCTTGTACCAGTAACTACACAAATCTTTTTCATATCAATTCATCTTCCAAATAATCTTTCTGTGCTGTTAAACCAACAATCTCATCCCATCTCATTGGACTGATCCCATTACCAGGTCGTTTTATATCCAGATTATCTTCACTAAAAGTCTCACCTGCTTTAATCTCTTTTTTTGCAACAATTGATTTTCTAGCAATTTCAATATTTTTACTTTCACTTATACTTGGTTTTTTTACACTACTACCAAGAGCTATTTCAATATTTCTAATAGCTTTTACCATAGCCTTTAACTCATCCGGTTCTAAAGAAGCTTTATGGTCAGGTCCTTCCATCGTTTTATCTAAAGTAAAATGTTTTTCTATACACTGCGCACCCATTGCCACTGCTGCTGTGGGGACCTCAATACCTAAAGTATGATCACTATATCCATAAGGTATATCAAAAGTTTTTCCAATTGTCACCATTGCTTTGAGATTTACATCTTGCATTGGCGTAGGGTACTCCGTATTTGCATGAAGTATAGTTATTCTCTCTTTTTGTGTTCCTGCACTTTCTAAAACATTCAACGCATTTTCAATTTCACCAATTGTTGACATACCCGTTGATAAGATAATTTTTTTATTTAGTTTTCCTATATGTCTTAAATATGGTAAATTTGTAATCTCTCCACTTGGAATTTTAAATATATCTAATCCCATGTCATTTAAAAGTTCTATGCTATCATGGTCAAAAGGTGTAGATAAAAACATAATATTTTTCTTTTTACAATAGGTCATTAACTCTGTATGGGCGTCTACATTTAATTCCAATTTTTTGATCATCTCAAACTGAGATTCATCTTTATCTGTAGTTTGCTTTTGATATTGTGCTTTTTTAGCATTTTTACTTACTAAGTTTTCTGTTTTAAATGTTTGAAATTTAATAGCATCTGCTCCAGCTTCAACTGCAACATCTATAAGTTTCTTAGCAAGTTCTATGGAACCGTTATGGTTTACCCCTGCTTCTGCGATGATAAATACATGATTCATTTAATTACACTCCCAGCTTTTACAAAACCTTCTATAACTGTTGTTTGTTTTGAAACAGCATTACTACCATAAAAAGTATTTTCTTTAACTTGACAGCCACCATTTAAGACACTAGCTGTTGAGATATGACAATTATCTTCTATAATCACATCATGTTCAATTAAAGCTTTTGTATTAATTATACAGTTTTTACCAATTTTTACATTAGCATTTATTAATGCATGATGCATCACAATTGTCCCTTCTCCTATTTGTGAATAATTAGAGACATAGGCTAAAGGAGAAATTACTACAGGTAGTGAGAAACCAATTGCTTTTAACTTTTTATAGAGTTTTTTTCTTAATTGATTTGATTCAATATGCCCTATTGTTATAACAGCTCTTGAAGAAGTTAAAAATATTTTATCTAAATCATCATCACAACCAATTATCTCATAATCTAAAACTTTTTTACCTATGTTATCCCTTTGGTCAACAATGCCAATAATATCATATTTTTTTTCTTGTTCAATAACATCAATAACACTATGACAATGTCCTCCACCGCCAATTAACACTATTTTTTCTCTACTCATATTCGTACACTACTAGGGATATTAACGATTCGTTCTTCTAAAAACTTTGCATTCTTTAGTCCATCTGTTTGACAAGATTGAAACATCTGAAGTTCATTCATAAGTTTCCATATTGGTCGTGTCATTACACTATTATTATTAGTAAATTCTAAAAATGAATCTCTCTCTTCTTTTGTACTCATCATAACAGCTTGCAGCCAATAATTAGAACTCGAATCAACTGGTTCAGAAATAAACTTAATACTATTTTTTGAAGAAAAGAACTCTGCATATATTGATGCAAGTTTCTTTTTTGATTCTAAAAATTTTTCTAGTTGTTCTAGCTGTGCAACTAACAGAGCAGCATTGAGATTAGGCATTCTATAGTTATATCCTATCTCATCATGTACATATTCAAACGGGTGTGGAATTTTTGCTGTTGTTGTAAGATGCTTGGCCCGTTTTGCAAGTACTTCGTCATCTGTAACAATAACTCCTCCTCCACCCGATGTAATAATTTTATTTCCATTAAAACTAAAAGCACCTAGTTTTCCAAATGTCCCCGTATGCTGCCCTTTATAATAGCTTCCTAAACTTTCTGCACTATCTTCAACCAAATTAATAAACCATTGCTCACATATCTCTTGTATTTCACTAATTCTACAAGCGTGACCAAATGTATGCATAGGGACACATGCTTTTATAACTTTTTGTGTAGTTTTGTTAATACAACGGTTATCTTTTAATTCACAATGTTCTTCTAAAAAGTTTTTTAAAGATTCAGGGCTCATTCCCATTGTATCTAAATCTACATCTATAAAAACAGGTTCTGCACCACAATAACTAATAGCATTACATGTTGCAATAAATGTTAACGGCTGTGTAATAACCTCATCTTCTTTTGTAACATTAGCCAATAGAAGTGCTATGTGGAGTGCCGCTGTTCCATTTACTGTTGCTATTGCATATTTACTACCAACAAATTTTGCAAATTCTGATTCAAAAGTATCGACATACTTTCCTACACTTGAAACGAAAGTAGAATCAATACATTCATTTAAATACTTTTTTTCATTTCCTAGAAATCTTGGTTCATGCAAAGGTATAAATTCTTTTGTATTAAACGTGTACTGTATAAAATCAATGATCTTTTGCATAATATAACCCTCTAATTATAAACTTTTCTAAGAAATTCAATTGATCTCAATTCTTCACTTTCTACTGCTTCTTGATTCATGACGATATCAACTTCACTCGTTACAATTGATTTTGCAATATGTTCTAAATTATCAAAAAAAATACATTTTGTTTTATAAACTTTTTCAAAAACATTTGAATTAGAAGAACCTGTTGCAGTACACAAACTACCACAACCCCATTTTACAAAAAGTCTTGCACTACTCACACCACCTCTTGGCTGTAAAATAAGATGTGAATTAGAAGCCAATAAAACATTATATAAGAAAGGCGTCATTTGAGAAAAGTAATTTATTTTCACTTTAATTTTTTTGAAAAACTGTAAATAAAAAAGATACATATCAAGATATATTCTTTTCTTCAATGTCAACATTACAATAAAGCTATATTCTTGATATATATTTATAGAACGAAATGAATTAATAACTTTAATGATTTCTCGTACAGAAAATACATTTGTTTTTGTACCAATCATAATCTGTTTGCCTGAAAATTTTGTATTTTCCATCTCATTAATTACAGTAAATAAATTATTGGAATCTTTTGTAAGTAAAATTTCAAAGATTCCAGATGAATCTATTACACTAATGTTATTTCGATTAAGGATTTTTGTTATCTTATCATAGTAATAATATTTAGGAGCAATAAAGTTTTTTAATTTAGGAAGTAAAAACAATAAATCTTCTGAAATATGATTGTTAGTTTCCTTTGTTAATATGCCATATTTATTAATATTTTTTTGCCATCTATCAAGTTCATCATCAGTTATATAGATATATACTTTATCTAGAAGTTCTTTTTTTAAATCAAAAATCTCTTTAATTATAGGTACATTCCAATTATTTAATGATATGAATGTAAAAGACTTTACTTCTTCCATATAAAGAAGTAACTTTGAGTCATACTCAATATATTCAATTTTTGGCAATCTTTTATAATTTGTATTTAAAATACTTCCAGAAGGAAATACTAAAACTTTAATATCAACATCTTCCAATCCTAATTTATTAATAAGAGAGTCAATAATCAAGTAGGAAAAAGTATCATTATCTACAATGCAAAAGACATGCTTCTTTTTAAAGTCTTTTTGTTTCATTTAATCTCCAAAAAAATTTCTAACTTTCGTTATTACATATTGAACAGAACTGTGCTTTATATTATAAAACAATGGCAGTCTAATCAACAATTCACTTTCTTTCGTAGTAAATTCATCTCTACCTATAAAATCACCAAACTTCCTTCCAGCAGGAGATGAATGAAGTGGAATGTAATGAAAAACCGCCAAGACATCATGTTGTTTTAAGTAGTCTAAAAGAGCTGTTCTTGTCTTCAAATCCTGTACCTTTATGTAAAACATATGTGCATTATGCATAGATTCTTTCGGAATAATTGGTAGCTTTATAAATCCTCTAGTTTCTAACTCTTTCAAGCCATTGAAATATATTTGCCAATTTTCCAGTCTGTTGTGATTTATTTCATCTACACATTCTAAATTTCCCCATAAATATGCTGCACTTACATCATTCATTAGATAACTACTACCAATATCTACCCATGTATATTTATCAACCATGCCTCTAAAAAATTGACTTCTATTAGTACCTTTTTCTCTTATAATTTCAGCACGTTCTTTAAATCTATTATCATTAATAATCAGTAATCCACCTTCTCCAGCACTAGTATAGTTTTTGGTTTCATGAAAACTAAATGTTCCTAAATGTCCTATCGTTCCTAGTGGTTTACCTTTATAAGTACTCATCATTCCTTGAGCTGCATCTTCAACAACAAACAAATTATATTGTTCTGCTAAGTGCATAATAGTGTCCATTTCACATCCAACACCAGCATAATGTACAGGAACTATTACCTTTGTTTTATTTGTTATGGCTTGTTCAATCTTACTTTCATCTATATTCATCGTATCTGGACGAATATCTACAAAAACTATTTTTGCTCCCCGAAGAACAAAAGCGTTTGCAGTAGATACAAAAGTATAAGATGGCATAATTACTTCATCACCATCTTGTATATTTAATAATAGTGCAGCCATCTCCAATGCATGTGTACAAGATGTAGTTAAAAGTGCTTTTTTACATTGTAGTTTCTCTTCGAACCATTTATGACATTTTTTTGTAAACTCTCCGTCTCCAGAGATTTTATCACTATTTATTGACTCTAATATATATTTTTCTTCATTACCTGTAAAAGGTGCTTTATTAAATCCTATTTCCATAAACTATTCTCTAAAACTCTTCATAAAATTAGTAGCATTTACTCCTTCGTTGAATATTAAATCTAAAATACTCACACCATGTTCAAAAGGTGGATGCAACTGTTCGTATTCTTTATACTCACTATAGTCCATCCATTCTACTTGGATATTCTCTTTATTTGCCAGTTCTTCATCAAAATAATCTTTTGCAGCAGGCCCACTAACATAAATATCTGCATTGCAATCTTTACAAATGCCTAACAATTTTTCTGTTTGTCCATCGACCAACTCAAATTCACTTGACCATCTTATTGTTGTTTTTATATCTAAGATCTCATTTATAACACTAATAAATTTATAGTTTATCTGACTCAAATACTCTTCATCACATGTCAAGTATATCTCTTCAAAAAGGTCCTTATATTCTTTAAAATATTGTGTTTTTGAATAGTTCTGTTTTATCTGCTGCCAGTGATTTTTCGCCCAATCTTTATTATTTATCTTAGTTTCATTTATTTTTTGAAAATATTTGCCTTTAACTTCCACTGGGATTGTTAACCATTTCAAACCTTGATGTGTTTTTATCTTATTTCTATTTCGCCAATCTCTTCTTGTGTATTGCATATCATCATAAAGTATAAATTCATCTACCATATTAATAAGGTCAAAATAACCTTTCCAAGGGATATAGTTAGATTGTAGTATTGCTATTTTTTTCATTCATCCTCCAACACAGCTAATCCAAAGCCAGTTTTACCATAGTCATTACCGTTGTAAAGCATATATCTTTTATCTTTGTGATCAAATACAAATGGATAACATATCATTTCAGAGTCCCAACCATTTTCACTAACATCAATCCCAGAATTTTGTTTTCTATCCCACCTTAAGCCATCATTACTATGAGCATATCCTATCCTATATTTTATGCCGTTACCAGAGCGATAAGAAAACCACATATGATAACCTTCTTTATCTTTGATAACAGTAGGTCTTGAAAAAGCTTGAGCAACACCTAGTTCGTAAGGTATTGCCAATCCATGCCGTTCCCATTTTTCTCCATCCTTAGAAGTAGCGTATTTAATTACATGAATCATTTCTCCATTTTCACTGGACCAATCTATCGTTGAACCATACCACATTTTATAAATTTCTTCATCTTGCATTATCCAAGAATAAGAAAGGCTTATAGGGTCCTCATTATTACACCCAATGTAGACATTATTAGGATTAAGTTCTAAGCTCGTAAAGTCTTCGCTAACTTCAAGCCTTCCGATATCTCCTCTCCAATGACCACCATTACGAATTTGCCATGCCATGAATTGAATATAGTTTTTATTATCTACTTTATACATATTCCCTATACTTATACCATGAGAGTAAAAACTATCTTCTTTTCCATACTTTACAACTACTTTTTCACACATACAAATTACTAATTGCTTGATGATATCTATATCAACATACCCAACAGATGATTTATTATTTTTATCTCTTCCACTAAAGAATATTCTGTATATATCATCTTGTAAATGTACTGCTAATGGATTCGAAGCATGTGATATTAAATATTCATCAATTGGACTACAAATAAAAATTTGTCCTAATTTCTTCCAATTCATTTTGACATCCTTTTTATTCGTTCATTTCGCCATTCAATATCATCTAAAGGAACTTGGGAAGTATAACCTAGTAGTTGAGCTAAAAACTTATCCTTTGAAAATTTACCATTCAAAGCTTTTGGAAAATTATAAAACTGTTTTAAAAGTGGTATTTGATATTGTTGGTTTACTGCTCTTCTTATATTATTTGATGAGTTATATCCTGCTTTATGAAAAAGCATAGAATCAAAAACTATAACAGATCCTGCTTTTGCTACAGCTGTTACAGCATGTTTTTCAATATATTTATCTGATGGCAAAACTTCAGTTTTATGAGTATAAGGAACTACAATAGTTCCCCCTGTCTCAATAGAAAAATCATCTATACAAAAAAGTGCATTGATTGACAAAGGGTTAGAAATAACATAGTTCTGATAAGGCAAATCTCTATGCCATGAACTTTGATGATGTTCCTCATTTGGAATATTTATGATTGCATTTTGAAGATTCAAAATAAAAAAATCACCTAAAAATTTTCTAACCACATCTAAAACAGTCTTATTTGTTACTATATTGATAAAATAATCATCATATTTTAAAGGCATTCTACACATGTTTTTTTCTTTAATAGAGTTTAATTTATCAAGTCCAAAATCTATCTCTTGTTGTTTGTATACTACATCAATTTTTTCTCTATAAATATTCAATTCTTCTTGAGTTAATACATTTTCAATAATTGCAAATCCATCATTCTTTATTTCTTCAACATATAAATCTATATCACTATTACACTCGATCTGTGTAAGTTTTCCATAAAAATTATCTTTCAACTTCATATTCCTCTTAATCTATTACTAGGTACTCTTGAGACTTCTGTAGCTGTTGCCATATACACCTTATTATCTTCTGTATTACCAAGTATTACTGCAGCAGCTCCTATCACATTAAATTGCCCTATTTTAATATGGTCTCTGAGAGTTGCATTAACACCTATAAAAGTATTTTGACCAATATTACAAGCACCAGAAATTACAACATGTGATGTAATAAAACAATTATCTTGTATTACACTATGATGACCTATATGATTTCCACTCCAAAGAGTTACATTATTTCCAATTTGAACATATGGCTGAATAGTATTGTCTTCTAAGATAAAAGCATTTTCTCCAATTTTATCTGTAAAAATAGATGCTTTTGAACTTATGTATGAAGCTATTTTATAACCTTTATCTTTACAAGCTAAATATTTTTCCGTTCTTGTTTTATTAATTTTATTATAGCCTATAGCAATAAATAGCTCATATTCTTCTATAGAATACTTTTCTTCTATATTTTCAAATTTCTCAATAGGTAAATCAAACAAAACTTCTTTATCTCTTATATATTCTTTGTCTACAGTGAAAGCTACCACTTCATAAGAACTGTCATTTTGGAAATAATAATAAGCCATTTCCGCTTGCTCACCTATACCAAAAATTATTAATTTTTTCATTCTTTACTATATCTCCTATCTTTGTTCTAATCTAAAAGCTCCAAATATTTTTCAAATGTTATAAATCTTAAAGATTATAAATTTATCAGTTTTATTCATTTTCTTGATTAAATATAATCCTCCACTTTCATTTACTTTAGAAATTTCAAAAATTTTCTTTGTTTTTCTTTATAATTCATAGTTATGATTCACAATATTAAAAAAAACTTTGTTAAATTTCCTAATCTAACAATATATAAAATTATATATTATATTGTTTCAAATACCATCTAACAGTTTTTACAATACCTGTATCAAAGTTCTCATCAGCTTTCCAGCCAAGTTCATTCTCTAGTTTTGTAGCATCAATTGCATAACGTCTGTCATGTCCTGCTCTGTCTTCTACGAAAGTGATCAGTTCTTTATAACTTTTACCGTTAGCCTGTGGAACTTTCTCATCTAAAATACTACAGATACGATCTACTATCTGAAGGTTTGTTCTCTCATTACGTCCACCGATATTATACACATTTGCTTCTTTACCTGTATGGTACACTAAGTCTATACCTTTACAATGATCAAGTACATATAACCAGTCACGGATGTTTTTACCGTCACCATAAATTGGGATTGGTTCATTTGCTAGTGCTTTTCTGATAATAGTAGGGATTAGTTTCTCATCATGTTGTTTCGGACCGTAGTTATTTGAGCAGTTTGTGATCACAGTATTGAGCCCGTAAGTCTCTTGATAGCTTCTTACGAACATATCTGAACTGGCTTTAGAAGCTGAGTATGGAGAGTTTGGAGAGTACGGTGTCTCTTCTGTGAAAAGATCGTTAGGATCATCACTCAGTGTTCCATATACTTCATCTGTTGAGATATGGTGGAATCTGCACTTATTATATTTTTCTTTGTAAGTGAATGGTTTTTCCATCCAGTATTTATATGCTACATCTAAAAGTGTAAAAGTACCATTTACATTTGTCTCTACAAACACTCCGGGGTTTTTAATGGAGTTGTCAACATGAGATTCTGCTGCAAAGTGGATAACACCTTGAATATCATATTCAGAAAATATGAATTCTACAAGTTCACGGTTGCAGATATCTCCTTTTATAAACTTATATCTAGGATTCTCTTCACACTCTTCCAGGTTTTCCAAGTTTCCTGCATATGTTAAGAGATCTAGGTTGATTAAATTGTAATCCGGATATTTTTCTAAAAAGTAAGGTATAAAGTTTGAGCCGATAAAGCCGGCACATCCTGTTAGTAAAATTGTTTTATTATTGTTACTAAACATCATTTTCCTTTACAAGGTCATAAAGATATTGACCATATCCATTTTTAGATAACGGCTTTGCAATTTCAAGAATTTTATCTTTATCTATCCATCCATTATTATAAGCAATTTCTTCTAAACAAGCTATTTTATATCCCTGTCTATGTTCTATCGTTTGTACAAATTGTCCAGCTTCTATAAGACTATCATGAGTTCCAGTATCTAGCCATGCAAATCCTCGACCTAGAAGTTCAACCTTTAACTTTTTTCTATTAAGGTACTCTTGATTTACCGTTGTAATCTCTAATTCTCCTCGATGAGATGGTTTTACATTTTTTGCTATTTTCACTACATCATTATCGTAAAAGTACAATCCTGTAACTGCAAAGTTTGATTTAGGATTTTTGGGTTTTTCCTCTATACTTATGGCACTTTTATTATTATCAAACTCTACTACACCAAATCTTTCAGGATCTTTAACTTGATATCCAAATATAATAGCACCTTCTTTTAAAGATGCAGCTTTTTGCACCATAGTAATTAATCCACTTCCGTAAAAAATATTATCACCAAGTATCAAGCAAACATTGTCATCACCTATAAACTCTTCACCCAAAATAAATGCTTGAGCAAGTCCATCAGGTGATGCTTGAACTTTATACTCTAACTTTACACCCCAGTCATCACCATCTCCAAGAAGTTCTTCAAATTTAGGTAAGTCTTCAGGAGTTGATATGATAAGTATCTCTTTGATACCAGCTAACATAAGTACTGAAAGAGGATAATATATCATCGGCTTATCATATATTGGAAGTAACTGCTTACTTATACTTCTTGTTATAGGATATAATCTTGTACCACTTCCGCCTGCTAATATAATCCCTTTCATCTACATTTTCCCATCTAAATATTTACCTGTTTCTTTATGTCCAAAATCTGGAATTAGTTTAAAAAACTCTTTAACAATATCATTTTTAGACCATGAAAGATTCAGTCTAAATTGATTAATTACTTCTTTAAAGCTATTTAGTTTCTCTTCATCATAAATAGCTTCATTTTTAATAATTCCAAGATTTTCAAACTTATCCATATCTAAGATCTCTTTGTCTGTAAAAAACTCTTCAAAATCTTTTTCGCCAGTAGTATCACTTGCTGTGAATAAACAAGGCCATTTACCTTGTTTAGGCAATGTTTTTGCTAATTCTCTCGCTTCGTCTTCATTTTTGCACAAATAAGGTTCATAACCTAAATCTTCTAAATATTTTATAGCAATATCAGAAAAAGTTATCAGATGCAGGTTTTCACTTAATTTTGGGAAAAAAATATCTCTATTATCTCCAAAAATACAGCTCATTAAACAAAGTTCACCACTTTCTTGAGGTGTTACAAAATATCGTTTAATATCACTTGGAGCTACTATAGGTTGTTGTTTTTGTATTCTTTGATTAAAACCATGTAAAAGTGAGCCATCACTAAAAGCCACGTTTGCAAAACGAGCCATTGAAACATCTATTTGTTTTGATTTTCTCATCACAAACATTTCCATAATTCTTTTACTAGCACCCATCATATTTACAGGATTTGCAGCTTTATCTGTACTTACACAAAAATACTTTTTTGTTCCATGTTCAATTGACTGTTGAAGTGTTTTATCTGTATTAAAAATATTAGTTTCAATCATACGCATAAGAGTAAATGGATCTTTTTCACTTCTTACGTGTTTTAAAGCTGATAAGTTTAAAACATAATCATATTGACCATCATTTTTAATAAAAGCATCATATTCTCGACTTCCAATATCTAGTGCAAAAGTAGCAAAATCTCCATCTATATATCCAAAACTACTTCTAATGTCTCTTACTAATTCAACCATATTATTTTCGGAAATATCTACCACATGTAATTTTTTAGGATTACGCTTAAAAATCTCTTTTGTAACAGCTTGGCCTATCGAACCAGCCCCACCTATTACAAGGAAAGAAGATGCTGACACTATTGTACTTAATTCTTCTTCACTTCTTTCAATATCACTTAAAAACAGTTCCTTTTTTCGTCCAATTAACTCTAAAAAATTCATTTTATTCTTTCCATTTTCTATCTCTCTTGTAATTATATCTTTTTGTATAAACTAAATCTATTGCACTAGCACTTCATATAACTTTTTCATCTGTCTAGACATATTAAATTTTTTCATAACTTTTTCATACCCTGCTTGAGCAATAGTTTGGACCAGCTCTTTATTATTATATAGCAGTTCTATTTTTTGAGCCAAGTTATCACTCGTTCCATCAAATAATAATCCATCTTTCCCATCATCTATGATCTCCAAAGGCCCGCCTTTTGCTGTTGCGATCATAGGAATTTTATTTGCCATCGCTTCAATGACAACAAGCCCGAAAGTTTCATGTTCTGTTGCTAAAACGTTTACATCAAACAACTGCATATATTCGTTTACTTGTTTTGTAAAACCTGTCAAAACAACTTTATCCTCCAAACCAAACTCTTTGATCATTTGCTCGAGTTTGTGAAGGTATTCATCATACATCGCAGAACCAACTATAAATGCTTTTATATTTAAGTCTTTGAGTTTGGCAACTGCTTCGATCACTTTATGTTGCCCTTTTTCCTCTTGCATACGCCCTACAATTCCCACAACAAATTGATCCGTTAAATTATATTTTTTACGAAGCTCTTCAACTATAGTTTGATCAATATCTTTAACCTCGGTGCCGAGATACACCATTTCCAACTTAGGTCTGACATCTTCAGGTATAAATTTTTCTAACTGCCCTTTTACTTCATTGGTCACGGCATGCATCATGTTAATGTTTTTATATAGCCATTTATGGTAAAAATCATCCTTAAAACGTGTCATCCCCATATGACGGCTTTGTACAAGTTTTGGTTTACGTTTACTCAAAACTTTTGCCAATACTGCGGTAATAATATCTTTTGTCCAATGAAAATGGATGATATCTATTTCGTTTTGATCAATGTATTTTGCTAATTTTAAAGCTGGAAATATAGGAAAAAATTTGCTTCTTTTAATATAGAACTTATCAGAAATATCCAAAAAACTATCTAACTTTGAATTTGCTGCTATTACAACTTTACAAGAAGTTTGTTTTGAAAAGTTGTTATAACAACTTGCAACAAACATTTCTAGTCCACCAAGCCCAGGGGCCAAACAAAGTTCTAGAATGTTTTCATTTTTCATATAACTTCTCAATCATCTCTTTTGTTGCAATATATACATCTTCAACGTCAGGAGATGTATACTCTATGTTAAACACACAATCATGTTTATCTTCACGCGGCCAATAACGAAATGGAGGTATTTGAAAGAAAATCCCAATTGTAGGAGTTTCTAATGCTATCCCCATATTTCTAACACCAGTATCATTTGAAACTAAACATCTGCTTTTAGAGATAAACTTCATAGCTTCTTCAATAGGCATTTTTTCTTGCAGTAAAACATTCTCTTTGTGAGATAAAGGTTTATAAATTTCTAAGAACTTTTCATTCTCCCCTATTCCTTGTAAGACAATATGATTATACTCAGGAAAATCATCTGAAATTTTATCTATCAAACTTCTAAACTTCTCTTTTTCCCAACACTTCTTTTCCGTCGATGCACCTGCAAAATAAACAATTTGTTTAAGATCCTTTTTTGGATATCTTTTCTCATTACCGTAAACTAATGGAAACCTTGTTTTAGCACCTAAAATATTCAACATATGCATAATAGACTGTGCTTCAACCACAAAATCACTTCTAAGTGTTGCAATATCAAAAAAAGCTCTGCGAAGTGCTCTGTAAGGATATCCTATTTTTAGTTTTGCATTTGCCAGAGCTACAATGAAAAGGCTCAAAGTACTATCTGTTAAATCGAAAATGATATCTTGTTCAGCTAATGTCTTTGCTTCTTTGATTCTCTGAAATAGTCCTGTCTTAGTCCCATCCTCTTTATATCTTGTTATTACATGTACATCATCTATCAAATCTTCTGGAATACCATACATATAATGTCTAACTACACTCAACGTTATCTTTGCATTTGGGAAAAACTTGCGAAGTTCTATTAAGAAAGGGCGTATATTCATAAAATCACCGATTGCTGCATGACGGATCACAGTAATTTTTTCTACATCCTTTGGAGTAATCGTTTCTAAATACTTATGTGCTTTTTTAGATGCAAAAGCACTCCCTCTACGAAAATTTAACTTCAATATAATCCCTTTTTTTATATAATTCAACCAAATTATACAAAACCTATTATGAGAGATAAATGAAATACGAAATAAATCCTTTGTATAAGGATAAGTTAGAAGATTTTTTATTAAATATAAAAAGCTATTTTTATGACAATCACAACACTATTCATAAAGCAAGAAATGAATTAAAAATAATTGCTTATGACGGTATTGATACAATCGTTAAATCTTTCAAGGTACCAAACTTTATCAATCGTATTGTCTACTCTTTTTTTCGAGACTCTAAAGCAAAAAAATCTTATGAGTATGCTCTTAAAATTGGAGACTTTACACCAACTCCTATAGGATATATAGAGTTTTATTCTACAAAACTTCTAAAAGAGAGTTACTTCATCAGTGAAAAATTCTCTTATGACTTTACTATCAGAGAGCCTCTTCTTGATCGAAATTTTGAAGATCGAGAAGCTATTTTAAGAGCTTTCGGACTTTTTAGCTTTCAACTTCATGAAGCCGGTATATTTCATGATGATTATTCTCCCGGGAATATTTTGATCAAGAAAAATAATGACACTTATGAGTTTAAAATTGTCGATATCAATCGTATGAAATTCTTTAAATTTTCAACTTCCGATCGTGCTAAAAGCTTTGCAAAATTATGGGCAATAGATGAGGACTTACGAATAATAGGTGATGAGTATATTAAACATTTTTCTGCCGATAAAAAATTTGTCGATTTAATTTGTCACTATTCACTCAAAAACAAAAAGATCAAAAATTTCAAAAAACGCCTAAAAGGAAAAGAGATTGATTGGTAATATATCTGTAGTCGTTCTTGCAAAAAACAACGAAGTTACAATAGAAAAAACTCTTAAAAGTCTTGAAAATTTTGAAGATGTCGTAGTTTATGATAACGGTTCATCTGATCAAACAATGGAGATTGTAAAAAATTTTTCAAATGTAAATCTTATTGAAGGGAAATTTAAAGGTTTCGGCTGGACTAAAAACCAAGCAGCCTCTTTTGCAAAAAATGAGTGGATCCTAATAATTGACAGCGACGAAGTGGTAGATGAACAACTCTTTCAAACACTTCAATATAAAGAGCTAAATCAAAATACAGTCTATCAACTTAATTTCAAAGCTTTTTACAAAGATATCCAAGTGAAATACTGTGGATGGAACAATCAAAAAATTAAAAGACTCTATAATAAAACAAAAACTTCTTACAATTCCAACGATGTACACGAAGATATCATAACTGATGGTTTTAATATTGAACTTTTAGATGGAAATGTTGAACATTACAGTTACCAGTCGATCGAACAATTTGTTAACAAAGCAAATACATATTCAACTCTATTTGCAAAAAATAATGCAGGAAAAAAATCATCATCTCCAGCAAAAGCATTTTTCAATGGAGCCTATTCTTTTATAAAAACTTATATTTTTAAGCAAGGTTTCCGTGACGGATATGTAGGACTTATTATCGCTTACTCTCACATGGTAACTAACTTTTACAAGTATATCAAACTCTATGAATTTAACAAAGAGTTAAAAAGAGACTAACTCTTTTTTCACCTCTTCAAAAATTGCTTGGCGCTTTTGCTCATCAACAGGCAGCATATAGTGCTTTTGCAGCTTTTCATCTCCCACACTTTTCCAACGTTTTGAACTAGCGAACAAAGAGTCTCCAAAAAATGTCATCGTTGCAGTTCCGACTAAACTAGCTACATGATAAGTTCCCGTTGAAGTTGACACAAAGAGTTTAAAGTTACTTATCAGTTTTGCAAAGGTAATCAATCCGTCTGTAGAGAGATAAAAAACAATATTTTCTCCTTCAAGTATTCTTTGCATCTCTTCACAAAGTCCTTTTTCATCAGGACCAAAAGTAAGTACGACTTGATACTTATCTTGTTTTAACACTTCACGGATTAAGATTTCATACTCATCTAAGTTCCAGTTAGCATCAGACGAACCGCCAAAACCGACATGAAAAGCTATAACATCTTTTTCTATACTGTTGTCTTTACAAAACTTTGCATAGATCTCTTTAGCATCATCAAATTGTAAAAGCGGCTTTGGAAACTCTAGAGAGATGTCAGGAAATAGTTCACGTATAAGTTGTAGATTGTATTCAAACTCAGCCATTTTCACTTCGCTGCGTCTTTGTATTACTCTTTTATTATAAAAAATTTGCGCTATTTTAGTTGCAGGTGCTATTCTTGTTTTTATCCCTGCAAAAAATTGAGCAAGAGCTACACGTGTATTTGAAAAAAGTGTGATCGAGGCATCTATCTTAGCTTGTTTTATTTTAGAAGCAAGTGAAAATACAGAACTATCTTTTTCATCAACAATCACCTCATCTATAAACTCACAACTCTCAGCCAACGCTTTATTTAAAGGTGCTACCAACACTACAATTCTATTGTTTCGATCATAATTTTTAAGCACATAAATTGAGGGAAGTGCCGTTATAAAGTCACCGAGTTTATCATTTCTTACTACTAAAATATTCATTATTACAAACCATATTAATTTAGTGATATATTATCTTAAAAAAGATATAATTGCACTTATGAATGAACCTTTTAAGTGGGATAACTATTCCGATCAACCGGCAATTATAAAAGATAGAAACTTTAAAAAGAAAATGAGAAAAAAAGAGCTTTTCTCATTAATAAAAACAATACTGCTCTCTCTAATCATCCTCCCCCTTTCTGTAATGGCTATGCCCTTTGTCAAAAGAAAAGTTGTAGATTCCAAAAAATTTTTTACTTTAGGTATTGATTTTCAAAGAGAGAGTCAAAAAACTTTAGAGTATATAGATGAGATAGGTGTTGAAAGTATCTTACTTAGATGTAAACTTTGGGAGATAGAAAGCTTAGATGAGCTGGTAAGCTTTACAGATAACTGTAAAGAGAAACAAATTACACTAAAGATTATGCAAGATCGCGAACATATTGAAGATTTAGAACTTTTAAAAAACGATCTAAGAAAGATTTTTTCTGCCTTATCTAAAAATGTAAATATCTTTGAGATCGGTTCTACGATCAATCGTGCAAAATGGGGCTTTTTTAGTGTTAATGAATATCTCAAATTTTTTCAAGTAGCTTATGATCTTAAGAACGATGAGTTTCCTGAATTAAATCTAATTGGAAGTGAAGTGATTGATTTTGAATATCACTTTACAGCCCATACTCTCTTTAACTTTTTCAAATTAAAATATGACGGTATTGCCTCGCTTTTATATGTAGACAGACGCGGTGCCCCTGAAAATATGCAACTGGGATTTACACTCTCAGATAAGATAGCACTGCTTGGAAGTATGATCACATTAAGTCCAAAGACGGAACATAAACTCTACATTACTGAAACAAACTGGCCAATTCAAGGCACTGCACCATATGCACCAACAAGTGAATATGAGTGTATTAGTGAAGAGATGTATGCAAACTACATGTTACGTTATTATCTTTTATCTTTCGCATCACAGCAGGTAGATTATGTTTCTTGGCATCAGTTAATCGCACCGGGTTACGGACTTATCGACAACAGAGAAGGACTTAAAAAACGTGAAGCATTTAATACATATGCATATATGGTTAAAACACTTAAAAATGCTCAGTTCTTAAGACTTGATATAAAAAGAGACTATTACATACTTCAAGCATGGATAAATGAACAACTTGTACAAATACACTGGTCATTGAAAGATACGACACTGAAAAATGAAGAGTTTTTTGAAGTACATGATAAAAATGGTGTTATGATCGAAGATGAGATACTAAAGATAGGTGCTTCACCGCTTTATATTTTTATCACAAAAGAGGTTGGAGAAAAGGTGAATTGTTTATGAGAATATTAGTAGTACTTCCAAACTGGCTAGGAGATGCTGTAATGGCTACTCCGGCAATAGAGCTCTTGGCAAAATATTATGAAAATGCACATTTTACATTTATCGGCAGTTACGTCTCCATTGAAGCTCTTAAACACCACCCACTTTGTGAGTCAGCGATTGTAGATGAAACAAAAAAAGCCTCTTCACGTTTGGCTGCTACTTATAAACTTGCAAAACAACTCGGTCGTTTTGATTTAGCAATTACCTTTAGAAACCAGATCCATTCATCTACACTTTTACGTTTTACAGATACTGTTTTAACAGTTGCGAGAAAATCGTGGCATTCACAACTTTTGCTCTCTCACATACCAAAGATAAAAACAGATCAACATTTAGTTCAACAGTATGTAGAACTGGCAATGGTTAATGTCGATAACTTTGATGGAGATATACCACCGTTAAAACTCTATATTCAGCAAAATAGATTTGAAAATCCAACTTTAGGTATCAATGCCGGAGCGACATATGGAAGTGCGAAACGATGGTATCCTGAGCGTTTTGCGCAAGTGGCTGCATACTATAAAGATAAGTACGACATCTTAATTTTTGGTGGACCTAATGAAGTTGAGATGGCAAAAGAGATCGAAGAAAACCTCATCTCTTTAGGAGTTACGAACTACAAAAATATTGCAGGAAAAACTACGATTGAAGAGTTATGTGCGAACATTGCTGGATGTTCATTATTTATAACAAATGATAGTGGCCCTATGCATGTCGCAGCTGCTTATCAAGTACCAACTGTTGCTATTTTCGGTCCGACAAAATACAAAGAGACTTGTCAGTGGAAAAATGAAAAAAGTACAATTGTAAGGCATGAGATGGATTGTAGTCCATGTATGAAGAGAGAATGCCCGCTAAAGCATCATGATTGTATGAAGAGCATAACAGCTTCGGAAGTTATCGAAGCTGTTAAATCTTTAGAACTTTAATTTAAAACCTAAGTATCCAGAACGGTTATATCTAAAGTCTTGATTGTTTTCATAGTTTGTTTCTATGTTTCTATATCCTAGAGTGATATTTCCGTTTGGTATCACCTCTAAATCGAAGCTAATTCTAGTCTCTAAATAACTATCAGCATCTCTTAAAGATAAAACTTGTGGAGCATAATATACAGCAGCATTTAAATGCATAGGTACAAACTCTTTTGATGAAATTGTATATGAACCTTCTACACCTAATGGAAGTGCCGTATAGTTTTCTGTAAATTCAGCTTTAACACCCATACCAAGTCTAAAACCTGTACTACCAACATCTTTCATCATTAAAAGGTTTGCTTCAACTAGAGGATCGATATTAGCATTTTTAACCTCTGAATGATCACCGTCAGCATTTAAAAATCTAGCACCAACGAACATAGTATTTGGTTCAACAGTATCGTTGAATTGCCCCATATCAAATTGTGCTCCAACTTCTAAATCTTTATCATTAATATTGATCTCTGCAGTATGTAATGCAAATGCAGAAGCTGCACACACACTTAAGATTGCTAATTGTTTTAACATGTCTGTCCTTGAATTTTTTCTATAGTTTTTGTCGTACTTTTGCCATCGACAAAGTCAACGAGTTTTAACTCTTTAGCAAATTCTGTTCCGACAACAACTTTTCCTTCGTAATCTCCACCCTTAACCAATACATCGGGCTCAATCATTTTAATAAGCTCATACGGTGTATCATCTTCAAATGGGACAACAAAGTCAACTGCTTCCAAAGCCGCCAGTAAATAAGCTCTATCTTCAGCAATATTAACAGGCCGAGTAGGACCTTTAAGACGTGATACAGACTCATCTGAATTTAATCCCACTATCAAGATATCTCCAAAACTTTTTGCAACCTGGAGATACTTTACATGCCCTACGTGTAAGATATCAAAACACCCATTTGTAAATACTACTTTTTTGCCGTTTACCTTATATCTGTCAACAAGACGTTTAATATCTTCAAAACTTTTAATATGTGCATCAGATGTAGATTTATGTAAAGAGGCTTCATACTCTTTTATCTCATCAATTGTTACCGTAGCACTACCGATTTTTCCAACAACTACACCCGCTGCAAGATTTGCAAATGCTGCAGAATCTTCGATCGACTTGCCAAGACTTAGTGCATATGCCATAGATGCGATTACAGTATCACCTGCACCCGTTACATCAAAAACCTCTTTTGCAACGGTTGGAGAGATATGCAGTTTTTCATCATATGTCGCAATACCGTCTTCACTTAATGTAATCATAGAGATATCAAGATCACACTCTTGTTTTAATTTTAAAAGAGCATCTGTTAGTGAATTTTCATCAACTATATCAATCTCTGTAGCAATTTGAGCTTCTTTTTTATTTGGAGTAAGTAGATAAGCACCTTTATATTTAGAAAAGTCCTTTCCTTTTGGATCAACAAGTACTTTTTTGTTTTTCGATTTAGCTAAAGAGATAACAGCCTGACATAACTCCTCTGTTAAAACACCTTTACCGTAGTCAGATAAAATAATTGCATCATACTCTTCTATATTATTTTTTAAAGACTCTACAATATTTTTTGTTGATGCAGCTTCTATATCATCTTTTGATTCTTTGTCGTAACGAAGTATCTGTTGACTTACCGCAATAATACGAGATTTTTTTGAAGTGTGACGTCCCTCTTGGATTACCAAGTTAGAAGTATCAACAGAGATATCCTGAAGCATACCAGTAAGTTCAGCTCCATTTTCATCATCACCGATTACACTTGCTACACTGACCTCTGCTCCTAAAGATTTAAGGTTATTTATAACATTTCCGGCACCGCCAAGAACTGCTGTTTCTTTTGCAATATCAACAACCTGAACAGGTGCTTCGGGAGAGATACGTTCACAAGAACCCCACAGATAGTGGTCAATCATTAAATCACCGACAACAAGAATATTCATCTATTTTTTCACTTCTGTTTCATAAATACGTTTTATCTCTGCAACATACGCTTTGATACCCTCTTCCATCTCATATCCTGGAACATACCCTAAAAACTCTTTCGTATCTTCTATGTCTGCCTGTGTAAAAAATTGGTATGACCCCACAAATGGGTTTGGAATATACTCACAAGTAGCAGTAGTCCCTAATTCACGTTGTAAAATATCTACAATATCTTGGAAAGACCTTGCTTTACCCGTTCCTACATTATAAACACCGCTTTTCTTCGGTGCCATTGCTTTAATGTTTGCCTGAATAATATCTTCGATATAAATAAAATCTCTTAAAATTTTATCGCTTCCCTCAAATAAACGAGGATTTTTTCCGCTCAAAAGTTGGTGACCAAACTGTAAAACCATCGAAGCTGTTGTATTTTTAAAATACTCTCTTGCTCCGTAAACATTGAAATATCTGAGCCCAACAATAGAAATATCAGCAGTTTTCATATAATCATATGCGATATTATCCATCATCACTTTTGAGAATCCATACACATTGTTTGGTGCTTCATGCCCAACTTTAAAAGTATCGCTACCGCCGTAAGTTGCAGCAGAAGATGCATAAATCATATTTGCCTTGTGAGCAACTGCAAGATCTAATAAATCTTTAAATGCGTTCACATTTGTTTTGACCATTAGATCTTGCTCTAATACAGTTGTATCAGAGATTGCAGCTTCATGAAAAATATAATCAAATTTGTAATCAGCTTCTAAAGTAAGAAGAAGATCTTTATCATTAATATCGCCGCTAATCACTTCACCACTAAAACCAATTAAGTTCTTAAAATGTCCAAAAGATTTTAAATTACCATTACTAAAAGTCTCACCGCTTCTAAAACAATCCAGAACTACAACTTTTGCCTCTGGATGGTTGTTTTGAAAGTAAAAAGCCAAGTTGCTTCCAATAAATCCTGCACCACCTGTAATAAGTATAGTTTTATCTTTTAAATCATCTTCAATGTATCTCATTTTCACATCCATAAATATCTTTTCTAAATATAATAATACCTTTATCTTTATTAACAAGTATTTAAGACTTGAAGTATTATAATGTAGCCGAAACTTTAAATTAAGGAAATAAAATGAAAAAACTACTAGTTGCTTCAATCGCTGCTGCTGCAGTATCAACTATGGCTATGGCTGCACCAGTAAACGGTAAAGCTTGTGCAGCATGTCACGGTGCTAACTGGGAAAAACACGCAATGGGTAAATCTAAAGTTGTTGCAGATATGACTCATGCAGAAATTGCTGATGCTCTTAAAGGTTACAAAGCTGGTACTTACGGTGGACCAATGAAAGGTGTTATGAAAGGTCAAGTAGCTAAATACTCTGACGCTGAATTAGACGCTTTTTCACAAACTATCGGTAAATAATTTTACTTTTATTTCGAGTTGCCTTTTGGCAACTCATTTCTACTCTGGTTTATATACTTTTTTTCTTAACTCTTCTTTCTTTTTTTCCTGATTAATAGCATCATTTAAATCCTCTTCATTATCAAACTTAACAGCATTTAAAAATTTTTCTTCATCATCAAATTGACCATTTTTCAATCCCCATAAAAAAGCGATAAGAGCTACACCACCTAATAGTAATGAAGCCCCTAACATCATTGCTACAACCCAATTATCCATTTAAAGTTCCTTTTATACTTAAAATCATTTTGATGAGCATATTTACTCAAATATTTCCTTACTTGTTCCATTTCATCTTTATTCTCATAGAGTTTCCTACAACAAGTAATGAACTGACACTCATTGAAATTGCAGCTACCAAAGGAATAATTAAACCTGCCATTGCAAGAGGAATAGTAATACCATTATATACTAAAGAGATAGCAAAGTTTTGTTTGATTAATCTAAATGTTGTCTTTGCTATCTTAAATGAGTCAAGTAGAGACATAAGTGAGTCATTTAATAATACTACATCACCTACATCTATTGCTATATCACTTCCGCTTCCCATAACAATCCCTATATCTGCTTTAGCAAGAGCTAGAACGTCATTTACACCATCACCAACCATCACTACAACTTTTTCATCCTTATGCAGCTTATCTATAAAAGCTAACTTTTCTTCAGGTGTAAGTTCAAAATGGACTTGAGATATTCCAACTTGCTCACTTACATAAAGAGCAGACTTTTGATGGTCACCCGTAAGCATAACAGTTGCTATCCCTTTAACATTTAATGTATCTATTAACTCTTTAGCACCATCTTTTATTTTATCTTCAAGCTCATAAACTGCTACAATATTTTTATCAATAGCAAAATAAAAAAGTGTCTTATCACTTTCAAAATCACTCTCTATTCCATTGTCCTGCATAAGTTTATAATTACCACCTAGCATGAGTGAACCGTTAACTCTTGCGACTATACCTTTTGCAGGAATCTGCATATATTCATCAAACAATATTTCATTATCTGTTTGCACAAACTTCTTTACACCTTGTGCGACTGGATGTTTAGAGGTTTTTACTAAAGAGTACAGTAGTGTACTATCAAACTTTTGAAAAATATTTTCTTTTACAACTTCAGGTTTTCCGTGTGTCAATGTCCCTGTTTTATCAACTACAAGTACATCTGCTTTTGCCATAGTTTCCAACTGTGCAGCTTCTTTAAAGAGTATCCCTTTTTTCGCACCAAGACTCAGACCCACTAATGTTGCAACAGGAGTTGCAAGTCCTAATGCACAAGGACACGCAATAATAATAACAGATATACCTACCATTAAAGCTGTTTCAAAATCATGTGGCCATAACCACCAAACCAAGAAAGTTAGAAATGATAAAGCTAAAATTGTCGTAGAAAAATGTTCTGAGAGTTTATTAGCCAATTGTTCTATTTTTGGTTTTTTATTGATTGCACTCTCTAGTAAAGTAACCAAATTTGAAAGTGTGGAGTGCTCAAAATCTTTTGTAGCTTTATACTGAACATCAGCATCTATACTTATAGTCCCACTAATCACCTTATCATCAACTTTCTTGTAAATAGGTTCACTTTCACCCGTTAAGTTTGATTCATCAAAAGAACCTTCCCCTTTAAGTATCTCTCCATCGATCAATACTCTCTCACCAGAACTTACAACAACAATATCCCCAACCGATATATCTTCTAGCTTAATAGATTCTATTTTTCCGTTTTGAAGTACTTTTACTTCACTTGGTAAATGTTTTCCAATCACATCTAAAGTATCTGCTGCACTTTTTTTACTGAGAACTTCTAAAAATTTTCCGATCAGGACAAAAGTGATGATCATACTTACAGAGTCAAAATAAGCCTCTCCACGCTCCATTACGGTAATATATACAGAATATACATACGTTAATAGGGCACCTGTCGCAACAAGTAAATCCATATTGACAACTTTATTGCGAAGTCCATAATATGCACCTCGAAAGAATACCCATCCACTATAAAAAAGTACAGGCGTTGCAAGGGTACCCTCAGCAATATTTAAAATTGTTTTCATCTCTTGAGATATACCTGTAAAATATCCGGCATACTGAGCAACTGCAATCCACATTACATTCATAGCAGCAAAAATAGCCACTGCCATCCGAAGATAGTAATCTTTTCTCACTTTGTTTGCATGTGCTTCTTGGAGCGATGCATCATAAGGAAATGCGTTATAACCGATTGCACGAATCATATCGATAATCTCGGAAAGTTTTACAATATCATCAGCCCATACAATGTGTGCTTTGTTATTTGTAAAGTTTATATTTGCCTCAACAACTCCATCCATTTTGTGGAGTGCTTTCTCATTAAGCCATACACAAGCAGAACAATGAATACCCTCAATTATCAATGATACTTCAGAGAATCCATCACTATTAATTTTTACAAACTTATCATAAAATGCAGGAGCATCAAAATTAGAAGAGTCTTCATATTGTAATGTAGGAGGAGCAAGTTTTACATTTTTAGCTTTATCATAGAAACTATCAAGTCCTTCATCCGTTAAAAGATGATATACTCCCTGACAGCCGTTACAACAAAAATAGTGTCCATCATCTTCGATCATTACATCTTTACTAAACTCTAAATGACAATGATCACATGCTATTTTATCTGACAATTTCAAACTTCCCTAATTCTCTATTTTTCTTTATTTTATTCCAAGGGGCAACTTTGCCGTTCATACAAATATACACACCTGCATTCTCTTGATGTTCTGCAAATCCTATAGACATACCAAGATTAAAACTTGCTTCTGCTTTTTCAATGCTAAAAGGCTTCATGGCACCCGTTAGTACTATTACTCTATCATCAAATATTTGGTCTAAAAACTCTGCAGTGACATCCATAGTATCAGTACCGTGTACTATAACAAACTCAGCTTCATCACTTTGAGATATGATCTGCGCAATTCTTTTACGATCTTCTAGATCCATATCTAAACTATCTTTATAAACAACACCAGCCATCAAATAACTAACTTTTGAAGCTGCTAATATCTCGTCAATAGCTAAATTGTCATATGGAACTTCTAATTCCCCGCTAATATCATTATAACGCTTATTAAAAGTTCCTCCACTATTGAGAATCAACATCAATGATCTCCTTTAAGGTTGATACAATTTCTGTAGCTTTTGAAGTTTTAATCTTTTTTGATTCATCAAAGAGATAAGCCGTTTGCAAACCTGCATTGAATCCAGCTTCGATATCTCTCTCTTTATCCCCTATCATAATAGAATTTTTCAAATCAATATCATGTTCTTCAGCAGCTTGCAATAACATCCCTGGATTTGGCTTTCGGCAATCACATTCACCTGAAATATCTGGATGATGAGGACAATAATATATTTGTACAATTTCTATACCCTGCTCTTTAAACTGCTCTACCATCCATAAAGAAAGTTTTTCAAGGTCATTTTCATTATAATATTGACGTGCTATACCTGATTGATTAGTAACAACTATAATTTTGTATTTTTTTTCTTGAAAATATTTACAAAGGTCAAATATACCTTCTACGAATTCAACATCTTCAATTTTATGAAGGTAATTTTTTTCAACATTTATTACACCGTCACGGTCTAAAAATAAAGCCTTATGCATCTACAGTTGTCTTAATACCGTCTCCAAAGATCTCTTGTTCAATAATATCGCAAAGAATATGACCAATTAATATATGAGATTCTTGAATACGTGGTGTAGAGTTTGATGGTACAATAATAGCCATATCTGCATCTTTAGCCATTTGACCTCCATCTTTACCAGTAAGCGCTACAGTAAAAATCCCTTTTTTCTTAGCCGACTCAAAAGCCTTTAGTAAGTTAACAGAATTTCCAGACGTAGAAATACCTATAAATATATCACCTTCATGTCCCATACCTTCTAACTGACGAGAAAAAATATAATCATATCCATAATCATTTCCAATAGCTGTCAAATTTGAAGTATCTGTAGTTAATGCCAAAGATGGAATAGAAGCTCTATCAAAACCGTATCTACCAACTAATTCAGCTGCGATATGTTGTGCATCAGCAGCACTACCACCATTCCCTGCCAGAATAGTTTTTTTATTTGTTTGATATAGTTCAACGCATTTTTTAGCTAATTCTTCAATTTTAGAGATTAATTCATCATTTTCGTAAATAGCTTGTTTTGTTTCGTAAGATTTTTTTATTTGATCTTTTATATATTCTTTCATTTTAAATCCCATATTTTTAGTATGTAATAATAGCATATTTATACTAATTAGATTAAAAATCATAGTAGTAAAAGGGTAAAAAGTAAATAGTAAAATTAAGTAGATAAGTTGTAAATAATAAAAAAGTGAAGATAGATTAGAATGGATAATTGATCCGAACTAGGCAGCGACCTACATTCCCACACCTGAAAGATGCAGTATTATCAGCGATGAGAGGCTTAGCTTCTGGGTTCGGAATGGGGCCAGGCGTTTCCCTCTCTCTATAGCCACCTAGACAAGATCAAGTGTAAAAGTATTGTTTGATACTCTTACAGTTGACCTTTAAGATCATAGATAAGAAGATTAAAAAAGTTAAAGTCAACTAAACAACTCAAGGATTACTTCATTTAATGATATACACTAAATAAGGTAGTGAAGCTTTTAATGAAAAAAGACAAACGTACTATTAGTACTGGTCAGCTAAACGAATTACTTCGCGTACACATCCAGCCTATCAAGCTTGTAGTCTTCAAGCGTACTTCAGGGATTGTTCATCTTGGAGTTGGCTTCCCGCTTAGATGCTTTCAGCGGTTATCACATCCGAACGTAGCTACCCAGCTATGCCCTTGGCAGGACAACTGGTGCACCAGTGGTTCGTCCAACCCGGTCCTCTCGTACTAGGGTCAGCTCTCCTCAACAATCCTACGCCCACGGAAGATAGGGACCGAACTGTCTCACGACGTTCTGAACCCAGCTCGCGTACCGCTTTAAATGGCGAACAGCCATACCCTTGGGACCTGCTCCAGCCCCAGGATGCGATGAGCCGACATCGAGGTGCCAAACCTCCCCGTCGATGTGAGCTCTTGGGGGAGATCAGCCTGTTATCCCCGGCGTACCTTTTATCCTTTGAGCGATGGCCCTTCCACACAGAACCACCGGATCACTATGACCGTCTTTCGACTCTGCTCGACATGTATGTCTCACAGTCAGTCCGGTTTATGCCATTATACTCTACGAAGGATTTCCAACCCTTCTGAACCGAACTTTGTAAGCCTCCGTTACTTTTTAGGAGGCGACCGCCCCAGTCAAACTACCCACCAGACATTGTCCTCGCACGGGATAACCGTACGGAGTTAGCTATCAGAATATTCAAGGGTGGTATCTCAAGGATGCCTCATCATAATCTGGCGACTATGAATCAATGGCTCCCACCTATCCTGCACATGAATATCCCAATAGCAGTGTCAAGCTATAGTAAAGGTGCACGGGGTCTTTCCGTCTTTCCGCGGGTAGGAGGAATTTTCACCTCCACTACAATTTCACTGGATCCCTTGTTGAGACAGCTCCCATCTCGTTACGCCATTCATGCAGGTCGGTATTTAACCGACAAGGAATTTCGCTACCTTAGGACCGTTATAGTTACGGCCGCCGTTTACTCGGGCTTCAATTCAACGCTTCGCAAAGCTAACGCATCCTTTTAACCTTCGAGCACCGGGCAGGCGTCACACCCTATACATCCACTTACGTGTTAGCAGAGTGCTGTGTTTTTGGTAAACAGTCGGGAGGGACTCTTTGCTGCGACCCATCAATGCTTCAGAGAGTAAATCTCTTAACAAATAGGGCACACCTTATACCGAAGATACGGTGCTAGTTTGCAGAGTTCCTTAACAAGGGTTCATCCACGCGCCTTAGAATACTCATCTCACCCACCTGTGTCGGTTTACGGTACGGGCAACATTATATCTCGTTTAGAGGCTTTTCTCGGCACGACAGTATCGACGATTCTAAACGCTCTCCGAAGAGATTGTTCAGCCTGTCAGGTCTCGGATTCGTGATAAGCGGATTTGCCTACTTATCATCCTACACCCTTCGAGCCACTATTCCATCAGTGACCTCGTCTAACTCTATGCGTCCCCCCATCACTCAAACGATATAATGTCGGTATCGGAATATTAACCGATTTGCCATCGTCTACCCCTTTCGGACTCGACTTAGGTCCCGACTAACCCTACGATGACGAGCATCGCGTAGGAAACCTTGGGTTTTCGGCGAAGAAGATTCTCACTTCTTTTCTCGCTACTCATGCCTGCATGCTCACTTCCATCCGCTCCAGTACTCCTTACCGGTATACCTTCAACGCTGAATGGAACGCTCTCCTACCACTCATAGTAAACTATGAATCTAAAGCTTCGGTGTTTATCTTAGCCCCGTTATATTTTCGGCGCAGAATCGCTAGACCAGTGAGCTGTTACGCTTTCTTTAAAGGATGGCTGCTTCTAAGCCAACCTCCTGGTTGTCACAGCAACTCCACATCCTTTTCCACTTAGATAAAACTTTGGGACCTTAGCTGTTAGTCTGGGTTGTTCCCCTCTCGACATAGGATTTTATCACCCTACGCCTGACTCCCGAGGTTACACATGTAGTATTCGGAGTTTGATAGGGTTTGGTACCGCGGTAAGCAGCCCTAGCCCTGTCAGTGCTCTACCCCTACATGCTAATGCTCGAGGCTATACCTAAATATATTTCGGAGAGAACCAGCTATCACTGAGTTTGATTGGCCTTTCACCCCTATCCACAAGTCATCCCGTGACTTTTCAACGTCAATGGGTTCGGTCCTCCACTGGCTCTTACACCAGCTTCAACCTGCTCATGGATAGATCACTCAGTTTCGGGTCTGCAGCATCTGACTATGTCGCCCTATTAAGACTCGCTTTCGCTACGGCTTCTCGTTCGATTAACCTTGCCAGATACCACAACTCGCAGGCTCATTATGCAAAAGGCAGTCCGTCACACATTAAAATAGTGCTCCGAATGATTGTAAGCCATAGGTTTCAGGTTCTATTTCACTCTGCTCACCGCAGTCCTTTTCACCTTTCCCTCACGGTACTTGTTCACTATCGGTCTGGTAGTAGTATTTAGGGTTGGAGGGTGGTCCCCCCATATTCAGTCAAGATAACACGTGTCCCGACCTACTCGTTCCTTAGTCTAGTACCACATAAATGTTTTCGCTTACGGGAATATCACCCTCTATGTTCACACTTTCCAGAGTGTTCGGCTAACAAATATGCTATCACTAAGCGCCCTAATCCAATTTCGCTCGCCGCTACTTTCGGAATCTCGTTTGATTTCTCTTCCTTCAGGTACTGAGATGTTTCACTTCCCTGAGTTCGCCCCCCGTAGGGTAACATGAATCACTCCATGCTGGGTTGCCCCATTCGGAAATCCCCGGATCAAAGCTTCTTGGCAGCTCCCCGAGGCTTTTCGCAGCCTAGTACGTCCTTCATCGCCTCTACCAGCCTAGGCATCCACCTATGGCCCTTAATATCTTTTATTCTAATTCGCTTCACTACCTTATTTAATGTATCTCTACACTAAACTCAGTAGTCCTTGTAATTGTAGTTATTTAGTTGTTGACTTTAACAATGTTAATTTAATGAACTTAGACTTACGTCTAATACAAATCTTTAGATAAAAACTTGTATTAAACGTAAATAATGGTGGAGAGTAGCGGGATCGAACCGCTGACCTACTGCGTGCAAGGCAGTCGCTCTCCCAGCTGAGCTAACCCCCCATCAATAATATCAATGATCTCAGATCACTGAAAACTAAGCAAGAAGAGACAAGAAATAATACTTTTTTAGTTCGTGAGAACTTATTTGCGACTATGAAACGAATCATATCGCTTTACTCTAGAAAGGAGGTGATCCAACCGCAGGTTCTCCTACGGTTACCTTGTTACGACTTCACCCCAGTCGCTAATTCCACCGTAAGCGGTAGCCTCCCGAAGGTTAGCTTCCCGATTTCGGGTGAAATCAACTCCCATGGTGTGACGGGCGGTGAGTACAAGACCCGGGAACGTATTCACCGTAGCATTGCTGATCTACGATTACTAGTGATTCCAGCTTCATGCTCTCGAGTTGCAGAGAACAATCCGAACTGAGAGACGCTTTATGAGATTAGCTCCACCTCGCGGTATCGCAACTCTCTGTACGCCCCATTGTAGCACGTGTGTAGCCCTGGCCGTAAGGGCCATGATGACTTGACGTCGTCCTCACCTTCCTCCTCCTTGCGAAGGCAGTCTCCTTAGAGTGCCCAGCCGAACTGCTGGCAACTAAGGACGAGGGTTGCGCTCGTTGCGGGACTTAACCCAACATCTCACGACACGAGCTGACGACAGCCGTGCAGCACCTGTTTTCAAGCTCCCCGAAGGGCACCACTCTATCTCTAGTGTGTTCTATCAATGTCAAGGCCAGGTAAGGTTCTTCGCGTATCTTCGAATTAAACCACATGCTCCACCACTTGTGCGGGTCCCCGTCTATTCCTTTGAGTTTTAATCTTGCGACCGTACTCCCCAGGCGGAACACTTAATCTGTTAAGTGCATCACCGAAGTAACTAGTACCCCGACGACTAGTGTTCATCGTTTAGGGCGTGGACTACCAGGGTATCTAATCCTGTTTGCTCCCCACGCTTTCACGCCTTAGCGTCAGTAATGTCCCAGCAGATCGCCTTCGCTTTCGGTATTCCTAGTGATATCTACGGATTTTACCCCTACACCACTAATTCCATCTGCCCCTTCCATACTCTAGGCTACCAGTTTCAAGTGCAGTTCTACAGTTAAGCTGTAGGATTTCACACCTGACTTGATAACCCGCCTACGCGTCCTTTACGCCCAGTGATTCCGAATAACGCTTGCACCCTCCGTATTACCGCGGCTGCTGGCACGGAGTTAGCCGGTGCTTATTCATATGCTACCGTCATTTTCTTGACATATAAAAGGAGTTTACACACCGAAATGCGTCATCCTCCACGCGGCGTTGCTGCATCAGGGTTTCCCCCATTGTGCAATATTCCTCACTGCTGCCTCCCGTAGGAGTCTGGTCCGTGTCTCAGTACCAGTGTGGCGGATCATCCTCTCAAACCCGCTACCCGTCATTGCCTTGGTGAGCCGTTACCTCACCAACTAGCTGATAGGATATAGGCCGATCCCTTAGCGAAAAAACATTTCCCTTCTTAACTTATGAAAAGAAGGAGTATCCAGTATTAATCACCGTTTCCAGTGGCTATCCCGGTCTAAGGGGCACATTACCTATATATTACTCACCCGTGCGCCACTCGTCAGCAGGAAGCAAGCTTCCTCTGTTACCGTTCGACTTGCATGTGTTAAGCACGCCGCCAGCGTTCATTCTGAGCCAGGATCAAACTCTCCATAATTGAATTGTTTAATCTTTAGCCCAAGATTTAAAAATCATTGGCTTTATCTTAAAGTTATCTACTAACCTATTAAAAGTTAATAGACGGTTGTTGTATTATTAGTTATTATCTCAAGCTCTCGCTTGCTTAGTTTTCAATGATCTCAAACGTTAATCAGTAGCTTCAACTCGAAGTACTTCTGACCCTCTTTCGATGGCCTCTCATCGTTTGTGGACGGGAATTATAGGAGAAGTATACTTAGAAGAAGCTTAACTATTTGGGGAATTGGAAATAAATTTGCAAATTTGTTAATTTGCTTCATTTTTACATTAATTTAATATATATGTATATCCTGTTTCAGGAGTAATTCTAATTGTTACACTTTCAGTTCCATCACTTAATGTTATATCGCAATTTGAAGTTATTATTCTATTACTATTTGGATAAGGAGACATATAAGTAGTTGCATTTGACAGATCTCCTTTTAATGGTCTACCTAAATGATCAAATGCTATTCTTTTACTACTAGAAAATTTACATGAATCAGTCAAGTTTACATCTACTATTCCATATTTAATACCTAAGTTCATGCTTCTTGTTGCTGCAGCATTATCATATGAAACGCCATTTGTCCCACCTGTTAATTTTTTAGATTTATCTTGTGGGTTTGTAGCAATCTCATTAGCACCAGCATGTCCACTATAATCAGGATTATCAGAAAATATAGTATAACTCTCTTCTCCACCCGAATCAGCGTTATTTTCAAATATAATCTGCCATCTGCTTCTATACCAATCTGCATCATCTTTATTATATCTATCATCAACTAATGCAAGATGTTGTGTATAACGGATATGAGATACTAATTGAATAGCAGCTTCTCTAACTACATCCCGCTCCATCCTTGGCATAACTACAGCAGCTAATATACCAATAACAATAATAATAAACATAAGTTCCATTACAGTAAAAGCTTTTTTCATAGCTCTAGTATATCGTAAAAAATAATAATTTGGAAGAAAATGAAAAATTAGGAAGAAAAAGTGTTAAATAGAGGGAAAGCGAAGAGATTAAATCTCTTCTGCTTTTTGAACGTCGTAAAGGATATCGTCCATTGGGTGACGATACATTGGCATTGCAAGACGTTTTTCATCAAGTACGTGACCGATGAAACCGATTGTACGACCAGCAATGAAGAATGCGTTAAGTGTACCAGAAGCGATAAATTCATTGATTTCTTCTTCAGGGTAACCTAATGCTCTCCACATATCTACCATAAGGATACCGATAGTACCGTCAACGTTAAGAATTAAGTTCTCTTTTTTACTTGTAGTTAGAGCTTCAACAGTTCTAGCATAGTCAAGTAATGGAGTTTTAGGGAAGTTTTCCGCTGCAAAATCCATTAAACCTTTAACACGAAGGTCTGGGTTTTTAAGAGATTTAATACGGTGACCGATACCTGGAATTGGAATCCCTTGTTTTTTCATATGGTTTAAGAATTCAGCTGGAGTTAAACCATTGTCATCTGCATATTTGAAATGCTCTGCAGCACCATCAATTGCACCACCGAATCTTGGACCGATTGTTAAAAGACCAGTTACTAAAGATTCAACAACTGATTTACCAGCACGTGCAGTTACTTTAGCATTGTGAGCACCAGATACTGCTGGACCATGGTCAGCAACAGTTTTGATTACAGTTTCAATGAAATCTGTAGCCCATTTTGGATATTGTTTTTTGAACCAAAGTAATGAGATAACATCACCAATACCTTTACCTGTACTTGGTAAAGCAACAGATGAAATTGGGAAACCAGCGTAAGTAGCTTCTTCACCTCTATCATCAGAGATAGTACAGATAAATTGTTTAGAACGTCTAACTTTTGGTACAACATTCATTTCTGGTTCTGGAATTGGAGCAATATTTAATGACTCGTATACCTCTTTGATTTTTGCAGGTAAGTCATTGAATGTTGCAGGTACGTGAATACCAGCTTCTGCCATAGCTTTGTTTTTAGCTTCAGCAGTTTCTCTTTCTGCATTTGCAGATGCACCAGCGTGACCGAATTGAACACCAGAATCATAGTACTTAGCGATTGTACCGATACACCATGCGATGATTGGTTTAGTAATTTTTCCAGATTTAACTGCTTCGATTACTTTGTACTCTTCAGTACCACCAACTTCACCTAGTAAAATCATATATTTTACATCTGGGTTGTCTTGCATACGAAGAAGATTGTCAATAAATACAGAACCTACGAAACGGTCACCACCAATTGCAACACCTTCTGCAATACCATCAGCATTGATAGCGATAATGTTAGAAAGTTCGTTAAATAAACCACCTGAACGAGTTACAAGACCACAAGAACCTGTTCTGTGTAATTTTGAGTTTACGATATTCTCAATTGTACCACCAACGTTAGCGATTTTGAATGCACCTGGAGCGATACCACCAACTGTAGCAGGTCCGATAACAACAACACCAGCATCACGAGCTGTCTGGTTCATTTTACGTGCTAATCTTTCAGGAATACCTTCAGCAGTGATCATGATAGTTTTAAAACCACCAATTTCTAAAGCTTCCATAGTTACATCGTAAGCAGTTCTAAATGATGCAAAGTTTAAAAGTACATCAGCTTGTGGCTGAGCAGCTTTTGCTTCTGCAGTAGTTTTATATGTTGGGATCATAATCTCATCAGCACCCCAGAAAAATTTCTCAAATTTTCCAGAAGCAGTAGGAGCTACGATAGCAGCTACTGATGGTGTTTCTCTTTTAATTGTATAGTCATAGTCTAACATTCTTTGGATAGCAGTTTTGTTGTTATTCCAAAAAATTGCTTGTGTATCTTTAGTAAATAATTGTGCCATTTTTTCTCCTTATGCCTCTACTGCCATTCTTACGATATCAGTTACGTGAGTTTCCGGTCCATATACATCGATCCATAGACCTAATCTGTCCGCAGCCTCTTTAATATCTTTAAGACCTTTTTCATAGTTTGGTCCACCACGTCTTACGTAGATTTTAATACCAACCTCTTTCATTTTATCTGCGTAGTTTTCAAACGCTTGGATAATACCTGTGAAAGTTTTTGCAACGTCAGTAAAGTTAGCGATAGCTCCACCAATGATTAAAATTTTATCTCTACCTTGAGCATCCTTTTCTCTTGTCATAAGGTCAAGTAAAGTCTCAGCATAGAATTTTGTTTCACCAGTAGTTGGACCACCAGAATACTCACCATAGTTTGCAAGGTCATCAATACCTGCCATATCAGCAATTGTATCTGCATAAACAACAGATGCACCACCACCGGCAACCATAGTCCAGATTCTAGCTTCAGGTTTAAGTAATGTAAGTTTTAAAGATGCACCAGTTTTTGCATCAGCTTCTTCAACAGCTAATACTTCTGGAGATTTTTCTTCCATACCGAATGCAGTTGGGTATTCAACATCACCCCAAGCTTCAACCATCATAAATCCAGCTGTATCATCAAGTTTAGCAACCATGTCTAATAACTCGATTTTATTTCCTTGCATTACAAACGGGTTAATCTCAAGGTATGCAAAGTTTAATTCACGGTACGCTTTGAAAAAACCAATTGCAAATTTTGCAAAGTTTTCTTTATCTTCAGCTTTTACATCTGCAGGAACGTTTGCAGCAATTTTTTCAGCTATCTCTTCTTCAGTTGCAGTAATAGGGAATGCTACTTCAGTAACTTTTTCATCCCAACCTTCTTCAACTTCCATACCACCTTCAGCTGACATATAAAGTACATCATCGTCACCAACACATGTTGCAGAGATGTAGTACTCTTCAGATTGATCATGTGGAGTAAATGGCTCAACAACAAAGTGAGTTAAAAAATCTACTTTTGGATCACCAGTTGGAGTATCACCATCAAATGAGAAATATACACTTTGTTTATCACCAGATTTTTCATCTATCCATGAAGCAGCTTTTGCTAAAGATACATCACCTGGTTTTTGGTCTCTAAATAAAACTAAACCATTTTTACCACGTTTACCAAATAACATATCTGGTTTTGCAACTAGTGGTTTCTCATTTAACCAAGCTTTTTCTTTTGCAGCATCGTTAAGTTCAGTACCGTTTTGAACCATAACTGTTTCATATGCATAAGTAAAGTCTGGAAAGTACTTATTCCAATGTTTTGCTAAAATCGACTTCGCGTCATATTCTCGTATCGCTTTTTGAGCCATAGAAACTCCCTATTTTGATATTATGAGATTGATTGTAGCATAAAGTTTCTAACAATTATATTCCTGATGGGTCATTCTTACACAATAAGGCTATTTTATGTTTACTTTTGTAACACTCCCTTTGTAGGCAGCTCTCGTTTTGTAACTTATAGTTACATTTGCGTCTCTATTTCCTTCTAAGTCTATCTCTTTGAGTATATAATCACTACATTTTTCTATTCCATAAAACTGTAATCTTTGTTGCATCTTAAAATCAGTATTAATACAATTGATATTCATATTCTTTAACTCTTGTGCCAACTCTTTTGCTACATACATATTATATACAAAGTGTTTTTTTGGATTATCTATGAATCTATAAAGAGGTTTATTAAATAGAACTATTAGTGTGTTTAAAAACAGGAATAAAAACGACAGAACAAAAATAGTCTGATATCTTTTTCGAAACATCTTTAAACGTACACGATAAGAGTGAATAAAAGTCTGAGCAGCTAAAGGCAAAGCTATCATCAAATATGGTGCAAAATATTCTATATCTAATCTTTGTCTAAAAGAGAGTAGTAATGAAAATATCAATGCACTTGTTGCTATATACCAAACTTTATCTATTTTGTCTGCAAGATACTTTCGATATAGTGCATATACAAGATATACAAATACTATCGGTGTAAATATTGCACTGTAGACAGCTATAGTATCAAGGAAGTGTCCGCTAGGAACTCCATAGATTTGTAATCTATACATATAAGCTGAAATAGTTAAGAGTATGAGATTGTATACTATATTTTTATAGTCTTTAACAAAGATGTTATATATCAAAACTCCAAGCAATAGATATGCAAAACCACCATCAATAAATGCATATACTAATAATAAAGGGTTGGTGTACTTGGTTGGAAACCTTTGATCCAAATAGATAAAAAGTAGCAAACCAAAAAGTATTAAGAATGCATGACTGAGGACTATTGCGGCACTTAAGGTCCCCGGAAGCATTACATATAATAGTAACAGCCACAATCTATTACGTGTTGTGGCAACATACTTCTTTGATATTTCATAAAAAAGCAATGTAGAGATCAAATGTATTAATATGATTGGTATTCTTAATGTATAGTCATTATTACCGAAAGTAGCAAGTAAAAAATTAAAAAGAGAACTCAAAAACGAGTTCTCTTCATATAATATGTATGTTTCTGCGGATGAGACAGAAAGATTATCTATCTGAAAAAAAAGTATTGTGACATCAATTCCTAAAATTAGGAAAAAGATGAATTTTTGTATCATAGTTTTAAAAAGTTTCCTATAATCTCATGACCATATTGGCTCATTATAGATTCCGGATGAAACTGTACTCCGTAGATGTCTCTATCTTTAATCTTTAACGCCATAATCTCTTCATCGTCAGTTGAGTATGCTGTCGGTTCGATCACATCAGGTAAAGTGTTTTTATCTACAATCAAAGAGTGATAACGTGTAGCTATAAACTCTTCAGGAAGATCTTTAAAAATTTCACAAGAGATATGTTGTTTCATTGTAGAAGTTTTACCATGCATCATATTTTTTGCACGTACTACATCCCCACCAAAAACTTGCGCAATACTTTGATGCCCTAAACATATACCTAGAATTGGCAGTTTATCTTTAAAATGCTCGATCACCTCTAACGTTACACCAGCCTCATCAGGTGAAGCAGGTCCAGGTGATACTATAATTTTTTCCGGATTAAGTGCTTCAATCTCTTCTACACTCATCTCGTCATTACGGATAATTTTTAAATCTGCTCCAAGCTCACGACAGTACTGCACAATATTGTAAGTAAAACTATCATAATTATCGATCATTAAAATCATGTTATATTTTTTCCTATATCTTATACTTCTTCTATAATTGTATCTAATCTTGAGTTTGTTTTTTATAAAGATGCAATCCATGAACACCTAAATTACCATATCTATGATAGGAATGGGTCACACTCTGTTCAATAAAATAGTGCATCAGCTCTAATCGACCGTGTGTTACAAAAGAGTTAGATGCTATATATTTCGCATCAGCAGCAACTGCATTGAAAATATTTTGCGTGATGTTCTCTTTAGATAAAAATCGAATTCTCTCAAATCTATTTATCGAATCCACCAACATCACCTCATCTTCACGAACAATAGCATCATCTTTTCCTAAAATTCTTGTGATGCTTGACTCCAACCATTTGAATTCAGCTCTTTGAGATAATTTTGGTAGTGATATATGAAGTTTTACATCTATCATTTTAACTGCTAATATTGTAGCCAGAACTTCCTCAAAATTATCATTATCCTCTATACGTAAAAGCACACTATTAACTGGCAAATAGCGTATTACATTACTTTCACCACGTATATTTACATAATCATGATCCGGTAAGAACTCTTTTGTATACCAATAAACAAATCCTGAAACATACGCTAATGCTTTTTGTATCTCTGATTGAAAATCTTTCTCTTGTGCAAACAGCTTACGCATCTCTTCAATAAAATCTGATGATTCTTGCTCATCACTCCTTCGTGTATTACACTCGATATTCATAAATTGGCTGACATAATTAAATCCACCCGCTTTTTTACCACTGCCTATTGCCGACTTTCTCATTCCACCAAAGGGTTGACGTAATACTATCGCTCCCGTCGTACCTCTATTAATATATAAATTTCCAGCAATGATGTTCTCTTTCCAGTATGTTATCTCACGCTCATCAAGCGTTTCTATTCCCGATGTCAGTCCATACCCCGTAGAGTTTACTATATTTACTGCATCTTTCAAGTTTTCGGCACACATAACACTGAGAACAGGACCAAAAAGTTCATGCATATGACAAAAATCCCCTTTTTTAGTCCCCCATCTAACAGCAGGTTTTAACATATATGGATTTTGTTCATCGGCGTATTTAGGTTGTACCAACCACTCCTCTGTATCATCCAAGTAGTCAAGTGATTTTTTTAAATTACCGCTAGGCAAATTACTAAGGGCTCCAATACGATTTTTAAAATCCCATACCGAACCAGTTTCTAAAGACTCAACTGCTTCTTTGATCGCTTGTTTATATGTTGGATCGTCATACAACTCTTTTTCTAAAACCAGTAAAGAGGTTGCCGAACATTTTTGCCCGGAGTTGTGAAAGGCTGAAACAACTACATTTTTAAGTGCTTGATCGCGATCAGCCATAGCCGTAACAATTGTGGCATCTTTTCCTCCCGTTTCAGCACTTAAAGCTATATCTGGGCGGGACTCTATAATCTTATATGCACTCTCTTCCCCACCTGTAAATATTACATAATCAACATTTTCATCAGGAATAACATACTTACTTATCTCAGAGCCCCGGGCAGGAAGATACTGTAAAGTATTTTTACTCACCCCTGCCCTCCAAAAACATTGACATAACATATAAGCACACAACATTGCATCCTCTGCAGGTTTTAAGATAACTGTATTACCGGCTGCTAAACTGGCTGCAACTCCACCAACAGGTATGGCGATAGGAAAGTTCCATGGACTAATCACTACACCCACCCCTTTAGGTGTAACACTTATCCCTTCTAAAGAAGAGAGTTTTTCAACACTGTAAGGGTAAAAGTTTAAAAAGTCGATCGCTTCACTAACCTCTACATCTGTTTCGCTAAAAACTTTTCCAACTTCAGCTGCTGCGATACCGATAAGCTCACCTCTGGCTTTTCTAAACTCCTCTGCTACATCCATTAGAACTTTTTGTCTTTGCTGCTGTGAGAGTTCTCTCCAACCGTCAGGATCCTCTTTTGCTGTTTGCACTGCTAATTGCATATCTTCTAAAGTAGCTCTCGCAAATGAACCAACTTTCTTTTTTTCATGATACTGGGACTTGTCATACACATCATGTTTATTTTCCTGATGTTTTCTTTCCTCTCCCGAAATTACAGGATATGCATCTATACCACCATTTTCTCCAATATTCATCCATTTATCGCGGATTGCTTCAGCCCATTTTCTGTTTTGAGGCAAAACAAAGTCTGTATCAGCTTCATTTGTAAAATGATAGTTTTGAATATCAAATTCCTCTTTCTCTACCTCTTTATTTCTATCTTGTGTACGGTATGGTTTTGAATCAAGATTCTCCATCAATGCTATAGCATCATCATAACTTTTAAGAAGTATCTTCCACTCTTGACTATCAACCTTTAAGCCGAAACTGTGACTTAAAAAATTATTTTCCGCAGTGTTTTCATCAAAACGGCGAACAAGGTATGCGATCGCATTTGTAAATGTCTCTTTTGTAGCAGTGGGCGCATATAAAACCACATTTATGTCTTCACTTTTAAGTGCCTGGTATGCAGCTTCACTCATCCCCTCTAACATCTCTGCTGTAAGATACTGTTCAACATTACGCTTTTTTGCAAGTAAGACAGCTAAAGCATGGTCAAAAAGATTGTGTGATGCAACACCGGTATGCACATATGGTGCTACATCAGGGTCAAGAAGATAATTCATAGCAACTTTAAAATTTGCATCACTCTGCGCTTTACTTGAAAATGTGACAGCAGGCCAACCGCGTAAACTCGCTTCTGTAAGCTCCATCTCCTGATTTGCACCTTTTACTATACGTATCTTTATTGGTGCACCACCCTCTGCTACTCTTTCTTTTGCCCAAACCGTTAAATCTTTTATGTAGCTCATAGCATCTGGAAGATAGTTTTGAATTACTATTCCTGCATATAAACCTTTAAAACGCTCTTGGGAAAGTAGTGATTTGAAAACATCTATAGTGATCTCAATATCTTTATACTCCTCCATATCAAGATTTACAAACTTCTCTCCGTTTTCCAGTGCAGCTTCATAAATTTTTTCAACTCTAGCAGAGATTTTTTCAACACTGTTTTGGTGTGCATAAGGGACAAACTGAGAAAAAAGGTTGGAGATTTTTATAGAGAGATAATCGATATCTTGATTTTGGAGAACTTTTATATATTTCTCTTGACGTTTTTGCGCTTCTGCTTCACTGAGAACGATCTCTCCGATTATATTGATATTGACCCGTGTACCTTCAGCCTTACGTTTTTGCAGATGTTTTGCTAAAAGTTCATCTTCCCCCTGTATAACGATACTGCTAATATCATTGCGTAAATATTTTATAAATAGAGGTACAGAGATAGCACTTACGTATATCCCAATCTCTCTAAAAAGCCAGATAAGTATCTGCTCAAACGTTGAAAAGAAATCAGTTGTACCATATTTTTCAAAGATGTACTCCAATTGATCTGCTATTCGTTTTGTATCATTTGATCGAAAACTCTGGTCAAGCAATTCAATAAGAAAAATTTTATTAAGTGGATTATGTAACATTTTGAGCATCATTTGATGGAACTCTTGCTCTTTTGCTTCTCTGGAGACTTCTATCTTCTCTTGCCAACTTCGCGCAAGATTTTTCACTTCTTCATGTATAGTGGGGGATATGTCCATAGATTAGCCTTTTGTTATTTTCATCTATTGTAACATATTCAATACACTTATAAAAACCTATTTTTTTAAATTTTCTCCATCATCAAGTAAAAGTGCAATCCATTGTGTCTTTTCGTTTGCATTAAAAATGATTTTGGCCATGATTGTAAGTGGAATTGAAAGGAACATCCCAACTATTCCAAGCAGCCAGCCCCAAAAAATTAATGAGAGAAAGACAACTAAGGTAGATACTCCTAAACCTTTTCCCATAATTTTAGGCTCAACTATTGAGCCTATGATAATGTTTACCGCTACATATATACCCGCTACGAGTGAAGCACTTACAAAACCCAACTCCACTAAAGATATAAGTACTGCAGGAACTGCTGCTAAAATTGAACCTATGTTTGGAATAAAGTTGAGTAAAAATGCAAGTACAGCCCAAAGGAAAGGATAATCTGTACCGATTAAGACAAGTGCTACATAGATAATAAATGCCGTCACGAAAGAGATAAGCGCTTTAATTATCATATAGTGTTTTATTTTTGAGAAGATCTCATCTATATGAGAGAGCCCATTTTTAGAACTTCTTTTTATCTTCTCGACAAAGGTATCTGCCTCTAGCAACATAAATGCAACTGTCAGAATCACAACAAAACCGTTTGTAAAAAGTGCACCGACACCTTGAACCATAGAGGAGATAAATTTCATTATCTGCTTAGCGTTTACCATCTCCGACACAGACTCTGTTGTCAAAGTGTAGCCTATAGTGTTTGCAAAATCTACAACATATTGATAATAAATATTCAGCTTCGATGAGTAATCTTCAATATTATTAGTAAACTGATATGCAGAGGTTGAGATCAGCTTTACAACTAAAACAATAAGAAGCATAAACAGACCTAAAACTACAACGAGAGAGAGTGCTGAAGGCAGACCTTTTGATTTTAAGTATGAAAATGTTGGTGCTAATATGATCGCAATAAAAATAGAGAGTAAAAAAGGAACTATGATCGATGAAGCAGTTTTAATCCCGGCTAATATTATCACTACACTGGCTAAAACAATAAAGTAGTATCCAATCTGTTTCTCTTTCATAGCCATTCCTTCTGTTAGGTTGTTTGTATATCTTTTTGGTTTGTTTTATGTTGGAGATAGTTTGAGATATTTATTAGAGAAAATGTCACCAAAAATATCATTAAACCCGGAAAGAAACTAACCCACCAAGCGATCTCAACAACATCTTTCCCGCCGCTGAGTATCGTCCCCCAGCTCATCTGCGGAGCGACTATCCCAAGTCCCAAGAAACTAAGACCCGACTCCGAGAGAATAGCTCCCCCAACTCCAAATGTAAAACTGACAAAATAGATAGGTGCTAAAATGGGTGCGTAATATTTCAGAAGAATTTTGATTTTTGAAACTTTTGCAATATCCAAAATCTTGATGTACCCTTGAGAGCCTATTTTAAAACTCTCAGCACGAATAAGCCTTGCCGTTGTCATCCAGCCTGTAATGGAGATAATAACAATTAAGACAAATATGGAAGCGTTCATATAGCTGACCATTGCCAAAAGCAAGAAGAAGGTCGGAAATGTTAAAAAGAGATCGACCAATATGATAAAAGACTTGTCAACACCGCCTCTGAAATATCCAGCGATCGAGCCTAATATAAGACCGATAAAAGATGCAATTAAAGCACTTCCCACACCGATAATCAAAGAAACTTTTCCACCTTCTATCAAACGGGCGAGCAGGTCTCTGCCAAGTCTGTCCGTTCCTAAAGGATGTGTAAGTGACGGCGATGATAAAATAGCTTGCGGTTCTAAAGTAAAAGGGCTCACACCGTAAAAGTATGAACCAAAAAATGAGAAAAGAAAGATAAAGCCTAAAACCAATATACTAAAAATTGGCATCTATACTACTGTTTAATCCCGAGTAATGTTTGCATCATCTGATCAACTGTCGTAATAACTTTAGCAGATGCACCGTAAGATGTTTGGTATTTGATAAGATTTGTCATCTCTTCATCTATACTTACTTTTGAAATAGAGTTATACTCTAATTCTGTCGCATTATACTGTGTATTTACTGTTTCACTGCGAGTGATTGCACTATTTGTAGTAACCCCGACATAGGTTGCCGTAAGGTCAAACATACCGTAAACAGTTGTGTTATAAACATCTCCTCCAACTTGAAAATCGTAGTTTTCAAATTGCTGCTGTATCATATCTAGTGCAACTCTATTATCTCCACTTGATGTTGAATACCCTGCTCTAAGCGTCGTTGGATTATCTGCGATACTAAAGTTAAGCTTGATATTTTTTGCGCTATCACCATCAAAAAACTTATGCAGTCCTATAGCTCCAGCGAAATTTGAGCCTGATGAAAACTCATTTGTTTCTAAATTGTCAACGATTGAGAATGTGTATCCTGCCCCTTTTGACTCAGCATTCATACCGAGTTCAAGTCTTAATTCCCCTGTAGCTGAAGGTTGAAAGTTAAACTCTATAAAATCATCAATATCATTATTAGCGTTTAAATCATTGTTATCATCTTTGTTTTGGGTAATTTGTCCCTCGATTGAGTTAGTTCCCGCAGCCCCAGACATAGTAGTAGCAGCATTAATCTCTATAGTTCTACGTCCCACTTCATTACCGTCGATATCATAGATCACAACATCAAAAGCTCCAGGCTTTACATTAAGATTTGAACTTAATATTGCATCGTTTTGACCTAACTCTATAACATTAGATTCCATATTTGTAGTATTACTCTGTGCATAAAGGTTGTTCGTTGATTCGATCAACCCTTTTGCGAAAGCATCTAAATCAGCAATAGTAGTTTGCAGAACTCCATTTGTAGGCATCCCTGTTGTTTCATCTATCGCACGACCGCGAAGATCAAAAATAGCACCAATCTTTCCGCCGTTAATCTCTTCTTCTAATGGAATAAGAGAACCGTCTTGTCTTTCAAAAGAGACTTCGTAAAAACCATATTCATTATTGGCCTTATCCATATGAAGCGGATGGTAAGTATTTCCATCTACGATATTAAATCCGTTTACAGAGATTGTATAACTTCCCGTTTTTGTATTTGAGTTACTATCTATTTGAATATTTGCTTCTAATTGACCCTGATTTACTTCAGCCCCGATAAGTCTTGCTAAGTCTTTCTCTAAAAGATTTCTTTTGTCTCTAAGATCACTTGCTTCATACATCCCTGCCGCTTCAGCAGTATCTATACTTAAATTCAATTCTGCAATTTGTGCCGCAATATCATTTACTTGCTCAACATTAAGTGCTAACTGGTCATTAACCTCTTGTTGCAGTGTCACTATTTGATTTTGTGTCTCTTGTATATGTCCTGCAAGTGTTTCAGTTTGTTTTGCCAAGGCAATCTTAATAGCATCATTATCCGGATTGTCAGCAAATGTTTGCCACATATCATAGTATGCCGAAAGATCTGATTTGATACCTACACCGTCAATTTCAGGAAAATAACTTGATAACTCTTCAAGTGTTCTTACTTCAAAATCACTATACTCTTTTTCAGCCGAAACTGCCGTATATCTGTCAAATACAAAGTTATCAAAAACACGTTTTATATCTTGAACAACAACACCGTTACCCACATTTCCAGGCATTGTATTTAAAGGTGTCGCAGCAGATGTGATCACTCTTTGACGAGTATACCCTTCTGTTTCTGCATTTGCAACATTGTGACCGGTCGTATTGATCCCGACTTGTGCAGCTGAAAGCCCTGAGTATCCGATACCTAAAGTATTAAATAGATTAGCCATACTATACCCTTACTTCCAAGATAGAAGAATTTTTCGATGCTACTTTATTATATCCTTGCATCTCAGTAGGAACAAGTCTCTCTAAAAAGTCATTATATAAATTACTTACTATCACAACTAATTTTGCATACTCTTTATTTACATCTCTTAGCTCTGATAGTTGAATTTTTAACTCATCCAGTAGTTTATGTTGTTCATCATTTAAAAGATCTGGTAATTGTGCATTTGGATTTTGTGTCATTAATGAAGATATTTCATAATCGATCATCGCTTTTTTAGACTCAAAACTTTTCAGTTTTTCATCTTTGATCGATAATCTATCAAATTGGGGATCGTGCTGTGCTTGCTTTATATCTTCTATATCTGATTTTGTAATTTGAATGAGGTCTTTTAAATCCTCTAAAGCACTTGTTAGATGATGCGTTAACATATCGTTATCCCCTACTTTGTTAATTGTTTTTAAAGTAGCTCGTCCGCCATCTTTTTAGATAAGGCTGAAAGGTCTACTTTATACTCGCCAGAGCTTATCGACTCTTTGAGTTGTTCTACTCTGCTATTCTCTTTAGCATTTTGAGTACCAACATTCTTATTTTCTTTAGTTTCTGAGGCATTGTTTGCATAAACATTTTGTGCCATTGAACTGTTTACTCTTGAAATCATAATTTTCCTTTGTCTTTATAAAACATTCGTAACTACAATATCGGCAAAATTATAATTTCCTAAACTATTTTTACGACTTTTGTGATAAATAATCATATAACATCTGAGAAAACCCGAAACTACCTGCACTCGCTTTTGAAAGTTCGTCCCTGTACATCGATTTATATATCTTATCACCCGGGTCGTTTTGGGATGAAAATATATTTTTTTCATCTTTCATCGCATTATCCATCAACATCTTTACGATGATCGCTTCAAAAGCGTCCGTTTGTTGTTTCAAAGCCTCATTTTCTACATTTGTATCTATCTTTGGAATTGCTTTATTGTTTGTAATTAACTGCGATTGTGCCTGCAGGGCATTTAAACCGTAACTCATTAGATCACCTCCAGTTCAGCCGAGATACTTCCAACACTTTTCATCGCTTCTAAAATAGCGATAATATCTTTTGGAGTAGCCCCGAGTTTTTGCAGTGAACGCACAAGGTTGGCAACCGTAGTCGTTCCTGATTTTGTATAGAGTTGGTTGTCATTAATACCGATAACCATATTGTTATCAACCGGCATTGAACCTTCAGGAGCTGTAATTACGTCATCCTCTACTATTTTTATAGTGATATCACCGTGTGTCAGCATTATCGGTTTGAGTTCTATATCTACACCTGCTACGATAGTACCCGTTCTTTCATTAATTACTATCTTGTCTTTTGGCTTGTACTCCATATCTACATCTTGTACCTCTGCCAAAAATTCGATCATAGAGCGGTTTTTAGGACGTTGCAGTTTTACACTGCGAGAATCGATTGCAACAGCTACCTGCGTATTGAAGTGTTGGTTGATCGCATTTTGTACACCTACGGCATTTGCAAATCCAGCCTCTTTTAAAGAGAGAGTTGCATACTCTTGGTGAAACAGATCAATATTAATCTCACGCTCAACCAAACCGCCGTTAAATACGATTCCCGTCGTTGGATGTGATTCTGCCCCGGCACCTCTTTGATTCATACCCCCTATACTGAGTGAGCCTTGTGCCAAAGCGTAGATCTTTCCATCCACCCCTTTTAGAGGAGTCATTAATAGTGTACCACCCTCTAAGCTTTTCGCATCTCCGATTGAAGAAACCGTTACATCAAGTTTATCCCCTTGTCTGGCAAAAGGTTTGAGTTTTGCAGTAACTACAACAGCGGCCACATTTTTTGACTTAATATCTACGGGGTTCATATCGATATTCATCGCTTTTAACATGTTTGCAATCGATTGGAGGGTAAATTTTGAAGTAGTACCATCACCAGTCTTTTTCAGACCCACTACAAGAGAATACCCGATAATCTGGTTTTCCCGTACACCAACGATGTTTGAAACATCGGTGATTTTAGTAGCGTAAAGTGATGATAAAAAAAGTATAAATGTTAAAAGTATTTTCATTAATTCCCCTCGTTAGTTGAGGGAAATCAAGCAAAGTTTATTCCACTTCGGGATTTGTAAGGTATGTTAAGCTTGTTTTTCCAAACTTTTTCGTTTTTTTCATTTCATATATACCTATTTTTTGAGGTATCTCTAGAGCACTCATATGCTCGATAATGATCATTTTCACCACTTCGCTTGGAAGATTTTCGATAAGCTTCATTGTATTGTCGTAGATATCTTCCATCCCCTCTCTGTAGCTAAAAGGGGGATCGATGTAGATGTAAGCATCTTCTCCCATCTTTTTCAAAGAAGAGACTACGGCGTTAATATTTTCAAAACTGTTCCCGCCCAAAACTTCACATCTGCCAGGATCCGTTTGAGAGATATTTTTCTTTAACACTTTCAGAGCATCTCTGTCTTTTTCCATAAAGTAGATCTTTTTTGCCCCGCGGCTAAGTGCTTCAAGCCCGATCGAGCCGCTTCCGCTAAACACCTCAACAAAGTTTGAATCGATCACATCAAACTGTAAAGTATTAAAAAATGACTCCAAAACTATAGCTTTAGAGCTTCTTGTAGTTGTTTTAGATGGAAGTTCTAAAACTTTTCCTTTATATTTTCCCGCTATTATTTTTTTTGTTAATTTACTATTTTTCATAAAACGCTTTTACTGCTCTTAATACATTTTCTTTATATTCATTTGTTAAAAATTCTATTCTCTTTTCAAGTACGGAAAAGTCCATCCCTTCATCTTCAAAGCTTTCCTCTTGAGATGTCGGTTGTTCCTTTTTCGGATGGAGAGATTCATATCTTTTCTCCAAAGCCAAAATAAGCTGCGACTTTGAAAAAGGTTTTAGAAGATCAGCCTCTTCATTATTTGCTATATAAAAACATTTTGGATCATTTAGACACTTCGTATCTCTGATCACAATATCGCTTTTTTTACTAGAATCAAGATATGTTCCCAAAAAAAGCTCTAAAGATTTTTGTAACAACGGTGACGAACACTCAACAGCTACTCTCATATCCTATCCTTGTAAATAATACTCGATCGTATAACGTAAATCTGTATCCAAAGTATCGAGTGTCAACAGCCACTGAAGATACTGCGGATCGTTATGGACGATCTCTTCAATATAACGTCCGTTGTATTTTCCAAAACTAAACTTTTGAAGCAATACATTTTCAAAGCTGAGATTTAACATCTCCTCTTCACTGACACTTTGAAGTAAATATTGAAAAAGAGATTTTAACACATAAACATCTTCTAATGGCTTATATACAACCTCTTTATCCTCTATAAGTTGTAATTCATAGCGTAAAAACTGCAGATCGAAGCGCTCTATATCACTAACAATATGTTTTGTCACTTTTTTCGTATCGATTATTTTGGTTTTTAATTGTACACCGTAACTATCCAAAAGGGTAAATACAAAATCATAATCGTGAACAACTATTAAGTCATCTTCGTTTAACTCTTTTAAAAACTGGTAAGACTTACTCTCTAAAAAACTGCTTTTATCTTTGATGTTCTCATTACTGATATGATGCACTGCTGAGAGTTCCGGGATTATCTTTTTCCCGTCGTTAATAAGTTCGGAGAAATAATCATCTGCACTTAAAACACTCATAGCACAGATCTTATCCTCTTTTTCATATCCTGTAGTTTTAAAATCTAAAAACACTAACATTTGACAATCCTTACCCCTTTACAGCGACTTCCTATAAAGATAAATGAAAAATATCCAGAGAGTAAAATAGCACCATAGAGGACATAGATATTATAGTAGTCAAAAAGTATAAAATCTATAATCATAAAAGCGGCACTCAGCCAAATAAGGAGCATAAACCACTTTCTCCAAAACTTTACCAAATCCCCGTAACCAATATATTCAATAAATGTTTTCTCTTTGGGACAACTGAGCAGTTTAAAACTGTAACCGCCGTAACATCTGTTAAAAATATACTTTACGCTTCTAAACAGAGCAAAAAGAACCGTTATATTTAAAGTGACTAAAAACCAAAACAGAAACAGTTCTCCAAGTGCACTTAACACTTCACTCTCAAGGCCGGGCATCCCTTTTTTAACATATAAAACCGATGTAATAAGGCCTGAGAGTACACTAGCCGATATTACACTGCACAACACAACACGAACAGCCCAGAAAAGCCAAAGGAGAAAATAAAACTTCTTCATCCTTTACGCAAACTGCCCTAACATCTCGTGATAATGTTCTAAAGTCATAAAACTCTTCTCAAATCTGTAGCGGATAATAAACTCTATAACTTTATTTTTAAACTCAACATCTACGTTTTCTACTCTGCCGAAATATCCCAACGATATGTTTTTACTTTTTACAGATGCACTTTTATCATAAGCAATTGCAAGCACCTGCAAGTAGCGCCCCTCTTTGATCTCTCCTAGATTTTCACTTTGTAGTGAAGCACCTGAGAGATTAATCGCTTTAAAGTCAAAAAGATCTTCAAATTTTTCAACTTTTTTGTCAATCCCTACCTCTTTATACAACTCTTTAAGTTTCGATAGGTTCTCTTTTCGTGCCATTTCATAGTTTGAAATAGAGAGCTTATTGCTCAAATTTTTTAATCGGTCTAATGCTGAACTCATCTGTAATTCCTTCTTTTAAAATTATACAATATAAATTTATAAAAGATGAAACCTTGGAGCTGTTAAACTATAGTATCTACCTCAAAATGATAGTAATCTTTAAGCTCACTGGAGATAAACTCTTTATACTCGGGTGATGTGATCTCATAATTTACTTTCACCAGCTCATCGTTCAAACTGTTTACAGAGTAGTCTATTTCTGCCAAATGGGGAAACTTAGGAACTATATCTTCAACAGTGGTTGTAGTGAAAAAATCATCAGGATTAAAACTCATGACATATCCTTATTTTATAATAGTTTGACACTGCACTATCTATTCCGTTGTAAAAAATTAAATTTAAACCAGTATAAACTAAACGGTAAATTAATCTATTTTCAGCTATAATAAATAAATTCTATTAAACTGCAAAAAGAGAAAGATGGACTATTTAAAAATTCAAGGGATTGACTCTCTTAACGGAACAATAAAAATATCTGGTGCAAAAAATGCATCATTGCCACTGATCGCAATGACTATACTTGCAAAAAACAAGTTAAACATTTCAAACCTTCCAAATGTTGTAGATATCAAAACTCTTTTAAAACTTTTAAGTAATTTAGGAAGTGTTTGTGAGTTTAATGAACACCATGTATCTGTAGATACAAGTTCGATCAATGAAACACGTGCTACTTACGATATAGTAAAAACAATGCGTGCATCTATTCTAGTTCTTGGTCCAATATTATCCCGCTTCGGACATTGTGAGGTTTCATTACCTGGTGGATGTGCGATCGGACAACGCCCTATCGATCTGCATCTAAAAGCGTTAGAGCAAATGGGTGCAGAGATAGATATCAATGCAGGTTATGTTGAAGCAAAAGCACCTAACGGTCTTCAAGGATGTGAGATCATATTTGATAAGATTACTGTAACAGGGACTGCAAACATTGTTATGGCTGCAGCACTTGCTCACGGTGAGACAATTATTATTAATGCAGCTCGTGAACCTGAAGTTGTACAGTTATGTGAAATCTTAGATGCAAGCGGCGTAAATATAGAGGGTATCGGTACTAGTGTGTTGAAAATACAAGGGACCGGCGGTAAACTTATAGATATAAAAGATTTTACGATCATCCCGGATAGAATTGAAGCCGGTACATATCTATGTGCAGGAGCAATTACAAACTCTGAACTCACTCTTACAGATGTTGAGCCAAACCATTTAGATGCTGTAATCGGAAAACTTGAAGAGATGGGATTTAACTTTACTATTACACAAGATACGATCACAATCCACCCTGCAACTGAGATAAAACCTGTAAAAATCATTACACAAGAGTATCCTGCTTTTCCAACAGATATGCAAGCACAGTTTATGGCCTTAGCTACTCAGGCAAACGGAACATCTATTATAGAAGAGAGACTTTTTGAAAATAGATTTATGCATGTGAGTGAATTACAACGTATGGGTGCAGAGATTGACCTAAATGGACATATTGCAACTGTTAACGGAAAAACTGCTCTTAGTGGTACTGATGTTATGGCTACAGATTTAAGAGCTTCATCTGCATTAGTTCTTGCAGGACTTATTGCTACTGGCGATACAAATATTCACCGTATCTACCATCTGGATCGCGGATATGAATCTTTAGAGGAAAAACTCCAGGAAGCCGGAGCGAAAGTTCAAAGATTAAAAGAGTAGAATCTCTCTACTCCTCAAATATAATCATCTCGTAAGTACTTCGTTTTGTAACAAGTGCTTTATCGGGTGATACAGAACGTGCATTGTTTGCACGTTGTACTTCATGACGCAACTCTGCGATCTCTTTTTCCATAGAATCTACACTTTCACGAAGTCTTAATATAATATCAACACCCGCAATGTTTACGCCAAGCTCACGAGTGAGACGTAAAATCAATTTTATTTTATCAACATCACGTTGCGAATAGAGTCTTATACGACCATCTGAACGAGATGGACAGATAAGGTTTTCCCTTTCATATTGTCTCAATGTTTGCGGATGTATATCCAGCATCTTAGAAACGATACTGATTAAATATACCGGCTCGTCATAATGGTGCATAATCTCTCCTTTAAAACTATTTTGGTAGTTTCTCTTTCATCATCTCTACTAACTCTTCATCTAAATCATCAACATTTGGAAGTACAATGTTCGCTTTTAAGTAAAGAGCACCGCGCTGCGAAGTTTTTCTATTCATAGCACCCATATCTTTAACACGGAAACTTTGGCCGTTTTTTGTATTTTGAGGCACTTTTAGTTTGATCTCTTTCTCTAGTGTTTGCACTGCAACTTTATCTCCAAAAAGTGCAGCATGTAAAGGTACATCAAACGTTTTTATAAGGTCGTCACCGTCTCTTTCATACTCAGGTGAAGGAGCGACTGTTATTTTTAAGAACAGGTCACCTGCACGACCCCCTTGTGCATGCCCTTTTCCGCGAACACGCATCTTCTCACCTGTTTTTACACCGGCTGGAATTTTAATGTCAAATCTATCCCCCTGTACACTTACAGAGTGGCTTCCACCTAAAATAGAAACATTAAACGGGATAGTTACACTCGTTTCTATATCTAAGTTTGGCTCTTGGTGAAAACCACCGCCTCCGCCGAAGCCGCCTCCAAACGGATTACCGCCGCCAAAACCGCCGCCTCCGCCGAAGCCGCCAAAACCGCCTCCGCCTGAGAACATTTGACGTAAAATCTCGTCAAGGTCAACATTACCGCCTTGAGCACGAGAAAAATCGTGGAAGTTTTGACCGCCGAACATCTGATCACCGAACTGATCGTACTGTGCTTTTTTCTCTTTATCGCTTAGTACTTCATAAGCGGCATTGATCTCTTTAAATTTTTCTTCCGCTTCCGGAGTTTTATTAACATCAGGGTGATACTGACGTGCTAGTTTTCTATACGCTTTTTTAATTTCTGTTTCACTAGCGTTTTCTGAAATTTCTAATGTTTCATATAATGATTTACTCATATCTGTTATCCTACTTCTTATAATTTATACATTTTCTTAATTAAGCTTTATTATAGCACAAAGCTTGAGTGTATGTCAATCAAGGTTAAAAGGTAGAGTATGAAAAAGAGTTTGGAAAAAATCTTTATATTTATGATCGTTTTCTTTGGCGCTATACTTGCCTATAATGCTTACAGCAGCTACGCTTTCAAGCATAATCCTCTCCCACAAAGTTATGTAGATGCCATAGGTAATAAGCAGAGTGAAGTGTTAAGAAAGATGCAAAAAAATTACGGCTTTGTTTATAAGTTCCCACTCATAGTTACTGATAAAATCAAAGGAAACCTTTACGGAGTTACCACTTATGAAAACGGACAAATAAAAATTTATCTTAATAAAAACGTGATGCAGGAAAGTTTCAAATATATGGTAGATGAAGTGATCCCACACGAATATGCACATGCTCTTTTAATGCAAAAAGGGTACTTGAATGAAACAAAAAAAGGACACTCTGCAAGATGGGAAAATGTATGTATAAACCTAGGGGGAAAAGAGTGTCGTCAGTATGTGAATCACGAGGAGATTATCAACGGAAAGCTGCCGTTTTAAGATTCGTGATGCTTTTGTGATAGTATTAGATTTATTTATGAAATAAAAAATAAACAATTTCTGTTTTTTTCATCAAATTCTATACTCATGTGTTATAATCACTTCACTAAGCATAAAGGAGTCAACTATGGGTCTTTTTGGAAATTCAAATAGAGACTTGGAACGTGTAAAAACACTAGAAGATAGAAATAATACACTTCAACAAGAAAATGATGAACTAAAACATCAGCTGCAAACTTTACAACAACAGTTGGATAGTTCAACACAACAACAATCCCTAAGCATTGCCGACACCTTGATGCATACACAAAATGTGCAACTCAAGGCAAACTTGGTTGATATTCAAGGAAATATGGCAGAATCAGTCAGTACCTCAAAAAACACATTGGCATGTGCAGATGATCTGCTTACAAACATACATGCCATTACAGATGAGACTAAAGATGTTGTTACAAGACTAAATGCATTAAATGAGGTCTCTTCAAGCTCACTGCATACCGTTTCCGGACTTTCTGAACGTACGAACGATATTACCAGTATATTAGAACTTATCAAAGATATTTCAGATCAGACAAATCTTTTAGCACTCAATGCAGCTATAGAGGCAGCTCGTGCAGGTGAACACGGTCGTGGTTTTGCGGTAGTTGCAGATGAAGTTCGTAAACTTGCAGACAGAACTGATAAAGCCGTAAGCGAGATCAATATCTCCCTGCAAACCATGAAACAAGATGTAGACAGCATCTCAGAACAATCAGAGCAAATTCAACAAGAGGTTGATAATACAAGTAGCTTTATTTCAGAGATCGATCACAAACTCCAAAACAATATGGATGAGATGAAAAACGCTTTTAAAGATATTAACTACACTACCGATCGCGTATTTATGTCTCTGGCTAAACTTGACCATATTTTATGGAAAGTAAATACATACCTCTCAGCAGCTACAAAAGAGGAACAGTTTAAATTTGTCGACCACCATAACTGTAGACTTGGAAAATGGTACTATGAAGGTGAAGGGAAAGAAGCATTCTCTCACGTTTCTCATTACGCACAACTTGAAACTCCTCATGCTACTGTACATAACGGTACACACAAAGTATTTGATCTTATAAAAGAGGAAAAAGTAGATTTACAAGCTTTAAAAGCTGCATTTGAAGAGATGGAAAAAGGAAGCGATGCCGTCTTTAACATCTTAGATAAAATTTTACACGATAAAGATTAAAGTAGAAAAGTAAGATAAAACCAAAAAAGGTTTTATCTTAAGAAGAGTTCTTAATGTAAGAAGTGGCGAACTTCTGAGAAGTAAAGAGACATACCAAATTCATTAGCAGCTTCAATAATCTCCTCATCACGAATAGAACCACCCGGTTCAATTACATTTTTAACACCAGCTGCAGCTGCAGCATCAATTGAATCGCGGAACGGGAAGAATGCTTCAGATGCAAGTGCACATCCGCTTACATCAAGACCCATCTCTTTAGCTTTTTTCAGAGCACATTGAGCAGCATCAACACGAGAAGTCATACCCATACCAACAGCTACCATTGCAGCATCTTTTACATATACTACACAGTTAGATTTTGTCAGTGAAGCAACTTTGTAAGCGATCTCAAGGTCTTTCATCTCTTCTGCAGTTGCAGCATTTTTAGACATAAGTTTTGCATTTTTAACTTCATCGTCGTTTACTTTGTCAGCATCTTGGTATACAAATCCGCCGTCAACGTGTTTGAAGTCTTTTTTATCGTTAGCAAGAACAAGTTTGTCTGAACCCATCTCAAAAAGTTTAATACGTTTTTTCGCAGCGAATACTTCTTGAGCTTCAGGAGTGATACGACCAGCAATGATAACTTCTAAGAAGATCTCATTCATTTTTTCAGCTAACTCTTTTGTTACAACACCGTTTACAGCTACAACACCGCCGAATGCTGAAACAGGATCACATTTAAGTGCTTCAACATAAGCGTCAACTAGATTGTCACGGATTGCAAAACCACATGGGTTACCGTGTTTAGTAATACACACAGCATTTTCCGCGCCGAATGCAGAAGCGATCTTAACAGCACCGCTTAAGTCGTTTAGGTTGTTGAAACTTGCTTCACCTTTTAGTGTTTTGAAGTTATTTGAGAAATGTTTGTCAAATTCGTAAAGTGCACCATTTTGGTGAGGGTTTTCACCATAACGAGTATCCATAACTTTTTCACCAACGATAAATTGTTTCTCACCGAAACCTTCGTTGAATCTCTCATTCATGTAGTTTGCGATCATTGAATCATATGCAGCTGTATGCTCGTATGCTTTGATCATGAAACCGCGACGGAAATCTTTTGTGTTTTTTTCGTTCTCAATTGCATCGATTACAACAGAGTAATCTTCAACATTTGTAACGATTAAAACTGAATCAAAGTTTTTCGCAGCTGAACGAACCATTGCAGGTCCACCGATGTCGATGTTTTCGATGATATCATCAAAATCATCAGTACGCTCGATTGTTGCTTTAAACGGGTAAAGGTTTACACACACTAAGTCAATCGGCTCAACACCAAGTTCTTTTGCTTGATCCAGGTGAGATTGTTTGTCACGACGATGTAAAATACCCCCGTGAACATAAGGGTTAAGAGTTTTTACACGCCCTTCAAAACACTCAGGAAATTTTGTGATCTCATCGATCTCGATCGCACTTACACCACTCTCTTGTAAAAGTTTGAAAGTACCACCTGTAGAGATGATCTCGTAACCATTTTTTACTAATGACTTACAAAAATCAACTACGCCAGTTTTATCGCTTACACTTACTAATGCTCTTTTCATAACTTACCTTGAAAAAAAATATAATGGAATTTTAGCGAAACTTATATTATGATTTGATGAAGTGGTATTAATAGAGGAATGTTGTTTTGGAAATTGTGAAGTTACAGGAGATAAAAAGCTTACCCCTGAACCTCTTAGATCTATGACAAAAATGTAGATTTGGTTTACACTGCACCCATAAGTTGTTTAGAACTCTCACCGATCAGCTCACACATTGCATCGTATGTTTTTTGAGCATCAGTTGTATCGTTATCAACAACTTCGTCGAAAAGTGTCTCTATTTTCTCTTCAGCACTTAGTTTTTTCATATCACCTTTTTCAAGATCAACTAATTCTAAGATCTCGTTCCAAACAGAACTTTCATCAAGTGGATACGCCGTAAATGTTACCCCTTCATACTCAAATGTACCGCTACCGTCTAAGTCTGTTACATAAAGTACATATACACCTTCAGGTGAAAAGAACTCTTTATATTTTGCATACATAGGAGCAAAGTCATTAAAACTGTCAAGCTCACATGTAAGAAACTTCATTTTTTCATCATCACATACCATGATCACTTGTTTAGCCTGAATCTTAGGAGGAAGTTTTCTATCCGGTGAAAGTTGTTTCCCCTCTTCAACTATTAAAGCACCTCTGTACCCTTCTAGATCTCCAACTGCACCGTTAAATGATGGCTGCCAAGCTAACTCGTTTGCTTTTATGTACTCTAAAACTTTAGACATTGTAATCCTTTTTTTTTCTAAAAAACATACATTTATTATTCCCTAGCGACCAATTGCTAGCATATATAAAATATTGTTCTTCGTCTGCAAGAACTCCTTACACTCATCATCATAATAAGCTCCGATCCCGCTGCATCCAATTCCTAAAAGTTCAGATTTCAGATAAATAATATGGGCAAGGAATCCACTTAAGATATTCACTTTTTGGTATTTCTGTACTTCATTGGAGGTGAAGTAAAATGTCACACCGCTTGCACCGCCTAAGTTTTGCTCAAGTGCTAAGTATCTGGACTTATCTTTAAAGTCACCCTCACGTAAAAGTTCTCCGTTTTTATAAAGACCCTGTGTGTAGTTTTTAACTAGATGGGCTGTATAAAAGATATCTATTCCATGCTGCTTTGCAAAAGAGAAGATTCCTTCTAGAATTGTTAAAAACTCCTCTTTTTCAAGTTCTAAAGAACAAAATGCACGAATCGATCTACGCTTTACGATCGCCTGACGTAATTGTTCTTTTGGGATATTTATAAAAAAAGATTCAGGAGTGAAACTCTCATCGCTGTACACTGCACCCTCTTTGTAAGCATTTTGTATAAACTCGTTTGTCTCAAAATAGTCACATCCGCTTACAAACGGCAGGTTTTGTCTTAGTTTCTGAACAGCTGTATCTGCTTTTTCCCCGCTTCTAACTCCGCAGGTAAAAAATTCATCCTCTCTAAAACCAAAGAGTTCATTTAAAGCAAGTTTGTCAAAATCAAAAACAAACTCCCCCTCTTTTCCCATAACACACAAGGCTGCATAGATGCTTCCCAGTTGATGTCCCGCATCTAAAAGTACATAGCGGATTGCTCTGTCGTGATACTTCCAAGAGCTTCTAAAATATACACTTGAGATTAAAAACACAAACCCTTTTTGTTTTTGCTGCTCTTTAAAACTCTCCTCTACACCGTCACGCTCAATCTCCTGTAAAAGAGTTAATATTCCTCTTTTTGGTTCATAATGGTATATACCGTTTAGCAGCCCTTTGACGGAACGTATTTGAATGTAGACTTCACAAGGAAAAAGTCCTCCTGCACTCGGGACACTTCTTAGATGATACACCCCGTCTGGGTAGTTTTTCTCAAAAGTGATGCCCCCAATGAGACCTAAATCTTTGAGTTCATCATAGTCGTCAATCTCAAAACGCTGATAAAAATGGGGATATATTTTCGTGTTAGAGGGTTGGCTTCGCCAATCTAAAAAGTTTGCATTTTTACGAATGCTTATGTAAGAGTGTTTCGTTTGTTGATGATAAAGAGGCATAGATTACTGCTCTTTTTTATAACGTTTTGTAAGTCTGCAAAAATCATAAAAATCACTGAGCATCAAGTAGCGCATCTCGACATCTTCAAACTTTTTCAGCAAGCCGAGATTCCCTTTGAGATAATTTCTGACATCGTTTTGAAACTCTTTTGGAAACTCTAACTTCTCCTCTTTCAAAGAGGAAAAGCACTCTAAAAAGTCATAAAAAGCTTTTGTTACGATCTTCGCTTTTGTTTCAGACTTATCTGTTAAAAAGTCCGTAGTTTCTTCAAACGACTGGCAGATATTATGTAAACACTCATTCATTTTTAGCCTCTATAAATGTAGATTTATAAAAGCTTTATACATAAAGTGTACCTACCCTTTTGCCATCTCTATAAATAAAAAGTGGGTATCGCTGAGTGCTTTGATCTCTAACGAAGTTTCATCTGTGCATTCACAAGCATCGTGGGCATTTAACTCTAAGCCGTTTAGAGTTAATTCTCCTTTAATCACAACAAAATAGACCTGACGATCTTTTTGCAGCTCAAAGCTCAGTGTTTTTCCTTCACCAAGTTCACTTACATACATATTTACATCTTGATGCAGTTTTATTTTTGCATCTGAATTTTGTGAAGAGACGATACGAAGAAGTTTGTTTTCCCGCTCCTCTTTAGAAAATTTATGGGAACCGTAAAGAATAGGCAGGTTATGTTTTGGGGGCAAGATCCAAATCTGTAAAAGTTTTAGCTCTTTACTTGGGTGATTGTTATACTCGGCATGGAAGATTCCGCTTCCCGCACTCATATACTGCACCTCACCCGCTTTTAAGGTCTCTTCGTTTCCCATAGAGTCTTTATGTGTTATCTCACCCTCGGTAACATAAGTAACTATCTCCATATCACGATGCGGGTGCATATCAAACCCGCTTTGCGGTTTAATCACGTCATCGTTAAGGACACGTAAAACTCCAAAGTTTCTGTTTTCATGGTTTATATACTCTGCAAAGGAGAAATGAAACCTGCTTTGCAGCCAACCTTTGTCTGAGAAGAACAGTTCCTCTTTTGCTATTTTGTTAAGCATCACATCTCCTTTTACAGATTATTTTTCTAAAATCCCCTCGATACTTACTTCCATTTTTACTGTATCGCCAACAAGGACACCGCCTGTTTCTAAGACTTTATTCCATTTTAAACCAAAATCTTTTCTATTGATTTTACCCTCTAGTATCATCCCCGATCTTGTTTGTCCCCAAGGGTCTTTTAATACACCTGCGAACTCATAATCAAGTACGACATTTTTTGTTACATCTTTGATGGTAAGTTTCCCGTACGCTTTATCTCCTGCTACACTATCAAGAACAAACGTGATTTTCGGATATTTTGCCACATCAAAAAAGTCTGCTGAACGCAGATGTTCATCTCTCTCTTTTTTATTGGTATTTAGAGATGCTGCTTCGATCACCCCTTGCAGAGCCGTTACTTTGTTATCTTCCACTTCAAATGAACCGTCAAATTTTTCAAATTTTCCCGCTACATTGCTGATCATCATATGTTTTACTTTAAAGATTACGTTTGTATGAGCCGCATCTACTTTAAACGTTGCACCAAATAAAACACTTGTCCCTAACATTGCTACTACAAAAGCTGCAAATAACTTTTTCATCATTTATCCTTTAAGTCGTTTTTCTGAACTTTTCTCAGGAGTTTACAGAGTGTATCTAACTCTTCATCACTCAAAACACTCATCTTTTTTTCAAGGTTTTGAATATGATCCGGAAATAGACCCTCTAAGATATCTCTCCCTTTTTGTTCAATAGACAAAAGAGTACTTCTTTTATCTTTTTCATTTCTAATAGAAGTGATCCAACCGTCACGCTTGAGATTTTTCACCACAACGGTAATGTTTCCCGGTGTAGAGAGTGTTAGTTTCGTAATCTCCCCAATGGAAAGATCACCGCGATGGTAAAGTACTTCTAAAACCTTAAACTGATTGTACGTAAGACCGTGTTCTAAAAAGAATTTTGCCTCATCGGAAGCAATCTTGTTTTGTGTACGATGCAACTGAAAAACAGTTCTGAGAACTTTGTCTTGATGTTCTCCGTATGATTTAATTTTTAATTTCATCACTCAGCCTTTGAAAAATTATACTACTAATTAGTACTAATATCTTATAAATATTACTAACTAGTATTATATTATAATTTTAGATTAATTTTTTGGCTAACTTTTCAAGACTCTTTTTTTGTAAGATGTGCAGATCACATTCATCAAGCCATTCCATCGCCTGATTATAGTAAAACTCTAAAACTATTGGTGAGAGATGCTCTTTTTGGGGAAGCAGCTTTTCGATAAACTCTTTTACCTCTCCCGAATCAAACTCCTCAAAATTTTGCAGCTTTTCATAGAAAGCCTGCATAAAAGGATCATCTATAAAATCTTTTGCTTTTTCCAAAAAGAGTGTCGCTTCATACTCGTTGGCAACAATATCGTTCCATTTTCGCCCGTTTATAAGCTGATCGACCGCTACATCAATATACATAGGCACCATCTCTAGCACTTTGTTCAGCTCGTTAAAGTCGTTGTCAACCAGATCGCGAAAGAGCATTCTGGAACGATTGCGTATCTTTTTACGCAACTCGTCATCTTCGATCACATCTTTGTGCAGAAGACAAAAACGCTCGAGTGCTCCTAAGCGGGAGTGATTAAATGCCATGATTGAGACAAGGGGATGTTTGTCTTTGATCTGATCGGCATGTGAGCCTGAAGGTCTGCAAAATGCCCAGTAGAGTCTCGCTTCAAAATCTTCGTGGTTTATATATTTTTTATCACCCAAAGCCTCAAACTCCTCTTCATCTTTTAGTGCTTCCACTTCCTCTTTGTAACTCAAATTAAATAGTTCTTCCATCTGTTTTTCCTATAGAATTAAAAGTTTTCTTCCAAAAGGGATTCGTGCCCGCCCGCTTGAAAGTGCCCATAGAACTTCATACGATGGTGGTATGCGTGGGAATATCCCCTCCCCGTCTGTAAAATATAAGAGCATTGTACTCATTGGCAGGTTTTGCTCCACATAGTCAAAAACTACACGATAGTCGGTTCCCCCACCACCCGTGAGTTTAAAGTCCAACTCATCCGCACCTACAAAAGTGTAATGGTGATGCACTTTTGCATCAGCTATTAAAAGCTCAATCCGAATTGAGGGAAAGTTTTGCATAATAGATTCAAATTCAGATTTGAACACTCCTAAAAGCGACTCATTGATCGAGCCTGAAGTGTCGATCGCAACTATAAGCGAGAGTGTATCGCTGGCAAGTGAAGGAAGAGCGACTCCGCGATAGAGATGTTTTTTGTTTGGCGGCATAAAGGCATAGTTATTTCTCATATGGCGGTTGATCGCATTGTAAAGCTCAAACCTCCAGTCTATGTCGTTTGCCACCATCTTTTTTGCAAAACGATCAAACCCTGAGGGAAGGAGAGATTTTTTCTGGGCTACCTCTTTTGCCAAAGTTGCCGCGTAGTCCCACTCCTCTTCCTCTTTTTCGCTTGGATTCTGCTCTATCCGTTTTATTCTGCTAAAGAAAGAGTATTCGTTTTTCCCGCCTGTCACCTCATCTAGCACGTCAAGGTCATCGTACAAACTCACACCGTCGGCTATAAGCTGTTTTTTGAGTTCCTCATAGATCTCTTCGGCGTACATATTTTTAAATGCTTTGTCGTAATTGACACCACGAGGAAGTTTGAACTTATTTTTTACAAGCATATTGTTGATCGCATAATCAGTTGCGAGTTGCCAAAGTGCCCCGCGGCGTCCAAGCTTTCTCTGTTTATGTGCAAGTACATGGTGCATCACCGCATTTGTCAGTATGAACTGTAACTCCTCGATCGAACAACTTTCAATAAACTCGGAGTTATAAAGAAAACGGACTCCGTTACTTGCATAGTGAGTAACTTTCTCGCTGACCTCATGCTTCAGACGTGATGCCAACATCCCAAAATACGGATGTTTATTTATAAGCTGACTTTTTGCTTTTGTAAGGAGTTCTTCGGCAATCATTATGTATGCAGTATCTTTGTAAAATTTTTGCTCCACAGCGCCCAGTTACTCAAATAATCCAGCTCTATGTTACGCCCGCGCAGGTCTTGAACGATCATGATCGCAAACTCTGCCGGGAGATTTAGCGTATATGCTAAGAGATTATTTAACTCTTGTGAACGTGTTTCGTCATCTATGCGCATCGTTAGTGCAGTTGAAAGGATATGTAAAGCCGATGTTTCCGCAGGAACCTCTTTTGATTCACCTGCTAAAATAGCTTCAATATCAGGTAGTGATTTCTCAACCGATAAAAATCCTAAAAACGAAGCTGCCAGATCTTCACCGATCGCACCGCTAAGCATCGCTAAAAGGAGATCATCTTCCGGCTCACTTTCCAAGATCTCATTTACATATTCCCAAGTTCTAGGAGTTGCAAACGCTTTTGCTTCTGCATTTGCACCAAAAGTAAAAAGTGCATCCGGTCTGTAAGAGATAAAAGCGATAATAGAATGACGAAGATTTGAGTTTTGCGCCCAAGTTTTCCAGTCCTCTACATTTGACTCCATATCTAAGTGGATAAAACGGTTTGCAAGGGGTGCCGCCATACGAAACACAACACCGCGATCGCTCTCACGGTTCCCTGCCGCTACAATCGCCCAACCATCAGGAAGTGTGTACTCTCCAACTTTACGATCTAAGATCAGCTGATATGCAGAAGCCTGAACCATAGGAGCTGCCGTATTGAGCTCATCTAAAAACAAAATTCCCGAAGAGTTTTCATCTGTCGGTAAAAAAGAGGCAGGTGCCCAAACAGCTTTGTCATTTTTAGCATCAAAAAACGGGATACCTCGTAAATCTGTCGGATCAAGCAGTGACAAACGAAGATCGATGTACTCCAACTCTTTTTCATTTGCGATCTGTTTTACGATCGAAGACTTCCCAATCCCAGGAGGCCCCCATACAAACATAGGCACCTTTCGATCAACAAGATGGGCAATAGCTCTTTTGGCACTTTGTGGATTCATACATCACTCCTTTAATAAAGAGGTATGTACAAGTTTTGTGCCGAAGGTATAATTTATCATCTAAATTAACATTTTTAGTGTTTACTTATTTAGCTAGTATCAAGCTAATCTGTATATAATGTTAGTTGAATAAATAGTTAAACTTTATACACTTAGGTATTAAAATATGGATGCAACACCTCTATTAGAACCAGGTCTACACAATTTTGAATTAGGTGAAATTGGAAATCACTTTTTACAAGATTTTCCTACTTCAAATACAAGACCTAGTTTAATTCAAAATTTAAGTACCTATATTGATTATTTATCTAATATAGGTGTCCCTATTGAATTATGGATAGATGGTTCTTTTACAACACAAAAAATTGATCCAAATGATATTGACTTAGTTATTTTTTCACCAGCAGCTATTCTAAATGAATTACCAGAAGAGAAACAAAAGAATTTTCAAGTACTAACAGACAGGGAAACAATAAAGCAAGAATTTGGCTTAGATGTACTATTTTGCCCTGCAGAAGACGAGAATATGAGAAGTTATTGGCGTGGTTGGTATGGATATAATCGGAATGAGCAACCAAAAGGTATAGCTCGTATTATGGTGAACAAATGAGTAACAAATATATAAGAAAAGCATTAGAAGCAAAAAAGTTTTATGATCAAGCTATAAAGCAAGCGAAAAGTGGTAATTTTGCTTATAAACTAGCTGCAAAATCCTTTGAAAGTCATTTAAATGAATTATCACAAATAGAACTAACTTCTAAAATAAATCCAGCATATGAAATGTTAGATTTTAGAGTTAAAGCTACACATTTAAAGACAGGAAATGCTCCTTTAGACTTAGTAGCAAAATTAACAAATGAAATAAGAAAAACTATTGGTTATGCTGCTCTTCGACTTATGAAAGGTGGCATAAACAAAAAAAGAATTCCAAAATATCTTTTTCAAGACTTAGACCTTCGTCTGGAGGGGATATTACCAGGTTCATCACGTTTTATAATTTCTGCTGCTGCCAAAAGGGACTTATTTGATGATGGGTTAAGTAAAGGTGCAATTGAACGAGTATTTTCTGTTCTTTCTTCTTTAGGTCAAGGAGAAGAATTCCTTAGTTCAATAAATGACTTAGGGCCATCAGGTGCAAAAAGTTTAAGAGAATTATTAAAACTTATGAAGCACCATGATGCTGAACTAGAATTAACATGGAAATATTCTGGTGAAGAAGTAAAAAAATGGAAAGGTAGTAAAAAAGATATAGAATCCGTGACTTCATCCCTTGAGGTAACTGAAATAACTGAACAAGAAAAGATTGTACTGCATGGTACAATTGAACTTTTAAGTAAACGAGAAAGAATTGATCTCAGAATAAATGATAATAAATTAATAAAAGTTCTATATCCTAAAAGTGCATTGTCAATGGTCAGCGAACTACATTTGGAACAAGAAGTTTCATTATATTGTCAGGTAACTGAAACAGAAAATCCCTTGACAAATGAATCATCAATATTCTATGAATTATTAGAAATTAGATGAAAACTAGTATAAGTAGTCTTACTTATATCAAACTTTATATCAAAACCTGTTCACCCTATCATCCTAAAATACTTTTATACATGCCCTTCCAATCAAGAAGAGTGCATACTTGACTCAGTGTTAAATGTAAATTTCTTTTTATTAAAAAGTTTCATGCAGGCATCTACCACCGCAGTGTCATAGTGTGTGCCCCTACCTTTTACAACCTCATCAAGAGCCAGTTGAATTCCAAGTGCCGAGCGGTAAGGACGATGCGAAGATATAGCTTCGATCACATCCGCTACGGAAATGATCTTTGCACCTAACAAGATCTCATCAGCTTTAAGTCCCTGAGGGTACCCCGAACCATCCATATGCTCATGATGTTGAAGAACATACTGTGCAATAGGCCAAGGGAAATGTACATCCTTGATGATATCGTAACCCGCTTGCGGGTGTGTCTGGATCAACATAAACTCAATATCTGTAAGTCGTCCAGGTTTTGCAAGAATCTCCGCGGGGATGTGAATCTTTCCTAGATCGTGAATGATAGCCGCAAATCTAATCCCCTCTATCTCATCCTGATCAAGTCCCATCTCCTCAGCAATTGCTACTGCCAGTTCAGCAACACGTTTTTGATGACCCGCAGTATATGGATCGCGTGACTCTACCGTTGCCGAAATAGCTAAAATTGTCTGCTCCAATCCTTCACGTAATATCTCTTCATGCTTTTCACTTGCAGCACGCGTACGCTGGTTTTGAATTCCATAGGCGAGATCATTAGCCAACTCTTCAAGTAAATGGATCTCCTCTTCATCAAAAGACTCCTCTTGTGATGAATATATACTAAGCGCTCCAAAAGGCTTTTTCCCATCAAAAAGCGGCAGAGAAATGTGTGAAACATATCCATGTTCCATTGAAGCCTCTCGCCAGTTAGGACAGGTAAGAGGGTCTGAAATATCTCTGAAGATCTGCGTTACCCCTTCACGAACGGCTGCTCCTGCAGGAAGGATACCTTTTTCCATCTCCTTCCAACACAGATCATTAAGCCAGTACTCTTCACCGCTAAAACCATGCCAAGCAACAGGATTAAGACGTTTCTCCGGACCATCTTCCGCATAATCAACAACAGCAAGGCTATAACCGCCCGTTTCAACGATCACTCTGGTTACCTCTTTAAGTAACTCATCTTCGCTGGTTGCATGTACAAGTGCCAAGTTCCCGGCCGAGAGTGTTTTTAAAGCACGGTTTGCCCTATTGATTGCAGATTCGGATGCTTTGCGTTCACTTATGTCACGAATGATCCCTATAGCTCCCCATCCATCTTTACGAAGTATGGAAGACATAGAGAGTTCAACAGGAAATTCCGTACCGTCTTTTTTTATAGCTGCAAGTTCTACAGTCTTGCCAATGGCCGCACCTTCACCCGTATGTTGAAACTCTTTGAACCCTTTGAGGTGAGCATCCATAAAACGCTCCGGTGCTATCAAGTTATGAAGATTGGTTCCAACTGCCTCATCTGCCGAGTAGCCAAGTACCCGTTCTGCTGCTTCGTTCCAGTAAGATATATCTCCTTTTGCATCTATCATCAAAATCGCATCCTGCGCAGAAGCAGTAATAGTACGGAATTTTTCCTCACTCTCTTTTAGATGCTCTTCCGCCTCTTTTCGTTCGCTAATATCGCGCGCAATAGATAGTAAGTAAGGGTGTCCAAGATTGTTAAGCGATAATGAAATTTCTACAGGAAACGTGCTTCCATCACGGCGCTTATGTACACTCTCAAAAGTTAGATTTCCCTCTTTTTGTATCTTCTCTTCGATCGATTTACTAACCTCAGGGGTCACTGTAGGATCGATATCATAAATAGTCATCTCAAGCAGTTCTTCACGACTATAACCGAGTTCACGGCAATTAGTTTCATTTACGTCAAGCAGTTTAAGCGTACCCGGTTCTATAATTTCAACAGAATCTTTAGAATGTTCGAAAAGTGTATGAAACAGTTCTAAACGTTCCTGAGTTTTTTGCTGTTCAGTAACATCCATACCTATAGCTAGCAGCCCCTCTGTTCTCCCTTTAGCATCTTTGATCGTTTTACTATACCATTCAATATGAAGCTCTTCTCCTGAACGTGTCAGCATAGTATCAATCTGCCCCTGACTATCGAGCTCATTAATCGCTTCTAGAAAAATCTCTTTGGTCTTCTCTCGGTTTTCTTCGGGTAAAAATATTGAGAACCATTCCTTCCCCTGTACCTCTTCAAGAGGATAACCGCTAATCTGCTCTGTGTAACGATTGTATTTTACGATGTGTCCTGTTTGATCAAGCAATAAAACAATTACGGGAGCCGTATCGATCAGCCTGTTTGAAAAATCTCTCTCCCTTTCTAACTGCAGTTCCATCTTCTTTCGTTTGGTCATATCAAACCCGATGCCGATAATCCCTTTTCCTTTAGGGGTTGTGATCCGTTTACTTGTAAACTTGTAGTCACGTACACCCTCTATTGTCATCAGTCGCGTTTCTACGATGCTGTGTCCAACCTCAAGGGTCTCTTCAATTTTCCCTGCAATTTCAGTACGATCTGCTTCATGTATAAAAAAGAGAGCCTCACGATGTTTTAACTCTTCAGGTGTCATACCGAAAAGCGTTTCTATCTTGTTGTTCCAACGTTCAAGTTTTCCCTCACCGTCAAGTAAAAAGAAGACATCGGGAATACTCTCAATAATCTTATCTGAAAACCGTTTTTCACTGCGTAAGAGGTCCTCCATCTCCTTACGCTCTGTTACATCCCATACCAACGAAATAATTGAGTCCATATCGGACAGCGGAATATTTTGTGCCGATATGTAAGTTGTCTTTTCCCCTTTACGAGTCAGAGGAACATCACTCCAGCGCATACATGTCGGCTTACCGCTTTTACAATCTTCAAGTACCTTTTTCTTAATTTTTTCTCGGAAATCTGCATCTTCATATGCCGCCGTCCAAAAATCATCCGGATTTTTTAATGCCTCTTGTGTCGTACGGTAAAGTTTTGGAAAATTGTCATTCATATAGGTAAATTTTACCTCTGGATGAACAGTATTTACGGCAACACCTATGGGAAGGTTATTGAGTACCGTCTTAATAAACTTTTCATTTTGTTTGAGTTTCTCTTCGTCTGCCTGCTCTTTAGTAATATCTTGCAAAACATGAATCGAATAACAATATTTCCCTTTTTCATCAAATATCGTGTGAGAACGGGAACGGTAAAGAGTACCGCCAACCAAAATATCCTCTTCATGTTCATCAGTACTATCATTATGTATGCTTGAGTAACAAGCTCTCAAAGGGGCATCTAATTTTGGGAAGATCTTGAAATAAGGCTGAGAGATAATCTCCTTAAACGGAAGCTCAGCCAGATGCTGATATGCGCGATTACAACGAAGGATCCGATATTCATGATCATGAACGAAAATAGCATCATCCAAAACATCTAAGGCACTGACCCATTCGTGTAGGGCCTGCTCAATCTGTTGCGCATTTGTGACTTCCATCATACTCCCTGTGAAACATCTGATTAATCATATTATATCACTATTTTCTACAAGAAGAAGAACTATTTTTTAACCCTGCTTATACCAAAAACTCTATCACCCTTCCATACTGTTCAAACTTCCGAAGATTCTTTTTCTCATTAAGTACAAAAAGTGTTTGAGAGACAAGAGCTTCGCTTATTTCAAATTCCCCGTCACTAAGTACTAAAAGCAAATCGTTTGAGCGGATATCTGTAGTTTTTAGATAACGCAGTACTGCGTCAAAATTTGTCCCACCGTCGCTTTTGGGGATATGCCAGTCAAGACTCTCCAATGAGGAAAAGCTGTCAAAACTGACGATCAGCTCCTCTTTAACTGAAATATCAAAAGGGAGTATCTGTACTTTGTACTCGTAAAATCCCTCGCACACCTCGGCAATCACCCCTAAAAACTTTTTATACTCCTCCATTGAAACACTCGACGAGCTGTCAAGGGCTACAATTATCTCAAGTTGCTCTTGCTGTTTTTTTGTCCCTGGAAGATAAAGTCCTAAATGGGCAAAGCGTTTATTTGGTTTTGAAAATGTTGACTCTTTCTCAAAAGTTGAAATGACCAGATACTCTTTTAACACATCGTAAAAGCTGATTTCAGGTTTTATGAGGGTATCTATCTCAACCAGCATTCCACTGTAGTCGGTTCTGTTTTTTTGTGCTATTGAGAGCGCTTGAATAATGATGCCGTTTAATTTTTCCAGCTCACCGCTTGATGTTTTTTCATCTGCAACCTCTTGAATATCCTGCTTACTCTCATCGTAGATATGCGCTTTTAGTTTCCCCTTTTCATCTGGAGTCACCTTCGCTTCATTATCCTCTTTCTCTTCGCTTGCACCTTCATTTTCATCTTCTTGCTCTTTGTAGAGGATCTCATAAACTTCCTCTACACATTTATCTTTGAGCGTTTCATCAAAAATCTCATCTTGGGGCATTGAGCCGACATCTTTAAAAGTGGAGAGAGTATTATTCACAACAATGTCACAACTCTGGTTCCACAGCTTTAACTCTCTTGTTTTTTGTCTGTAAGGGTGTTTGAGTACTATATGCAAAAGTGTATGGGCATACAAATATGTAAGTTCATCTTCGCTGTATTTATCCAGTTTTTCAAGATCGACTGTTATCGAAATCCCGTCTGTCTCAAAAGCACTTTTGCTGTTTGAAGCGAAGATAGTGGGGATAGAGAGTGCTAAGACAGATAAAAAGGGATGATGGAAGAGAAAGTGGATCCGAGCTTTTTGAAAAAGTTCTTCATATGATGAAGTTTTCATACTTCTCAAGCCACTCTTCAAAGCTCTCTAGCTCAGCGATAGTTTCATCCTTCACAATAAGGTCTTTGATCAGCATCACATTAAACTCAACCGGCAGTTTTTTTGCATAAGTGAAGATGTTGTCTCCATGCTCAGCCATTTGATATTTTTCTATCAAAGCTGCGCACAGGGCATAAAGAGCACTCGGTTCACTCGGAACCTCTTCACTCTCACCTGCTAAAATAGCATCAATGTTCGGCAGGGTTTTGTAGACTTTGACAAACGAGATAAACTCTATCCCTGCGCCATAACCTACCGTACCGTGAATAATTGAGCTGATAGCACTTAGATCTTTTACCGAGTAAAGAATGTTGGAGAGCATACTCCAAGCCCTAGGGGTTGCAAAAGCAGGATTTGCCTCTGTCGCACTAGGAATCTGCGTACTTAAAAGATCGGGACGGAATCCTAAAAAACCGATGATGTACGGGTGGATCTTATTTTGAATACCCCAAGTTTTAAACTCGTCATATTTTGCTTCTAAAACAATATGCACCATTCTGTTGATCAAAGGTGAAGGTAGTTTGAAGACAATCCCCTTATCGTCTATCTTGTTCCCCGCACAGATGATCCGCCACCCTTTTGGCAAGACATACTCCCCGATCTTGCGATCGAGTACAAGCTGATAGATAGCAGCTTGAACAGAAAGGGGTGCAGAATTCAATTCATCTAAAAAGAGTATCCCCTCCGAGTTCTCGTCATCGGGTAGAAAAACAGGAGGCATCCATTTTGTCTGCTCATTTTGAATTGAGGGGATACCTCTTAGATCTACCGCATCTAGTTGAGATAGTCTGATATCGCGGATACCCAGATCATTTTTTTGCGCCAGTTCGTTGACAATGTAGGACTTCCCTATTCCCGGACTACCGTGAATAAAAACGGGTGTATCGGTTTGAATCAGCAGTTCTAGCTGCTTATACAGCTCAGATACCCCAATGGCAGGTGTTACCATCTAAACACCTTATGAAAGTTTCACATCTTTTAAAATCAGCACTAAACCGTCATTCATACTATTGATACGCTCAATAATCTTTTGACGTTCCTCTTCAGCCAACTTAAATCTGCTCTCTATAAACTCATAAATTGCCACACTGTCTGAATAGATGTTTTGCAGTAAGTCTACTTTGATTTTATCTTCCACTTTTCCCATTTTAAACCCCTTTTCTAAAAACTACCATCTGAGAGTGTTTCATCCCATGTTTTTTGTACAGTTTATGTGCAATGCTATTATCTGCATCACTCAAAAGCGTCACTCTTTTTAACCTTTTCTGTTTTACATATTGCATAATATGTTCCAAAAGCGCATTTCCCACACCTAGACCTCTATAATCGGACTCTACGATCATATCTTCGATAATGCCCACTTTTCCGCCGAGTGCTGTTGAGTAACTAAAAAGAATACTAACCATACCTACAATTTTGTCCTCTATTTTGTAGACAAAGATACGCCCTATCTTTTTATTCTCAAGGATCTTTTTGAGTGCTTTTTTATGCAGACCCTTTTTGTACACAAACTCTTTTTCCTGCGTAAAAAGCTCTTTTAACAACAGCTCTAAACTGTCTAGATCTTTTTTCTTCGCTTTATAGACCATTTTTAAGAGCCTTGTAGATTGAAGGTGTAGCCGCCAAATCTATCGCCTTAAATCCATCAAGATTTTCTATCTCTGTTTTTGCACCGTATTCCAACAAAAGTTTTACCATATCCAGCTTCCCTGCACTCGCACTATACATAAGAGCAGTTACACCGTTGTCATTTGTACTGTCTAGTTGGATACCCGCTTTTACCAATAGCTCTACACATTTGTAATCCTGCCCGAAACATGCATTCCAAAGTGCCGTATTGCCGTCAACATTGCGTAGCTCTAACTCTGCTCCAGCTTTTATAAACTCAGAAGCGATTTCACTTTTTGCTTCCCTTACCGCTTTCATAAGTGCAGAGTTGCCGTGCTTGCCGACCTTGTCTATCACCTTTGGATCGTAATCGTTTGCAACCATCCACTCTATTGTTGTTTCGCTTAACATTACACACCCATCCAGTTCTCATGCGTATGCCCTTTTTTCTTGAAACTGATCGCACTCTCTAACTCTTTGTCTAAAACCTGTAAATTAAATTCACTTACAAGATCATCTAAAACCTCTTTGTAAACAATCTCTCCATCTTTGTTAATAATAAAAACAGACTTTGCACAGGTTGTGTCATCTATATTTACCCCGTATTTAAGTGAGAAATCTTTAAAATCGTATGCACACATAGAATCATCGTAACTATTCTCAAGTTCCGAAGAGGAAACTACATATATATTTGCTTTTTCTTTATGTTTATTTATCACTTCTAAAAGTGAACCGTTTAGATCGTAACTGTTGCTGAGAGTTATCATACACTGTACTTTATCAGCCATCATCCCGATCACTTTTGTCTCACCGTTTAACATCTTTACTCTTGCAGCAGGAGCTTCGCCCCCGATATGACGCTCTTTTTTTTGTAGCTCTAACTTTCTACCGTTTACAACAACTTCCAAAATACCCCTCCAAATGTTATTTTATATAGATATACAAGTAGCATACCCTTAGAGGGAACACTATCTGAATAGATAAAACTAATTATTATTAAAGGAGCTATTATGGCAGTTATGATTACAGAAGAGTGTATCTCTTGTGACGCTTGTGCACCTGAGTGCCCGGTTGCAGCAATTTTAGATGAAAACAATGAAAAAAATCCTCAAGATTCTTTCTTTTATGTAAAACCTGAGAGTTGTGTTGAGTGTGTAGGTCATGCAGATGCACCTCGTTGTGTTGAAGCGTGTCCTACTGAGGGTGCGATCGTTTGGGATATGCCTTATACAAAAGAGTATAACGACTATTGGCAAGCTGGTCAGGATGCTGGAACATACAACATTCGTGTACATAAGAAAAAAGGTCTTATGCTTCCTGAGCAAAAAGAACAACCTTTTATCGCTGATGTTTCAATGAGCGATAGAGAATCTAATGCAAATATCGGTCGCTGGGCATAAATGTCTGTCTATATAACCGACCTTTGTATTAACTGTGATGCTTGTATAGAGGAGTGTCCCGCTACTGCTATAGTTAGTGCAGACGAATCCCCTCTTGCTGATGGTGAGTATACATATGTTAAACCTGAAAAATGTATAGAGTGTGTAGACACTACTGTACCAAAATGTGCCGATGTTTGTCCGACAGAGGGATGTATAGTTTGGGATATGCCTTACATTCCAGACTATGATGAGTACTATATCCAAGGCCAAGAGGCTGGAAAATACCTCATCAGAACACATAAGAAAAAAGGTTTGCTCTCCCCGGCAAACCAACCACGACCTTTCCGTGATTCTATTAGCTTGACTCAAAGAGCCGAGTCAATGGCTGTAGAGGTATAAAAAGAGGGTTTTTCCGCCTCTTTTTATAAAGAATTTCTAAACAAAATTAGTGCTACAATATTTAAATTTAAAATCAAAAAATCAAGGTAAATATAATGAAAATAGCTATTCCAGTTAAAGATGATTCACTAACTTTTTTCGGCAATGCAGGACACACTCCTAAGTTTGCAATTTTTACGATGCAAGGCGGAGGGATGTTTAAATCTTTCACTTTAGATGAGATCAAAAACAATCCAAGAACAGACCTTGACCACGACCATGATGACGAAAATCATGTATGTGATCACGATCATGATGATGCAGAACATATTGCACAGCATGACAAAATGGGTGTAGTGTTAGATGAATGTGACTACATTGTCGTAAACCGTGCGTGTAAAAACACTGCAAATACGATGAAGAACCACGGTGTTTCAATTGTAAAATACACTGGGAACTCTCATGATGCAAATGCTATTCTTAAAGAAGTGGCAGGAAACTTCACTCTTTAAAACTTCGTAACTTTAATATCATATAGGATTCATAAGCACTTGAATCCTATAAGCTTTTGTAAACTCAAATTTGCTATACTTGGCAAACAAGGGGTTTCTATGAATATTCAAAAACTTTTTTTAAATCCTAAAATCATTCTGCCTCTTACTTTTTTAATGCTTGTAAACATAACCGTTGGGATAACCGCTTACATTTATGCAGACAAAAATGAACAGCTCTCTTACACTCTGGCATTTAAAAACCTTGAAGCGATTAACAATATAAAAGAGCATAAACTCAAACTTTTTTTCAAACACAGACTTCAAGATATAAACACATTGGCACACAACAATGATATTTTAGAAATATCCAAAGATGGTATGAAGGATACTTCTTATATTTCGATCTTTTTAAATGAGTATGAATACAGCGATCTTTTACTCCTTGATCCAAAAAATTCAAAAATAACCTTTAGTGCGAAGAACCATTCTCTTATTGGTAAAGAGGTCACTTCACAAAGTTTTTCTAATTCAAATATTGCAAAGCTTTACAAAAATGTATTAGAAACAAATAAAACCAATATTGCAGATACAGAGTTTTCAGTTTTTAATAAAGAGAACCCGTATCTCCTTTTTGCAACCCCTGTCAGAGAAGGAAAGAAACTCTTAAATATTTTGGTTTTGGTTATGCCTGTTAATGTTATTGATGAGATCATATACTTTAGAGCCGGTATGGAAAAAACTGCTGAGAGTTATCTTGTAGGTTCTGATCATCTTTTAAGAAGCAGTTCTTATCTCAAAAAAACATTCAATCTAAAAAACTCTTTTTTAGAACCGCAAAAATATAAAATAGATACAAAAGCTGTTAAAGAGGCTTTAGAGGGAAACAGTTCCCATAACATTATTAAAGATTACAGAAATGTTGATGTACTTTCAGTATACAAACCTTTTCAACTGAACACGCTTCAGTGGGCACTTATCTCAGAACTTGATGAAAGTGAACTCATAGAGCATTACACAAATATTCGCTACGACATAATGTTATGGAGTATATTTACATCACTTGCCATTACTATTATTGGCTATCTGATAATTATGAAGATATTAAAAGTAAGTGTACTTACCCCACTGCAAAAAAGTTATAAGCGTGCAAAAGGTTTTGAAGATATTATTAAAAATTCACTCAATGAGATTTACATCTTTAATCCGAAAACACTTAAATTTAGCTATGTTAACAGCAGTGCCATAGAAAACTGCGGCTATAGCTGTGAAGAGTTTTTAGAGATGACTCCTTTGGATATTAAACCAAAATTTGATGCAGATCTTTTTGCTCAGATCATTAAACCCCTTTTGAAAAAAGAACTTGAGCAGATCTTTTTTGAAACAAAACATAGAAGAAAAGACGGCACCTTATACGATGTTGAGATTCAACTGCAATTGATGCATATAGGCAACAGTGACAAATTTGTTGCATTCATTCAAGATATCACCAAACGAAATAAGGCGATCAAAGAGAAAGAGAAGTTTTACAATATTGCTACACACGACTATTTAACTAAAATTTACAACAGACAGATGTTTGATGATCTCTATAAACGCGAATTTAACTCTTATCGCCGTTACCAAACACCTATGAGTTTAATTCTGTTTGATATTGACAATTTTAAAAATATTAACGATACTTTTGGACACGATGTCGGAGACAAAGTACTAACCGAACTTGTAAAGGTTGTAGATAAAAATGTCAGAGAAACTGACATTTTTGCACGTTGGGGTGGTGAAGAGTTTGTAATTTTAATGAGAAGAACAACTCTTGATGTTGCATATGAAAAAGCTCAGCATATTTGTAAAACAATTGCAGAACATACAATTGAAGGTGTCGGACAGATTACATGTAGCTTCGGTGTAGCCGCTCCTAGCGATAAAGAACATCCTCTAAGTATCTTCAAAGATGCTGACCTTGCTTTATACAAAGCAAAAGAAAACGGTAAAAACAGAGTAGAAAAAAGCTCTTAAGGAACAGTTTTTGAAACTCTAAGCCTAATAAACAAACGGCAAAGGAGTTTTCATGAGTTGTTCAACTGGAGGATGCGGTACGTCACCAGATATGGGATTTGATCCAAACAATCCCGAAGCTATGGCTATCCAAGAAAAGATCAATAATCACCCGTGTTATAGTGAGGGAGCTCACCAACACTATGCAAGGATTCACGTGGCGGTAGCTCCGGCATGTAATATTCAATGTAACTACTGTAACAGAAAGTATGACTGTTCAAACGAATCTCGTCCGGGAGTAACAAGTTCTAAACTGACACCTGAAGAGGCTGTAAAAAAAGTACTTTATGTCGGTGGTGACATTCAACAGCTTTCTGTTGTAGGTGTTGCAGGACCGGGTGATGCACTGGCAAACCCTAAAAAGACATTTGATACATTTAGAATGCTTCAAGAAAAAGCACCGGATCTTAAACTGTGTCTTTCAACAAACGGTCTTCGTTTACCTGACTACATCGATGAGATCGAAAAATACAATGTTGACCACGTAACTGTAACGATCAACACTGTAGATCCAACCGGTGAGATCGGTTCTCAGATCTATCCATGGGTACACTGGGATCACAAAAAAATCTGGGGTCCTGAAGGGGCAAAACTTCTTTTAGAGAAGCAACTTGAAGGTATCCGTATGCTTACTGAGCGTGGAATCCTTGTAAAAGCCAACTCTGTTTTAATCCCTGGTATTAATGACAAAGATCTTCCAAATGTTGCTAAAAAGCTAAAAGAGATGAATGTATTTTTACACAATATTATGCCACTTCTCTCTTCTCCTGAGTTTGGTACAAAATTTGGACTTGACGGAGTTCCTAGTGCAACTGACCAAGAAACAATGGCGGCTCAAGAAGCATGTGGAATGGATATGAAACTTATGAGCCACTGTCGTCAGTGTCGTGCGGATGCAGTAGGTCTTATCGGTGAAGACAGAGGTGAAGAGTTCACTAAAGATGTATTTATGAACATGAGTTTTACAGCACTTGAAGATAAGTACAACATCGAAGCTCGTTCGAAAAAACATGAGATGATTGAGACTTGGAGAAGTCATCTTGAAGAAGCGAATAAACGTATTAAAATTGAGCAGGCTGCTAAAGAGCAACTAAGCTCAAACGGTGAGACAAAACTTATCGCTATTACAACTGCCGGTGAAGGTATGATCAACCAACACTTCGGTTCTGCTCAAGAGTTCCTAATCTACGAAGCAGGTGACAAGGCGATCAAATTTGTAATGCACAGAAAAATCGAGAGTTCTTACTCAGGTGCAGATGTTGCCGAAGATTATAACCCGATCGAAGAGATCAAAACAACACTCAAAGATGTAGATGTACTTCTTACTGCAAAAATCGGGGAGTGTCCTATGAACGACTTAAATGAGATCGGACTTATCTGTGATGACAGCTATGCAAACGAGCCAATCGAGATCTCAGTTCACGAAGCTGCTAAAAAATACTTCTTTAACAACGAGCAAGAGTTAGGGTAACTCCCTGCTCTTGAAAGCTAGAAAAATGAAAAACAATCCCACCATCGTACTACTAAACGGTTACGGTCCAATATCCATAAACAATGAACTACTGGAGCTCTACCCCGTGACAACTTCACACGGAGCAATAGGTTTTCCATTAAAATCTCTTAGAGCTGAGAATGTAACTATTGTTACAAATATCATCAACTTTTGGTCTTTGTCTAAAAAACTAAAACCTGAAAATATGTGTTATTTGTATGCTTATGACGGGTTGCATGATAAAGATTTAGAGAAGATAAAAGCAAATAATATTCAATACCTTTAGAGATTTTCCTTCTCTAAAGATGTACGCTTCATAAATCCTGTATTGAGTCGTAATTTTAAACCTATGTAGTAACTTTTCGTGATCAGTTTTTTCAAGATGTAAGCAAATTTTCCCTTCACTTTTATAAAACTAAACAACTCACCCACTGCATAGTAACCGCCAAGTGCAACAAACACACCGTCCACTTTTGCTTTAAAGGGCTGAAGCTCTTTTTCTTCTAACAGTTTTAAAATCGATTTTGCAACATACTCAGCACTTCTCTCGGCAGTTTGTGCAGTAGGTGGTAAAATATTACCGCTCTTACTTGTCAGTTCAGCACAATCACCTATGGCAAAAATATTTTCATCTATACGCAAAGTATCGTTACAAATATACTGCCCTATTCTGTTTGTTTGCACCTCTTTGTCCATCTCGATTGTATTGGCTATGATTCCACCCGTAAAGATCATAAATGTGTACTCAAGCTCTGTTTTATCTTTAAAGTAGATCGTATCTTTATCCACACTGTCAATGAAACTATTAGTAATTATTTTTACACCTAATTCTTCAAGTCTTTTTTGAGTGTTGTTAATAATATATTCACTCATTCCAGGAAGTATTGTCTCACTGGCATCAATAAGATATATCTGCAGTTCTTGTGCAGATTCCCCTATACTTTTTGTTTGTCTTGCAACTACGTCTGCCATCTCGGCTGCAATCTCAACACCGCTCAGTCCCGCTCCGCCGATTGCCAGATTCATCAACTTTCCGTGCGATTTTTCCTCTACAAGCTTTTCATAGAGCAGTTTCTCAAAAGCTGTTCTAAAACCGTGAGAGCGAAACAGTTTTTTTACACCGAAACCGTATTGGTCCAAACCGCTTATCTGTTTAAAAAAGTTTGTTCTCGCCCCGCTTGCAATGATCAGATAATCAAAATCATATTTTCCATTCTCTGTTTGAACATTATTGTTTCTCGAATCGATAAAAGTTACTTTTTCTTGTATAAAATTAACTCTATTTTTAAATCCGTGACACCAGTTTTGCAGATCGAGTGCAACATCGTGCAAATCAAATCTCCCTGCAATATATCCGTATGCTTCAGTTTGTAAATAATGGTAAGAATTTTCATCAAAAAGGTAAAGTGATACCTCTTTATTGTTTGCTAAATTTTCAATAGCCCGCAAACCGCCGTAACCCGCACCAATAACTGCAACTTTTTTCACATACGTTCCTTATAAAATCTGCGAAATTATAGCCCAAAAAACATTATGTAAAATAAAAAGGATTTGTGTGAGTGTATTGTATGAAGAAAAAGGCAGAGTCTTATAATACTCCACCTTTGTATGAATTCTTTTAGTATTGAATTATATCTTTTGTAAATTCTGCTAAAGTAACAACTTGAGCAGTCTCTTTTACTTTTTTCTTTGCTTTTCTAGCTCCGCCGTACTGCTCTTTGAGTTCAGACTTGAACGCTTTAAAAAATTCATGGAACTTGTCTGAACCGAGGACACCGACTGCCCAAAGAGTATCATCATCATGATGCTCCAATACTATACTTGCAAGAGGTTGTGGTGCAGGTCCACTTATCACTTTACACCCTTTATTAGCATCATATGCTGAAAGATGTGAGCCGCAGACCATAACACCCGTTTGTTTACAAGCCATAGTTTTTTGACCCTTCTTTTGGTAAGAGATAAAAGACTCATTTTTATGAACATGTGTCATCTGATGACTACATATAGAGCTATACGCTACTATATTTCCTTTTTTCCCTATACCGCCTTTCCAGATATACTCTTCACCGCTTTCACTTTTCAGTGTAACATCTGTCTCTGTTTTTTCCGGTAAAGCTATTAGAAATGAACTTACTCCTACATACGGATAGTTAAATATGTAGTTTTCTTCCTCTAGAAGTTTTGAAGCTAAAATAGGATTACCCTTAGCATCAACCAACTGAACTTTATTGTATGTTTTATACAATCTGCCATCATCAGCTCTTAAGTCTGTAGTTATAAGAGATGGAGCGACTATCACCGCTCCAACCCCTGCAACTACTTTGAAGAACTCTCTTCTTTGCATTAATACTTCTCCTTAAATAGACTCTATAGATTATGCGTTAAACATATCTCTATACATACCTTTAGCCCATTCCATCAGTGCTTTTCCGTTATTTTCACCTATTTTGCCACGCCACTCTTGTGAAAGTTCAACATTTGTGAAACCTGCAAGTGTTTTACCTTTAAATTCATACTCTGCTCTAACAGAGATTGCATGATTAGGCATAGCAGAAACTGCAGAATAACATACAGTTAACGGAGATTTCCATGGAATATCTTTATTTTTAGTAATTCTCTCAGCTAACAATTTCCCTAAGTAGTGACCTTCAGAGTTTGACGTATTACCTGATTTTGAGTAACCCATAGGACGAGCATCACCCGCTACGAAGATATTTTTTTCACCAATTACTTCATATGTAAACGGATCAATATTTCCTTCCATTTTATTAAAGGCATTGTCTTTTGCTACACCACAAACTTCTAATAGTTTCCCACCACGTACATGAGGGTAGAATGCAGCATCACTAAACTCAAATTCATCTTCAAGTTCACCTGCGATCACTTTTTTGTTTTCTAGATCGACACTCATAATAGCTGCATTTGGAACATACTCTACATAATCTTTATACATCTCATCGTATGCCGAGTGGAAACCTTCAGACTTGATCGTAATATCCGGATTAGCATCTAAAATCAGTACCTTACCTTCAATCTCGTTCTTTTTGAAATAATCTGCTATTAAACAAGCTCTTTCATATGGAGCTGGAAGACATCTATAGTTACCGCCAGGTACAGTTATAATGAAGTTACCGCCTTCAAAGTCTTCTAACTTGCTTTTGATTGTCATATGTTCACTTGGTGACATAAAACCTGCAGGGTATTCCGTTCTTAATCTTTGTTCAGTTGCAAGGTCTACATTCCAAGGACTATAATCATAATCAATTCCCGGAGCTAAAACTAAATAATCATAATCTATATCACCATTCGTTGTTTTTACTATTTTTTGAGCTTTATCTATTCCGATAGCTGAAGCGTTAAAATATGTATATTTATTTTCACGAGCAGCTTGTAAATAATCGTGAGTTATAAATTCTAAATCAACTGCACCTACAAGGTATAAGTTACTAATAGGACAAGAATGGAATTGTGTTCTTTGTTCAACTAAAACAACATCAGCATTAGGTGCAAATTTTTTAGTATATTTGGCAACTGACAGACCTGACCATCCACCACCTACTATAACAACTCTAGGACCTTTAGCCGCTGGTAACGGTGCTTTAGAGCCCATTCCGACAGCAGGTTTTACGCTGTCATCCGGTTTCGGACTAGTTGTACAACCTGTTAAAGTAACTGTTGCTGCAGCTGCACTGATAGCACCAAATTTCAATATGTCTCTACGATTCATAGTTTCTCCTCTTTGTTTTAAAATATTAGATTTTCAAATAAAACTAAACCTTACAAAGATTACTCCTAATTATATTAATCGAAACTAAAACGAGATAATTTTACCAAAAATCAACAATATTGCATTATCATATGTGATAAAAATATCACATATTTATCTAAAAAAAATGATATTTCTAAGGAACACTTTCTGAATATCTACAACATAACTATATTTCTAAGGGGTTCTCATGGCGATCATAAATGACACGACACTTCGAGACGGGGAACAGGCTCCCTATGTTGCGTTTAATACGCATGAAAAATTAGAAATTGCCAAACTTCTTCATAACTGTGGTGCTGATGAACTTGAAGTGGGGATTCCTGCCATGGGAATAAAAGAGCAAGAGGATATAAAAGAGATCTTGAACCTTGAACTTCCGCTTCGTGTAATGACTTGGAACAGAGCCACTTTACAGGACTTGGAAGCATCTCTTTCATGCGGTGTGCAGGCTGTTGATCTCTCAGTCCCTGTTTCTCAAACTTTAATCGATGTAAAGTTTGGCGGAGACAAAGAGAAACTTTTTAGAAACCTTGAGGATGTTGTCACTACGGCAAAAAAAGAGGGGCTGTTTGTTTGTATCGGTGGAGAAGATTCTTCTCGCGGGGATGAAGAGTTTTTAGCTGAAATTATGAACTTCGGCGAGTCACTCGGTGCTGATCGCTTTCGCTACTGTGATACGGTTGGAATACTGACACCACATGCTACTTACGAGAAAATAGACTACCTTGCAAAACATTCAAGTTTAGATATAGAGATGCATATGCATAACGATTTCGGAATGGCTACTGCCAACTCTGTAGCAGGTTTTGAAGCGGGAGCAATCAGTGCGAATACGACGGTAATCGGTTTAGGTGAACGTGCCGGAAACGCTTCGTTTGAGCAGGTGTTAATGAGTTTAAAACACCAATTCCACGAAGATCGTGAGATAGATCCTATTAATCTACAGACGCTTGTACAAAGTGTTGCACTTGCAGCAAACAGACAGATAAGTCACAACAGACCTATTGTCGGGAGAAATATCTTCTCACACGAATCGGGCATCCATGTAAGCGGAATGATTAAAAGCCTCAATGCATATGAAGCGTTTGAGCCGGAAATGGTTGGACTGCACCGCTTTTTCCCGATCGGAAAACACTCAGGAAGTGCGACTATTAACTATCACCTTAAAGCATTTGGTATTACACCTGTAAAAGCAAAGGTGCAAGGTCTTTTACCGAAAGTTCGTGAGATAGTGACACAAAGAAAAACGGTGTTAGAACCAAATGAATTAGTGGAGTTATATTTATGTTCATAGGATGGATACGTGCAAAAAATTTCAGTGCCGATCTCGAGGCTTTTAGCAGTAGCATAACTATAGACAAATCACTTGTTTTAAAAACATTTGAGCAAAACCCATCTTTATGTTTCGGAGCTTATGATGAAAATAAGCTTGTAGCTTTTATATCAGCGTATGAGATGGAAAGTTCTATACTTATCAACAACTTTTATTATATGTCAAACATCACTGATGATATAAAAAAGCGTCTTGTAAAACTCTTACTTAACAATGCTTCACAAACTGAAAAGTCTCTCTGCATTATGAGTAAAAAAGATGAGCGAACGATGCTCCTTGCATTTGGCTTTAAAGAGTATGCAAAGTTTAAAAAAGCGATCTATGCAGGTGGAGCACCGGCATTTAACTTCTCAAACGCAACGGCAAAAAGCATAGCTAACGAAAACTACATACCAACTATTATGAAGCTCGATAAAAAAGCGTATCACGAAACAAGAATGGAGTATATTCGAGATGTGCTCTTTAAACAGTCATCTCTTGTACTCTCTACAGATTTTGGGTACCAACACTCTTACGCTATAGATAAGTCCCTTATCAAAATCTCTCCATGGATTATGGAAGATGCGGCCTATATAGATGCGGAAAAGATACTCCGAGGAGTGATTTACCACAGAGGACTTAAAAGAATTTTTGCCTATATTCCAAGTGATGTAAATGAGATAACAAATTTGTACAAGTCTTACAATTTTAGCCTGAGTGAGGAGTACTCACTTTTATATATAAACAAAAAACCCGACATCAATTTAGAGATGGTGTATGGATTTTAGGGAAAGTTTTTTGCATATTTAAAAGCATCGAAGGTGCGCCGGGCTCTCTGCCGAAGAGAACCTAGTGTTAACGTAGGTACTGAAATTACTTTCAGTAGCGTATAAAATAAAATTAAGGAGTAATATAATGGCATTAACAGATGAACAAAAAGCACTAAAAAAAGAGTTAGCAGGTTACAAAAGAAAAGTTGTAGAACTTGCAGGTGAGATCCATGACATAGTTGAAGATACAATCTGGACTGATTATGGCAGACTCATACCTCTTAGCGAAGAAGTTCAAACAGCTATGAAAGTAGTTGAAGACTTCAAAGCTGAGCATTCGTTTTTACAATAACAAACCCAATGGAAACAGTACAAGCAAAAATTATTTGTGAGTGCGGCAATAAAACAGTCGCAGAAGCAGAGGATATTTTACGCACAACTGATCTTCCATACAAAAAAGCGAAAAAACTAGTCACCGGATGTAATAAGACATGTTGCAGACGCCCCTTAATGGCACTATTCAAGATGATTGAGTTTGGTGAGATAGACTATGAGGAGATAGACTTTCTCATAGAACAAAAAAATGCTACATAGGTGTTAAGATGGATACGATTTTAGAAGATTTCGCAAGATGGATCAAGAGCAAAGGGCTGACTTCAAAAGTTCCTACAGATATAGAAAAACTAAAAACACTATCTGTGCTTGATCTCTCAAAATGCAAGATTCGTGAACTTCCTCCAAGTATCGGTTTTTTACCAAACCTTGTTGTCCTGAAACTTTCAAACAACAGACTTGAAGCACTTCCAAAAAGTATAGGGAACCTAAAAAAACTCAAAAATCTGCAATGTGAAAACAATCTTTTAAAAGAACTACCCGATTCAATCGGTGCACTCGATTCTTTGATCATCTTAAACCTAAACGGCAATAGACTAAAATCACTTCCTAACAGTTTTTGCAAACTAACTACGCTAACACGTCTAACGATAGCTGCAAATGCCCTGGAGAGTATTCCAAAAGAGTTTTATAAACTTAAAAAACTGTTGTATTTTTCACTCGATACAAATAACTTAGACGAACTTCCGGAAATTTTTGAAGGGATGAGATCACTTTATTATCTCGATCTTTCGTATAACAACTTTACGAAACTACCATCCTCTTTGAGTCATATAGATGAACTAGAAACGCTGCTCCTTGAGGGGAACCAGATCAATAATCTTCCCTCTTTAGAGTCTCACGATATGTTAATTAAACTCAATCTGAATGATAATGATCTTACAACTATCGACTTTGACCTAAGTGCCTTAGAAGATCTCCAGATCTTAACACTTGACAATAATCACCTTGAATATCTGCCCGATTCTCTGTGCAAACTCAAAAAGCTCAACCATTTAAGTGTGAGTGCAAATAAACTAAAAACACTTCCTGAGTGTATAGGGGAGTTGGAAAATCTTTTAGAATTAGATATAGAGGAGAACTATCTAGAGGAGTATCCTGAGTCTTTCTCAAAGCTTACAAAACTTAAAAATCTATATATCCAGGAGAACTCTTTAGAACGCCCGGAGTTGCCAAATCTAGAGTTTTGCGATCTTGATTAGTCCGATTAATTTACTTTTCATATTATTTTAGCTTTAATCTATAAAAGGAATAGTATGAATTATAAATTCTCGGAAATTGTTGATATTACAGTTATGCAAGAACTTTTGGATAGTTTTGCCCCACTATATCCTGTAGCCACTGCTATCCTTGATGTAGACGGAAAAATACTTGCCGCTTCAAGCTGGAGGCGTATATGTACCGTGTACCATAGAGTTAATCCGGCAACATCGCAGCGATGTCTGGAGAGTGATACGGCACTTGCAAACGGGCTTAAAGAGCAAAAAGAGTATAACGTTTATAAATGCAAAAACGGCCTTGTTGATGTAGCGTTTCCAATTATTATTGACGGTCAACACCTCGCCAACTTTTTTATCGGTCAATTTCTTTTTGAAGAACCTGACAGGGAATACTTCATAAACCAAGCCAAAACATTTGGTTTTGATACTGAAGATTATTTACAGGCTCTTGATGAAGTAAAAGTTTTTTCAGAAGATGAAATAAAAAATCTTTTGAAATTTTTTACAAAAGAGGTCAATATATTAGCCTTACTCGGAAAAGCATATTTTGATGCACATGAAGCAAATTATAAGCTTGAACAAAAAGTGAAAGAAAGAACAAGTACGCTTGAAAAAACAAACCGGCTTCTACAAAAATCACAGGAAATTGCAAACTTGGGAATCTGGGAACTTGATATTGTAAACAATAAGTTGAACTGGTCAGATGAGATATATAAGATCTTTGAGATAGATAAAGAGAAGTTCAATGCATCGTACGAAGCTTTTTTGCAGACGATTCATCCTGATGATCGGGATATGGTGTCAAAAGCGTATGAAAACTCTCTTATCACTAAAAACAAATATCAAATCACCCATCGACTGTTGATGAATGATGGCAGAATCAAATGGGTAGAAGAACAGTGTGAAACGGAGTTTGATTCACAGGGAAATGCTCTAAAATCAATTGGAACGGTTTATGATATATCCAGAATAAAGCAGATAGAAAAGAAGCTTCAAAGAACTATTAATAAGCAAGAGGCTCTATTAAAAGTGCAAAACGTCGGCTTTGCTTTTTTAAAAAACCGAAAGTTTACATGGATGAACAGTGTGCTGGAGAATATGCTAGGTTATGAGAGCGGTGAACTTATCGGAAAAGAGAGCAGAGTAGTCTATCCCAGCGAGGAGTATTATCTTTCTATCGGTAAACAAGGCTATCCGGAGTTAGCCGATAAAGGAGTATATACCCAAGAGGTAGATCTGGTAAAAAAAGATGCTACTCATATTACTTTTTTGGTCAGTATGACGGCACTCAAGAAGGACTTAAGTGAGGTGGTCGTGGTACTCGTTGATGTCACTGAAACTACTAAACTTAGAAAACAACTGGAAAAGGTAAATAAACAACTGGCTGAACAAGCTAACAAAGATTTTTTAACAAGACTTTATAACCGACGCGGATTTGAGGAACATTGTAAAGAGATTATCGAACTGGCAAAGCGTGACGGTTCTAAAATAAGCATCGCGATGTTTGATATTGATCATTTCAAAAAAGTCAATGATACTTACGGACATGACGAAGGCGACAAGGTCTTGAAATTTGTTGCAGAGATTTTAGTCGATGTAGGCAGAAAGAGTGATATTATAGGGCGCCATGGCGGAGAAGAGTTTATTTTGTTAATGCCTCCAAAAACAGATAAAGAAGAAGCTATTATTGCAGCCGAGAGGATTAGATTATCGATTCAAAACAGTTCTATAGAGAAAATCAACAAAATCACTATCAGTGCAGGAGTTGCCACTATAACCCCTCAGCCCAATGACAATACCGAAAAGATTGCAGATATTTTGCGAAACCAAGCAGACGAAGCACTCTATTTTGCCAAGGAACACGGCAGAAACAAAGTAGTTCATTTTGATAATCTGTAGTTGCATCCTAGAGAAGATTAATGAAGTTCTTAGTTTTTATAGAGTAAAATTCTGCCCTACATTCACCTATGCGGGTGTAACTCAGTGGCTAGAGTTCCTGCCTTCCAAGCAGGCTGTCGAGGGTTCGAATCCCTTCACCCGCTCCACCTTTATATAATCATTAACTAGAAAAACGTTCTGAATGCTCTTCGTTAGTAAGGTCTTTCCAAATATCTGAGCTTGGTAGCGGACTGTAAGGTTCTAAATCATCATATGCATCTTGCATTAAAGAGTTACGAGTATCAGGAATAAATCCGCCATCTTTCATATAGTGAATATATCCAGTCCATCCTAAATTGAATGTTTCTCTTTCTGTATTGACATTAAATTGCATTATAAGAACTGTTTTTCTTATTTTATCAGCAATATATTCATCTTCTGCTTCTACTATTTTTTCTTCAGCTGCATTAAACTCATCACGATGTTTATACTTGCCGTATTTATATTTTTCTTCAAGTTTTTTTTGATTTTCTTTAGCTTCGTTAATAATATCCATGTTAACTTTAGCTTTCTCAAGAGGATGCAGCCCTAAGTCTGTTTTTAATGTACATACAAACTCAACATATTTTTCATTATCTTCATCAAGATTTTCTGTCCATTTTGACTCTTTACAAGCTGACCAAGTATCAAGTGCCTTACCTACAGTAAAGTTATCTGCTTTATCTAATTTACCATTTTTTACAAGAGAAACCGTATCTGGATCACAACCGGTAAATACGAACATTGCACCAACAACTAATAATATTTTTTTATACACAACTATTCCTACACATAATCAAATTTGTTTGAATAATATCAAAAATAGCTATTGTAAGTCAAACAACTCTTTTTTATATTTGCTAACAGCTTACAACATCCCAAACAAGATTTTTATACGCTTTCATAATAGGTTTTTTCATATCTTTCATCATTGTTACACGTAACTCGCCGATCATATCTTTATAAACCGGATCAGCTTTAATTGGATCTTTTGCACGAGCTAAATCAATAATGCTGTGTACACTTAGATTAAACGGTGTATTTGCTTTATCTTTGATCCCGTCATACACAGACATGAAAAGATTATAGTTGTCATAATCCATTTTACACTCGTCATCTAAGATCTTTAATGCCAAGATCGTAGCATACTGAATCTCTTCTTCTGTAAAATTATACGTTTTTGCCCACTCATATACAGTTGATTGATCATCCATTGTTTTGTGTCTCCTTTAGAGTTTTACTCTGCTTTTTTACAGTGTAAACCTTCTCGACGAGCCAACATCTTTGATGTTGAGCCGAAGAGAAATCAGGTTTACTCTGCTTCCTTTTTAACTTCTTCGAAACGAAGCTCTACATCTTTTTTACCTTCGATAAAATCATTGGTAATAATACAAGCCTCTACACCTTCTCTTGCAGGAAGTTCATACTGAAGCGGTAACATAATCTTCTCGATAATTCCGCGCAGACCACGAGCCCCTACACCTTTTTCATCAGCTTCTTTTGCTATCGCTTCAAGTGCATCATCGCTAAACTCAAGCTCCATGCCGTCAAGTTCAAATAGGGCCTGGTACTGTTTAATAATCGCATTTTTCGGTTCTTTAAGTACGCGAATGAGGTCTTCAATTGAGAGAGGGTTAAGTGTTGCTATCACAGGTATACGCCCTATAAACTCAGGGATAAGCCCGAAGTTTATTAGGTCTTTAGATTCTATCTCTTTTTGAGACTGTTCATCATCACCTGATTTTAAAAATCCCATCTTTTTAGGTTTAAATTTTTTCTTGTGCTCATCATCCCCTACAAGGCCGACAAAAGCACCACCACAGATGAAAAGTACGTGTGTCGTGTCAAAGAGTACAGTCTCTGCCGAAGAGCTTTTACGACTCCCTTTTAAAGGGACATACACTTCACCACCTTCTAAAATTTTCAGAAGTCCTTGCTGTACACCTTCACCCGAAACATCACGACCGCTTGTCGCACTTTCACTTTTGTTTGCAATTTTGTCGATCTCATCGATGTAGATGATCCCTTTTTGTGCACGCTCTATGTCATAGTCAGCCGAAGCTAAAAGACGAGAAAGGATAGACTCAACATCTTCTCCTACATATCCCGCTTCCGTGAGTGCAGTAGCATCGGCGACCGCAAAAGGCACATCCATAATTTTTGCAAGCGATTTCGCTAAAAGTGTCTTACCGCTTCCCGTCGGTCCAACAAGCAAGATATTACTTTTTTCGATCTCTACATTTTTAAAAGTTGGTTTATCTATACGTTTGTAGTGGGAATACAGAGCAACTGAAAGCACTTTTTTTGCTTCCTCTTGTCCAATTACATAATTGTCCAAATGTTCCTTAATCTGTGTTGGAATATTTAACCCCTTTTGAAACTGTGCACGCTCTTTTTTGAGATGCTCTTTAGCAATGATGTCTGAACAAGTACCTATACACTCGTTACAGATATGTGCATTTTCTGCACTGAAAATCTTTTCAACCTCTTTTACGCTTTTACCACAAAAGTCACAAACTAAATCACTCATTATAAAGCCTTTAAAAAAGTGTCACAATCTTGTTGTAATACTTCAAGATTGTGTGTAGTTACAAATTTGTTCTCTTTTTTTGTAAGTTCCTCTTTCGGTGTAACTACCAGGCCTGTATCTAATCCTAAAGTAGTTTCATGTGCCACCATTCTAAAAGTGTCACGTGAGAAATCCACCCCTAAAAACAGATATGATTTATCTTTTTTGTAATCTTTTAGAAACGGTGGAAGTGCATATCCGCCCATCGCTTCAGTCAACCAGTCAACAAAATCTGCATCAGAGATGATAAAGTTCATCTCCGGCTTCATACACCCCATAGGTTTAAAAAGAATCGGTAAAGAATCATCTAGTTCCTCTTTTTCAACTCTTGTGTACTCTTTTGTTTTCGGATCATATTTGTAGATAAGAAATCTATCGTAATCAGCCGTAATACGAGAGACTCCCGTAATCATAAAGTGTGGGACATCCTCATACACTTTACATCCGCTGTCATCTACATTTGTATCGATCATATATTTTGGCTGTATAGTTTTGAGATATTCGTACGTGAAAGGAAGATCGTACTCTTTTGAAGCGTAGATGTGGTTTGTCATCTGAACAATAAACTCACGCCCTTTTCTTTGTTCCAAGCTCATAGCTGCACGAGAGTATTCGTACATCAGTCTCGGGCTCATTGCACGACCGTTATTAAGTGCCAGTATCATACTGTCACTGTCATAAGGCAAATCGCTTCCGTCTTTAGCTTTTGTATGTTCAAAAACACCTAATCCTATAAATGGAATAAGCTCCCCACTTTTCAATTTTTCTACGACATTATCCATGACATCCTACTCCAGTGTAGCTAGTATAGGCTTTGTTTAACTCTATTCTTAGTCTCTCTAGATCGAATGGTTTTTCCAAGTCACTCGGCATATCAAGATAAAAAATAGCTCCGTCTTTAGATATTAAAAACAGAGACTTAGTTAACTTACCTGCTAGAGTTCCACTTACAAGTTTCGTACCGTACATGTTTCCATACTCATCTTCAGTGTCTAAAACCACTTCAAATTTTTTCAATCTGTTTTTTAAAAGAGTTTGTTCCTTATACTCTTTATCAAAGATCATGTAACAATGCAAAGGTACCTGGATATGACTAAGCAGCTCGTCAATTTTTAAAATCTCATCAATAAAATCATCAGAAGCGTTTGGAAAAGAGATCAAAAGAGTCATCGAACGATCTGGATGACTTCTTCTGATCTCTTTTGTTTCCCCCTGCTTATCTGTAACCTCTATGTTTTCAGCCATGTACCCTATATCTATAAAGTCTTCACACAGCTCTAAACTTTCACCTTTATAATTTATACTAGATTCCATACTTTTTCACCTTATATCCAATTTGTCTTTGTGTCAGTCCTAACACTTTTGCCGCTTCAGCTTGATTACCGCCACTTTTCTCCAAAGCTCTTACAAGTGCATCTTTTTCAATCTCTTCAAGAGTCATATTTTCTGTAGGCATCGGACAATACTCACCTATGAGTTTTTCATTGTTAAGTGCAGGAAGAAGAAGCATCATATCACTTGCCGTAATTCCCTCTTCACTACCCATAAGTACGATACGCTCGATCGTATTTTCCAGTTCACGAACATTACCCGGCCAAGGGTACGACATTAACTGTTCCATAGCTTCGTCTGTAATTTTCACTATTTTCTTGTGATTTTTCATAGAGCGTTCCAAGAAAAAATTCACCAATAGTTTAATATCTTCTCCACGTTTTCTAAGCGGCGGCAGGTCGATCGGAATAACATTTAAACGATAGTAGAGGTCTTCTCTGAACTCTCCATCTTTTACCATCTGTTCGAGGTCCCTGTTTGTAGCCGCCACCAAACGCACGTTTACTCGAATAGTTTTACTACCACCTACACGCTCAAACTCTCTCTCTTGAAGAACACGTAAGAGTTTTACCTGAGCTGATGCGGAGATATCCCCGATCTCATCTAAGAAAAGTGTCCCGCCGTCAGCTAATTCGAAACGCCCTTTTCTTGTCTCTTTTGCATCGGTAAATGCACCCTTTTCATGTCCGAAAAGTTCACTCTCTAACAGTGTATCCGTAATCGCTGCACAGTTTAGTTTAATGAACGGTTCCTCTGCACGCTTAGAACGTTTATGTATAGCTGCTGCTACGAGTTCTTTACCTGTTCCCGTTTCACCGCGTACAAGTACAGTCACATCACTTTGTGCAATACGTTCGATCACTTGATACACAGTTTGCATCTTTGGAGAATCACCGATTATGTCACCGAAATTGTGCACTTTTGAATCCCATTCCATTTTGTAATATAGTTTTAATTCTTTTAATCTTTCTTTTTCCTGTTCTACAACAGTATATGAGTTTATATACTGTGCGAATAATGAGCTGATAATAGTTAGGATACGGATAGTTGCTTCATAGTCAATCTCTGTATCTTTAGTTAAGTTTGCACCGATTACACCAATTACATCATCTTCAGCTATCATAGGAACAGCTATATATGAGAGTGTATGATTAGTTTTATTTCCCGATTTGTTCAAAAAAAGTATGTCGTTGTGAATATTTTCAATCACAACAGGTTCCATACTTTTTGCTGCAAGACCGGTTGCACCCTCACCGAGTTTATACTCAGAGTTTACTTTTTGAAATTTACTAAATCCCAGTGAAGCAAACACACTTAAGTTCTCATCATCAAGTTTATAAATAACACAATTTTCTAACTGCAAAGAGTTCTTCAGTGCCAATAAACTTTTTTCTAATGATTTTTTTATATCTCTTGAATCTGAGATCAATGACGCTATATCATAGAGTACTTTTAATTCTTTGTGCGTTAAGCATTGTTCACATTGTCCAAACATATTATCCATCTTTTTTATTTTATTATACTGACATCAGTCCATATAATAAACATTATAATGTATAATTTTTCATCAATCAGCAATCTTCTTACAAACTTCCTCTTTTGGTAAGTTTTTAGGGCCAGGTTGAATCCACCAAGTTTCACCGTTACTCAGTTCAACTTCTCCACCCCATTTTTCTTCACTATTAAACTCTAAAGACTCTATAGTCTCTTCCATATCTTTTTTTGCAATATAAAAAAATATCTCTCCCTCATTTTCACGTAACATAACTTTTGCCATTTTCTATCCTTTAAATAAATTTCGTATAAACTTGATGAACCCTTTATCTTCATAACGCACATCAAAATACCCTTTTTTAGGCTCACTTATCAAGATTGATTTTTGTAAAGATATATCATCTTTGACAAAATCATCACGATGGTGGGCACCTCTGCTCTCCTCTCTAAACATCGCCGCAAGAACAACGGCTTCTGCAACTTCTAAAGCATTTCTTAATTCTAAAATTGAGATCAGCTCTACATTATTGTGTCGTCCCTTATCTATACAATGGAGCGTAATTGTTTCATTACGCAGATATTTCAAATAGTCAAATGCCTTTTGTAAACTTGTTTCACTTCTATGTATTCCGGCATTTTTGAACATTGTTTCCCCCATGCTCACACGCATTGCATTAAAGTTTTTCGAGGTATCCATATCAAAGATCCAATCTACCATCTTTTGATCTTTAATAACCAGATTGTAATCAATCGGCAGGAACTCTTTGTTTTGTGTAAACTCAAGGGCATTCTCCCCTGCAAGTTCTCCAAAAACAACACCCTCTAAGAGTGAGTTCCCCCCTAATCTATTTGCCCCGTGTACCCCTTCTGCAGCACATTCACCACAGACAAAAAGTCCTTTTATAGATGTTTTTGTCATATTTGATTCAATTCCACCCATAGAGTAATGAGCCAAGGGGCGTATCTCTAACACCTCTTTTGTTACATCGATTCCTGCTTGATTGTATGCGGCTTTATATAAACTAGGCAGTTTTGTTTCGATCTTCTCTTTTGGAAGGTGACGAAGATCTATATAAACTTTATGCCCCGCTTCAATCTGTTGCGATATTGCGTAACTCACTACATTTCGACGCTCTAACTCATTGACAAAACGCTCCCCTTTTTCATTGATTAAATAACCGCCCTCACCTCGGGCAGCTTCACTTACAAGGTAGGAAGTTTTATGAAGACCTGTCGGATGAAACTGAACAAACTCCATATCTTTGAGAGTGAGTCCTGCTCGTAGTGCAATGGCGAGCATATCTCCCGAATAGTCTTGAGCATTTGTAGTATGACCGCGATAGATCCCTGCATAACCGCCTCCCGCGAGTACTACAGATTTTGCAGGATATACCACTACCGAAGAGTCAGATCGTCTTAGAGCTACAACACCGCTTATACGATTATTTAAACTTGTCAGGTTCATTACAAAATTGTTTGCAAGAAAAGTTATACCTACACTTTTTGCTTTTTTTATAAGGGCCTGAGTAATTGCAGAACCAGTTTTGTCACCTACATAACACGTTCTTTGTGTTCGACCTCCGCCGAAACTTCTTTGAGCAATGTTTCCATCTTTATCTCTGTCAAACTCTACACCGTAGTCAACCAGTTTCTTGATCATATATGGAGCTCTCTCACACATATAGGTGATCGCTTTTTTGTTTTCAAGCCCGAAACAAGCTCTTATAGTATCTACTACATGAAAGTGGATTCCCTCTTTTTCATTTGGGTCAAGGACTGCATTAATCCCCCCGCTTGCAATAGAAGAGTTTGATTTAAACAAGTTCCCTTTCGTAATAAGTGCTACCTTATTGCTGCTGGTTTTTGCTTCAATAGCTGCCATCAATCCGGCAACACCACTGCCGACTACAATTACGTCATAGATCATATTTTAAAGCCTATAAAGTAGATCGTACTTCGATCTCGGTACTGCTTTTACTTTTGAGATTTCACAATTTTCTCGTACATTCACTGGTGTTTTAGAACCAAAAAGAGAACTGATAATTCCCGGCGTTGAACGGACAAACTGTAAGGCAAGCTGCACATCATTTTTTAAAGTCATCGTATTATCTAGTACTACTCCTGTTTCAGCTGAAAAAGATTTTTTAAACAGATTCATCTGTAGAAGTGAAGATGAGCTCATCACACCGATACCCAAATTATGTGCAGCATTGACAACACTACACTCTACTCCGTCAACTTTTTGCGTAGGATTAGTATATGCGGCAGTTTTACCCATATTAAAAGGTACTTGAATATATTTAAATCTATGATTCATCCCTGCTACTCTAATGGCACACTCAACTAACTTCTCTAAGCTTATACGTTCATCTTTGGTTTCTGATGTAAAACCGTTCCAAACTGCTACGCCGTAACTTTGGAAAAGCCCCTCATCTGCAAGTTTTTCAAAACGCTCAAAGATCTTTTCTATATGTTTGTAAAACTTTTTTTCTCCCAAACGCAAAAGCTGCATCTCAGGGTTGTGAAGATAATAGATATCTAAACTGTTTACTCCCAGGTTATTTAAACTTCTTTTACAACTCCACTCTAAAAAGTCCGGAGTCATACAATGTTGGTCAAGTTCAATATCTTCTTTAGTCGCAAGACCCGCTTCTATAATATTTTCATCGATCCAAGTATAAGGATTTTCAGGGAATGGATATTCGAGTTGAATAAATCCCCCTTTAGAAGATATGATCAACTCTTCTCTACTTACTTCTTTTGCATCCATAAGTTCTTTGAGTGCTTCGCCGATCTCTTTTTCACTTTGCCCGTAACGGTAATTACTTGCAGTATCGATTAGGTTAATACCCTGTCTCACTGCTTCTTTAACACCCTCTATATAATGAAAAACATAATTTTCCTCTTTATAAGGCTCTTTGGTAAAAGTACCCAGCCCTAATTTAGAAAATACAAGTCCATTCGATTTTGTGTAAAAATCTTTATAGTGTGCAAATTTCTTAGCAAAATTGTAAGTGTCTTCTAATGTTGCGTAACTCATTGGTGATTCTTTTGTGCTACTTTTTTTGCGTACATTCCAATGCCGACTACATAAACTATTGTTGTTGATGCTAATACTAAATATTCCATAAATATAGTCCCTAATATCTCATTTACATAAAGCTATTCAAGAACCATTCCTTTGAAATTTTTTACAAAAAAAAGGGACTATTTTGCGATCATAATATCTGATGCTTTTATTATTGCACTTACGTTATCACCTATTTTTAGGCCTAAAGAGTTGGTAGAAACTTTTGTTATAACTGAAGCTATTTTATCGGTATTTCCTATTGCTATATCTATCTCAGCAGTAACTCTACCCTCTTTAATCTCTTCTATTTTTCCTTGAAACTTGTTTCTTGCACTGATGTTTAATGTAACATCGGTAGTTATAAGAGCCGAGCTTGATTTAAAAAAAGCAAGCACTTCATCGCCAAGTTGAAGGTTCAAATCTTCTACAGCTGTATTAGTTATAACACTTACAAGCGTATAACCACTTTGGAGCTTAATGTATACAGAAGTGTTTACAGTTCCCTCTTCGAGATACTCAACAATTCCACTCAATTGATTTCTAGCACTTATTTTCATAGTCAGCCTTTGTTTTCTTTATATCATTTTTTACATAACGATTGAGTAAAAAAAAGCCAGAGTGGGGTAAACACTCTAGCTTGGAGAATATAAATGAATTAGTTTTTAATTATCTTACACAGTCGAAGAAATAGTCAGTTTTTGCTATATCTTTTGTTTCTTCATCAAGTTGATCAAGAACAGCATTTGTGATCCATGTAAGAAGGTTTAAAGCACCTTTGTAACCACTCATAGAGTATCTATGTAGGTGGTGTCTATCAAAAATTGGGAAACCAATTCTGATTAGTGGAGTACCAGTATCACGGTAAAGCTCTTTACCATATACGTTACCGATCATAAAGTCTACCGGCTCAGTGAATAGTAATGAACGTAAGTGCCATAAGTCTTTACCAGGCCAGATTTGACAATCTTCAGCCCATTGAGATTTGTCGATGATAGCTTGCATATCAGCTTCCCAACCTTTTCTTGGTGCATTGTGACAAAGAACGTGTGTTGGAATACCACCCATCTCAACGATGAAAGATACAAGACCTAGTAAGAAGTCAGGATCTCCATATACTGCGAACTTTTTACCGTGCATGTACGGGTAAGAATCCTGCATAGCATCAACAAGTTGGCCACGTTGAGCTTTTAACTCTTCAGGTACTTCTTTACCAGTAAGTTCAGCAAGTTTCATAACGAATGCGTCAGTTCCAGCTAAACCGATTGGATTACAAGTTTCATAACCTTGTTTCCATTTGTTTTTAATAGTCTTAGCAGTTTGCACTGTAGAGTATTTTTGTAAAGAAACAGTTGTCTCAGCATTGATAGCAGTTTTAGCGATATCCATTGGAGTACCACCAGCGTATAATGAATATCCACCAGCACCAGTATTCCATTGAGCTTCGTGATCACCAAGCATATGGATCTTATCACTGAACATTGCAGCAATCTCTTTAACCTCTGCTAAAGAACCTAGGTACGGTTCAAAACCAGGGATGATGTTGATACGACCCTCTTCAACAACTTTTTCACTTTTTGAAGGATTAAGTTGCTCAAGCATAGATTTCATCATGTTATCGTAACCAGTGATGTGGCTACCTACGAATGATGGAGTGTGAGCATAAGTGATTGGTAAATCATCTAATTCACCCTCAGCATCTTCTCTAGCACCAGTAATAAACGCATTTAAGTCATCACCGATAACTTCTGCCATACAAGTAGTAGATACAGCAATGTGATCTGGTTTATACATAGCGTTACAGTTACGTAAACCATCTTTCATATTTGCAAGACCACCGAATACCGCTGCAGATTCACTCATAGAGTCAGATACACATGGTGTCGGCTCTTTGAAGTGACGTGTAAAGTATGAACGGAAGTAAGCAACACAACCATGTGAACCATGAACATATGGCATAGTGTTCTCAAACCCTAAACCAGCCATGATAGCACCTAGTGGTTGACAAGCTTTTGCAGGGTTAACTGTGATAGCCTCACGAGCAAGGTTTTTCTCACGGTAATCCCAAGTTTTAGTCCACTCAGCTACTTCTTCTACTTTAGCAGGGTTAACAGCACCCATAGCACCTTCGAATTGTTTTTTGTTTTTTAGTACTTCTTGATACTCTTCTTTTAAGAAAAGTTTCTGACCATTTACAATGTTTTCTACGTCTTGCATCTTAAGCTCCTACCTCTTCTTTTTCCCATGGTGCTGTAGTATGATTCCATACTGGAGAGTTCATAGCTAAGTCCATATCTTTTGCGAATACTGCGAATGCGTCATACCCGTGGTAAGGACCAGAGTAATCCCAAGAGTGCATTTGTCTAAATGGAAGACCCATTTTTTGGAATACATATTTCTCTTTTACACCGGCAGCTACTAAATCCGGTTTTAATTTTTTAACGAATTTTTCAAGCTCATACTCATTAACATCATCATAGATAAGAGTTGAACGTGCGATATCGTCTTTTGTACGTTTATAGTCATCACCGTGAGCGAACTCATAACCAGTACCAACTACTTCCATACCAAGGTCTTCATATGCACCGATAACGTGACGAGGACGTAAACCACCAACGTAAAGCATTACTTGTTTACCCTCTAATTTCGGCTTATATTTTGCGATAACTGCATCAGTCATAGCTGTATATTTAGCAATAACTTCTTCTGCTTTTTTCTGAATAGACTCATCAAAGAAAGCAGCAATTTTTCTTAAAGACTCAGTAGTTTTACTTGGTCCAAAGAAGTTATATTCCATCCAAGGGATACCGAACTCTTGTTCCATATGACGAGAGATGTAGTTCATTGAACGGTAACAGTGAAGTAAGTTTAACTTCGCTTTTGGAGCAATAGCTAACTCTTTATAAGATGCATCACCTGACCATTGTGCAATAACTCTTAAACCGATCTCTTCAAGTAAGATACGAGTTGCCCAAGCATCACCACCGATGTTGTAGTCCCCGATAATAGCTACATCATAATCAGTTGCGTCAAAATCAGCACGAGCTGCAGCATCTGGCATAACTTCATCACGGATCATATCATTTGCAATGTGGTGACCAAGTGACTGAGATACACCACGGAAACCTTCACAAGATACAGCAACAGTTGGTTTTGAGCTCTCTTTTTTATGAATTTTTGCAACAGCAGAGATATCATCACCGATTAGACCGATTGGACACTCAGACTGAATTGAAATACCGTTGTTTAATGGAAATAACTCATCGATCTCTTCAAGAGCTTTTTTAAGTTTTTTATCCCCACCAAATACGATATCTTTTTCACTAAAGTCTGTAGTAAAGTTCATAGTAACGAATGTATCAACACCAGTAGTACCGATATAGTAGTTACGACGACCAGCACGTGAATACTGACCACAACCAACAGGACCGTGAGAAATGTGGATCATATCTTTAATAGGACCCCATACAACCCCTTTAGAACCCGCATATGCACAACCACGTTGAGACATAACACCTGGTACTGTTTGCTTGTTTGAACGTGTTTTGTCACAAGCACCTTTTACACCCTCTGGAGTATCAACACCTAAGTGTTTTGCTCTGTTTTTAGCCGCTTTGGCTGGGTAAACTTCTAAAACCTCTTCAATAGCTTCTTTCTGTAAAGCTTCTAATGTTTCTGGTCCCATTTTATTCCTTCTCCTTCTTTATACGTCCATCTAAAGTTCAAATTTCCAAATCTTGAAAATTTGAACTTTACTAAATAGTTTTATGCTACTTTAACTCTGTAAAGATTCATATCATCAAGTTTTTTACAAAGATCTTTAGTTGTATCACCATCTACAGATTTTGAAATCTCTGAGATTTGGTATTTATTTGTGTAATAAACCATTTTGAATTCGCCTTCCATTTCAGCGATATTTTCATAATAGTCAACAAAAGCAGTGTGAGCAAAAGTACCTTCTGGAACAGTTAATTCTTCTAACTTAGCACCCTCTCTAGTTTCACTAGTTAATGTAACAGTTTTACCTGCTGCAGACGTACCGTCTTCAACTTTTTCAATAACTTTATCGAAAGCAACATCGTTTCCTTCACTTGCTGGAAAATGATAACCACATACAAACATAATTTTCTCCTGTTTTTTATCTATTTAATTTTTGTTTTTATTTTAAATTGCTTGGTCAAAGCGTAAAATTACGCTTCTTTTTGACCAATTGCATCTTCTTCAACGTCTTCTTCAAGACCGAATTCCATAAGAAGATTTTCAAGATCATCCATCTCTAGTGGAGTTGGAATAACTTTTAAGTCATTAGCAATAATTTTACGAGCTAACTCTTTGTACTCCATAGCTTGATCAGAGTTTGGTGAGAACTCAACAACAGTCATACGACGAAGCTCAGCACGTTGAACGTGGTTTGAACGAGGTACGAAGTGAATCATTTGAGTACCGATTTGTTGTGCTAAGTGTTTAGCAAGGTCATACTCACGGTCAGTCATACGTGCATTACATACAAGACCTGCAAGACGAACACCACCAGTGTTAGCGTATTTTAAAATACCTTTAGAGATGTTGTTAGCTGCATACATAGCCATCATCTCACCAGACATAACGATATAAATCTCTTGTGCTTTACCTTCACGAATCGGCATAGCGAAACCACCACAAACAACGTCACCAAGAACATCATAAGATACGAAGTCTAAGTCATCGTCATAAGCACCCTCTTCTTCAAGAAAGTTAATAGCTGTAATAACACCACGACCTGCACAACCAACACCTGGCTCTGGACCACCAGACTCAGTACACATAATGAAACCTTCTGTAATCTCTTCATTATCTGGGTGGAACTCGTCAGCACCTGGTTTACATACATCTTCTAACTCTAGGTCTTCAACTGTACCAGCTTCAGAAGCTAATTGCATAATTGTAGATTGAGCTTTCTCGTGTAAAATAAGACGAGTTGAATCCGCTTTCGGGTCACAACCAACAATTAAAATCTTTTGACCATAATAGTGACACATAGCCGCTAATGTATTTTGAGAAGTTGTTGATTTACCAATCCCACCTTTTCCGTAAAATGCAATTTGTCTTAACTCAGACATCCTGTCTCCTTTAATTCTTTAATTTAAGTTCGCTACTACTGTTACAGATAGCGTTCCTTAGAAAAAATATTTTGAAAAGAAATTTTGAAATTTATCTACAAAGCCCTATTTTAAGGAGTTTTAAAATAAAAAAGGAGTTTTTTTGTCTTATTTTAATTTAAGAATAGAGGAAAAAAATTATTAACAAAAAAGAAAAAAAAGGAGGATCAAAATCGTTTTTTGTAAGATTTAGAGGACAAATAATGTAAACCTGTACAACAAAATTGTTATGCAGGTCTCATTTTATATATTTGTATTCATTTTAGAAACTCGTATAGTCCCATAATGATCTCGATAAAGATAAGAATGATGATTATCCATTCCAAAAAAGAGGAGTATTTATGATTTTGTTCATTACTCAAAACATCAAGCAGTTCTTGAATAACTTCAACCTTTTTGTTAAGTACCTCAACTCTGGGTGTAATATCTAAATACTTGCTGATACTGTTATAATATTTTTCATATTCAGGATACTCCCAAAAAAATTCCGGTGTATCAAGGAGATCATATTGCAGGTTAATCTGGCTTTTTACTAAAAACAACTCACCGATCTTTTTTGCTATCTCTTTTTTACTCAAACTGATTTTTCCGTATTTAGCCAAATTTTGAGGGATGATAGAATTTTCTTCGATCGTGTTTTCCACTTTTGTTTCAAACTGACTAAGTTTGGCATTTTGTGCAAGAGCAGACGAGATTGCTATTTTTAAACGCTCTGAATCATTATCGAGAAGAAATTTATCGTAGATGATTTTAAACTCATCTTCGAGTATATACTTAAACTTTTCCTCCGCGCACTCTTCAAGAGGATTGATCAAAAAAGATTTGATCTCATTTTGAAAAAATTCAAGATTTTCATAAGATATATTCCAACAGGTATATACACCGTATTTGAACAATACTATATACTGTTCGACATCGACTGTAACAAACAAAATATCTTTGTAAAGTGTCGTTTTATATTTTCCAGATAAAAACTGATAAATTTTCGTATCAAACTTATCACTCACTACAAAACTATTAATCTTTTTTTGCATCTTGATTTCCTTACAATCAGCAATTTTCTTCTTTAATAGTATATTTTGTTATTTTAATGTTTCATAAAAAAGGGGGATAAAAAGGGTATAAGAGTATTTATTCTCAAGCAAAAGCTTGAGAAAGGAAGTAGTTCGGCAACGACTATTATTCTTTTTCTTCACTTTTGATAAGAACTTCATCAATAAGTCCATAAGCTACAGCATCCTCTGCACTCATAAAGTTATCGCGTTCTACATCTTTGACAATAGTTTTGACACTTTTGCCTGTTTGTTTTGCTAGAAGTTCATTTAAAACCCCTTTTATACGCAGTATCTCTTGAGCTTGAATAGCAATGTCTGTGGCTTGTCCCTGAGCACCGCCAAGAGGTTGGTGGATCATAATTCTAGCATGTGGAAGCGCATACCGTTTCCCTTTCTCTCCGCTTGAGAGTAAAAAAGCTCCCATTGAAGCTGCTTGACCTATACAGATAGTTACTACATTTGGACGGATATAGTTCATCGTATCAAAAATCGCCATACCTGCAGTAACTACACCACCGGGTGAGTTAATGTAAAAGTAGATATCTTTCTCCGGATCTTCTGCTTCTAAAAAAAGAAGTTGTGCGATCACTGTTGAAGCAACCGCATCGTTTACCTCTCCGCTTAGCATTACAATTCTGTCTTTTAACAGACGTGAATAGATATCGTAACTTCTTTCACCGCGACCCGTTTGCTCTACTACATAAGGTACATAACTCATCTGCTCTCCTTTAGAGTGTGATTACTCTGATTCTATCATCAAGGTTTTGTTTTAGCGTACTCTCGATTGCATACAATGTACCCGTGCTTCCCGTAGAACATGTTGAACATGCACCGAGATATTTAATGTAAACGTCAAAATTTCCGTTCTCCTCTTTAATATCTACAAGCTCCATATCTCCGCCGTCCATGATAAGCATTGGGCGTACATACTCCTCAACTACAGCATCGATTGCACGTGTTTTTTGTACCATACTCATAGATGCGAAATCAGCTTTATCCTCTTTTGGAGCATTTGCCATAGCTGTTAGACGCTCACGTTCCATCTCTTCACGTGTATCTTTTAAAATATCTTCTAGATAGATATCTTTTGCTTCATGTCCGCCAGGTTTTATACAAGATTTACAAAAACCACCCGCTTTTGTAAAGTCGATGATCTCCTCAATAGTTTTAAGATCATTGATCTTAATTACATCAATAAGTGTATCTTGTGTTACACGAGCACACTCACAAATGATAAACTCCTCTTCAAAACTCTCAGCATCTACACCTTTGTACGTAGCTGCCGCTTTTTTGATAACATCATACGCCATAACAGAACAGTGCATCTTTTGCGGTGGAACAGCAGGAGTATCTGGAGTATCACGCATCGCTTTTTCAACATCGATATTTGTAATTTTTACCGCTTCATCAACAGTTTTACCCATACAAAGCTCAGTCATAATGTCAGAACTCGCAATAGCAGTACCACATCCAAAACTTTTAAATTTACTTCCTACAATTTTGTCCGTATCTTTTTCAACTGCCCAGTAAAGTCTTACCGCATCACCACAACTCTCAGCTCCGAAGTCTGCAACGATCAAAGTTGCATTCATCGCCTCAGCTTCCTCTTCAGTAATATGCCCTTGGTGTTTAGGGTTATTCATTCTATCTACAACAATATTACTATACTCATCCCAAATTGATCCGCCTACTAAACTTGCCTTTGCCATCATACTTTCCTTTAATTTATTTCATAAATTTAAGGGAACCTTTTTTATTCCCTTTTGATACGTTGTCGGAAGTAATTCCGTCAACTACGTTAACACTGGGTTTCCTTCGGCAGGAAGCCCATGGCACTATTGCCTTTTTTTCATCCTTTTAGTTGTGTTCTAATTCACTTACGTGATTTTTCGGTGTATATGCATACGAACTAGAGATACTTCTCAGTCTCTCTACTGCCTCTTTAATCTTCTCGATCGCATAATCTATCTGCTCTTCGGTATTAAAACGACTGAGTGAAAAACGGATTCCCGTATGTGCCAGTTCACTGTCACTTCCAAAAGCGTTCATTACCGGATTTGCTTCTAAGTCTTCACTCGCACATGCACTTCCTGTTGAGGCAGAGATCCCGTTTTTGTTTAAATCCCAAAGCATCGCTTCACCCTCAACACCTTTGATCGAGATGAGTGTCGTATTTGGTGTACGATTTTTTGTATCGCCGATTACAATTGTGTCAGGAATTTTCAAAATTGCTTTTTCTAATTTATCTCTCAACATTCCAACATGATTAATCTCATATGCAAGTGCCATTGTATTTGTTGCAAGCTGCATCGCTTTTCCCATACCTACAATAGATGCAACATCAAGTGTACCTGCACGACGCCCATCCATCTGTTCACCACCGTGCATATATGGACTAAGTTGTACACCTTTTTTAATGTAAAGCCCGCCTACACCTTTTGGACCGTGAAACTTATGAGCAGAAAAACTGATCATATCTACTCCGGCATCTTGAACGTCAACTTTTACTTTCCCGATCGCCTGTGTAGCATCAGAGTGAAACAACACCCCTTTTTCTTTACATATAGCACCAATCTCTTTGATCGGAAACAGTTTTCCCGTTTCATTATTTGCCCACATAACAGAAACAAGTGCCGTATCTTCACGTATAGCATCAGCAACGGCATCAGCTTCAAGTACACCCTCTTCATTTACTGTAAGGTATGTAATATCTACACCTTTTTTCTCTAGGTAATTACAAGCTGCCGTGATCGCAGGGTGTTCAACTTCACTTGTAATGATGTGATTTTTCTCACCGTCTAGGATTCTGTCAAGCCAGACACTTTTTACTACCCAGTTATTTGCTTCTGTCGCATTTGCCGTGATAATGATGTCATCCTCGTCATCTGCATTGATCCCTTCATAGAGATAATCAAATGCTTCTGCTATTTTAGGATGTGTTGCAGAACCTACACTATGAAGTGAGTTTGGATTTCCATACATCTCACAAAAAAACGGTGTCATCTCTTCAAAAACTTTTTCATCTACTTTTGTTGTTGCATTATTGTCTAAATATACTTGCATAAACTGTTATCCTTTTTTTAAATTAAACACTTGAAACATGTTTCTTGATCATCACATTCGGCACATGCCGGTGCCGTCTCATTAATCAGATCGTAAATGTACTTTTTCCATAATGTCTCTTTTGGTTTCATAACACTAAGTCTCGGAAAATACTGATTCATAAATCTTCCCATCTCAACCCTCGAAGCAAATCCGAGATCCTGGTAAAGATGGTTCATCTCCAAAGATGCCTTGGCCACACGGGGAGCTATAATCTGTTTGGCATAATCATCTATTGAAAAAAACTCTAATAACAGTTTCACCTTTGCCTCTAAAACTTCGTTTGTCGTCATATATGCTTGTGTCATAATGTCATCTCCACCATTTTTCCATTTACGATTTGTCCAAATTCAATTCCAAACTCAAAACAATCCACCAGCTCCTCCTTTGTAGGAATCAGCTTAATCTTCATCGGTTGTAGAGGAAGACGAAAATTAAGTGCTCCAAGACGATGATGTATCATCTCTACCGCTTCTCCGCTCCATCCGTAAGAACCGAAACACCCGCCAAACTTCCCTTTCTTCTCTAAAAGCATCATACAGCTAAGCAGATCCCAGACAGGTTTTGGAGCATCTCCGTTAATTGTTGGAGCACCGATAAGTATTCCCGTACTCTCTTCTAAGATCGTAAGCATATTTTGCTCATCGAGTGCAGTCAGGTCATAAATGTTTGCTATTAAATTCGTATCAGATTCTATTCCATCGAAAATACTTTGAGCCATATCTTTTGTATTTTTATAACTTGTTACATAAAAAATCGAGATGATTTTTTTACCGTGGAGGCGGTCAACTTTCTCACTCCACTCTCTATAGCGCTCTATATATTTTTGAGGATTATCCCGCATAATCGGGCCGTGCAGATTACAGATGATCGAGATATCAAACTTGTCATAAAGTTTAAGTGCTTTTACCACATCGGAGCGAAACGGACGCATAATGTGATCATAGTAGTATTTAAATGCATAATCAAAATCTCCAACAAGATCATCAAAAATACGACTGTCGTAATAGTGTGAGCCAAAAACATCCCCACTGAAAAGTACACAATCTTCTTCAAGATAAGAGCTCATTGTCTCAGGCCAGTGAAGATTCGGTGTACTTAAAAAAGTAATTGTTTTATTACCGAGTTTTAGCTGTTTATTTGTCCAAACCGTTTCAAACTCCATATCTTTTGTTTTTGCGATCGACTTTAGCATCGGCTGAGCCATAGGGGAGATAAATACTTTGGCCCCCGGAGCACGTCGTGTAAGTTCGGGAAGTGCCCCACTGTGATCAGGCTCAAGATGGTGCATAATTATGTATTTGATATCACTATAAGAACAAACAGATTCTATCTTTTTGAAAAACTCCTCTTGGAACTCTTCTTTTACGGTATCGAAGATAATTACACCCTCTGAAGTTTTCAGAAGGTAGGCATTATAAGTTGTACCGTTGGCTGTTTTCATAATGATATCAAATGTACGGATATCGGGATCACTCACACCAACATAATAAAGGTCTTTTATAACTTGGATCGCTTCACTCATTTTAAAAGTATCCTTTTTAACCATAGTGGAGGATTCGCTATCATTTTTTGAAGCTGTGCGACCACATCTTCGATCTTTTCCTCCTCAGACGCTGCTTTCATAGGATAAATACCTGCAATTTTTACCATGTTTGCAGCCTTGGGACCTATCTGAGTTACATAGATCATATCTGCTTCACTGACACAATCTATTTTGTACTCCAGTTTATCCACCTCAGCTTCGTATTTTTGATAGGAATCTATCTCTTTGAGCAAGTTTGCATTGTTCTCATCAATCTCATAAAGATAAAATGTTTCACACCAGCCAAAGTGTTCATTAACATTAGTCCCGTCTTTTGAAGCAAAAGCGATTTTGATCATATTACATACACCCTAATGTTTTCATCTATAACTTGAGAAAGTGTACCCATGATGATCTCGTATGTTGTAGTTGAGGCCATAGAACATCCGGCACAGTTCCCTTGATATGCTAAACGGATCTCAATATCCGGCTCATTGATATAGTCAATAAGAGTAATATCACCGCCGTCTTTTACCAGTATCGGTCTGATGTATCTGTCGATCGCATCCATTACCAATTCAAGTTGTTTCTCTTTAGGAGAGTTTCTAAAAGCAAGATTTGGCTCACAAGAGCTGTTTGGTGTTTTATCAACTCCGCCCATTTGTGCCAAAGCCATAGGATGATTTGTTTTTGCGGCATTTAACATACAGTTAAACCCCTCTTTTACTTTTCCAAGATCAGTTCTGTCTTTTAAAAGCATAAGACCTAGTCTAAAGTTAGCCCCTTGATGATTCTTTTTCACTGCACGTCTGAAATAATCTACGGTTTTTTCCATATCCTCTTCAACACCGAGTTTTGTCTGATACATAAGTGCTAAATTGTAGTTAGCCGAATCATTGTCATACTCGCTTGCCATCTCAAAGTATTCGCGTGCTTTAGCGAAGTCTTTTGATACACCTTCACCTTTAAGATACATAAGTCCCAAATTTGTCATAGCCTGATCATTTTTGTACTTGATCTCCTCTTCCCACAATGACAACGCTCTTTCATAATCTTTTGCTTTATATGCACTCAGTGCTTCTCTATGTTTCATAAATCTTCTCCCCTCTCCAGGTTTTGGCAATGCTCTGTTTGCATTGTATTCTCTAATGATGTGCTCTTTGAGATACTCTTTTGCCAACTCTATAGCTTCATCATAATCCTCACTTGCAGCCTTAATATCAAAATCAATATATTCCGCCAAGTAAGCATCTCCAACTTCATGTTCACCGGCAAAGCACTCTAAGGGATACTCTAAATTCAGATAGTAATCTAAACTTTTGATCTCTGCGGACATTTTATCCCTCACATCCACATTGACAAGCTCCGCCGTTACCCGGATCTAACTTCTCTCTGTAGTTAAATCTGTCTAACTTGTTAAGCTGTTTTTTCAAGAACTTTTCATAGATTTCATTTAAAGACATTTTCGTGTGTTCTGTCGTATAAACATCCATGCCTCTGTCCACAAAAGAGTTATATACACCCTCACCCATATGATAAAAAACCGTAGCTTTTACACCGTAAGCTGCAAGGAAACCTGCACTTTTTGGCCCTTGACCATTCACTTCGTTTTTTATAACTGTAAGTTCTCCGTCGTTTAGGTTTAACAGTCCAAAATACGGAGCTTGACCGTATAGCTCCGATATGTTTGTATTAAATTCATTATCTAAAGGGATTGCCAACATTTTATTGTCCTAATATCTTTTTCCTTTAACATATACATATAATGTTCCCTAGAGCTCAAAGGAATGAAATATGTATAAATAATATATAAGGAATACAGTGCAAACCTCATTTTCTTTGGGGCTAACATTAAAAATGTTTGCTCGTCAAGAAGGTTTCCACTGCAAAAAGGATCAAATATGGTAAATAGAAAACTTATTCGCGAACTTCTCAGTGAATCTGCTTGTACTCACAATGAAAAAAAGAAAAGCTCTTGTGATAAACCAAAACCTGGAGCCACAAGTGGAGGCTGTGCTTTTGAAGGGGCACAGATCGCACTATTTCCTTACGCTGATGCAGTCCACTTAGTTCATGCACCTGCAACTTGTCAGGGTGCATCTTGGGAAACCAGACAAACCCCGACAAGCTACAAAGGACAAAACAATACGGTAACAGGTTACTATACGGACGTTACTACAAACGATGTAATCTTTGGAGGGGATCAAAAACTTGAAGATTCCATAGAGTACATAGTAAAACATAAAGATCCAAAAGCTATCTTTGTGTATGAGACATGTGTAACCGCTATGATCGGTGATGATATGGACAATGTATGTAAACGTATGCAGGAGAAACACGGTCTGCCAGTCGTAGTTGTGCACTCGCCTGGTTTTGTAGGGGGAAAAAATCTCGGAAGCCGTTTAGGGGGTGAAGCTGTTTTGAATCAGCTCATAGGAACCCGTGAACCTAAAGAGATACACCCGTTTGGAATTAACCTTATCGGTGAATACAACGTAACGGGTGATATGTGGCAGTACAAAGCCATACTGGAACGAATCGGAATTAAAGTTGTTTCCACTTTAGCAGGAGACGGACGGATTGAAGATATTCAAACGGCTCATACTGCGAAACTAAACGTTATCGTATGTGCGAAATCTCTTGTCACACTCACGCGAAAAATGCAGGAGCGTTACAATATCCCTTACATATCTGTATCTTTCTACGGAAAACGTGATACTACAAATGCAATTCGCTCGATCGTAAATGCCTTTGGAGACAAAGAGCTCACATTAAGAGCAGAAAAAGTGATAGCCTATGAGGAAGCAGATTTAGAACAAAGACTGATCCCATACAGAACTATTCTTCAAAATAAAAAAGCTATCTTAAATACGGGTGGAAATAAATCTTGGTCAATAGCTTCAGCCCTTCAAGATATAGGTATAGAGGTGATCGCGACAAGTATCCGTAAAGCGACTCTTGAAGATATTGAAATCGCAAAACAGTATGTAGATATTCTGATGAAAGTACCGGCTCAAGAACAAGGAAAACTGATCGATGAACATAATGTTGACATTCTCCTAGCGGGTGGGCGTAGTCTCTACACTGCGATCAAGAAAAAAGTAGCCTTTGTGGATGTGAACCAGGAGAAAAAAGTAAGTTACGGAGCTTACGGCGGACTGGAGAATTTAGCAAAAGATGTATGTGCCGCCGTAAACAATCCTGTATTTCAAGTGGTTGGTGAAGCCGCACCTTGGGAGTAAAGATGGGAATCATATTTTTTGAAAAACCGGGTTGTATGGGAAATGCAAAACAAAAACAGATCTTAGATCTGCACAATATCTCGTATATGACAAAAAACATACTTACATACCCATGGACAAAAGAGTTACTCGAGTCTTTTTTTGACGGCGTTGCCAAAGAGAGCATCTATAACCCTTTTGCTCCACAGGTAAAAAATAAAGAGATTAACCCAAAAGAGCTTTCAAAAGAGGAACTAATAGGTCTTATGCTCAAAGACCCGATCCTTATAAAAAGACCTCTTTTGATCATTGGAGAGGAGAAGATCTGCGGCTTTAGCATAGAGAAGATCAATGCTATTTTTAACAGAAACATCTGCTCATCAGTTTCAACTTCTACGTGTCAGAGTGAAAGCTGTAAAAGTAGCGACTAATAAATGGTGTAGTGCTAAATAGAAGAGACCTTATTTTTCCCCTCTTTTTTAGCCTCATACATTGCATTGTCTACGCGTGCGATTGTATGTTCTAGAGCTTCATCTTCTTTACATTGTGTAACACCGAAACTTGCCGTTACATTTGCTTGAACTAACTGCTGAAGAACTAAATCACTTTCAATCATAAGTCTTAATTTTTCCGCTATATCTTTTGCATTTTGGGCATTTGAATTTATCAGTCCGATAATAAACTCCTCCCCGCCCCATCGAGACACAATATCTGTCTGTCGAATGTAAAGCTTTAAAATCTCCGCAATACGTTTTAAGACCTTGTCTCCCGTATGATGTCCAAGTTTATCGTTAATTTGTTTGAAATCATCTAGGTCTAAAAAGAGTAAAGAGAGTGGTTCTTTTGTACGTTTTGATAATTGATACAGATGCTCCATTCTATCTTCAAAAAAACGACGGTTGTAGAGTTCCGTTAAGGCATCATGCTCTGCCATAAAAGAGAGTCTTTGATTGTAGTTTTTGATTGTAATTAAAATAATAACAGCGACAACAAACGTAAATAAAAGTGAAATAGACAAGTTAAAATAAAATGCTTGATTTACATTTTGAATAAAATCATCTATCTTCGCCTCTACCAGTAAGTAAAGGTGCAGTTCCGGAATATATTTTGTTTTTAGAAGATACTCATTGCCATCTCTTTTATAATGAAATACTTTTGAAATTGGAGAAAGAATTTCATCGCGCTTACCAAACCATTCAGGGTCTTCGTTAAGATTTTTAATATGTTCTACGCTTCTCTGCGCTAAAACAACTTTTCCATCTTCACTTAAAAAGCAGACTTTAAACTTGTACTCTTCGTGGAATCGTTTTAACATACTGTCAATATACGATATTTTATGTCCTATCCCAGTAGCCCCGAGAAAGTGGTATTTTGAGTCATAGATCTTATAGTTTATAAACATCATTAAAGAGTTGTCTATATTTTCATTGTAGTCAAGATTGATCTCATGCTCTTCAGCAGAATCTTTAAATTCAAAATACCAACGGTTATCTGTTTTATTCTGATCGAGCTTTTCTAGAAAACCTTTATGGGTATAGTAATTTTGTGTCCTTTCAGATACTAGAAATGTTACAAACAGTCCATACTTATTTCGAATAGTTTCAAGATAACTTCTAATCTTTTCCGTATTATTCTCTTCGTTACGTAGCCAATCTTTCACAAAAGTATCCGTCGCCATCATTGAAGAGATAAGACTTGGTTCAATTATATGGGTTTGAATCTCCGTATATATATTATCTACAGATAGTGGAAGCGATCGTGTTGCCAGATCTTTTTGTACCGAGTTTAAAGAGATTGCATAGTTAATAAGAGTCAGACTTATAGATAAGACTAACAACAATCCAGATACTACAAAAAGGATCTTAAAACTATTAGTTTTTTTCATAAATAACCTTATTTATATTTGAACTAATAGTAACATCTAGTTACTTAAAATATGAAACTCTATTTTCTGTTTCATCGTGTGACCAGAGAAATTTCTCTAGTCTTCTAAAAAGATAGCTTCATTAAGTATTACGGCATCATCTTTAAAGCCGTTTGCACTATCTTTTGGAAGTGTTGAAAACCCCTCATTTGAACTACATTTAGGACATTTTCCTTCTACTAAAGATCCAAGTTGCTCAATCGGGATCGCATGATCACACTCTTGACAATAATAATATATTACCTCTTGTGACATTTTTACCCCTTTACTTTATACTCTATAGCGTGTGCTTCTCCAACTGCTTTATTATACAAAACACCGTCATAAGTGTTAAGTGCACTTACCATAACATCTAATTCATCACAAATTTTCTCAGCTCCGTATTTCGCAAGCGCTTTTACATACGGCAGTGTTGCATTTGTCAAAGCAAAGGTTGATGTACGTGGATAAGCTCCCGGCATATTTGCAACACAATAGTGAACAATCCCCTCTTCTATAAAGGTTGGAGCAGTATGGGTTGTAGGTTTTGATGTTTCAAAACAACCACCCTGATCGATCGAGACGTCTACTAAAACACTCCCTTGCTTCATCATTCCAAGCATATCTTTTGTGATCAGCTTTGGTGCTTTTGCCCCCGGGATAAGAACAGTTCCGATCACTATGTCTGCATTCGGTAAAAGTTCTGAAATAGCAGCTTTTGAAGAGTACATTGTTGCAACGTTTACAGGAAGTACGGCATCAAGATAGTGTAGACGATCAAGATTTATGTCGTAGATCGTTACATCTGCACCAAGACCTGCGGCAACTTCTGCTGCACAAGTTCCGGCAACGCCACCTCCTAAAACCATAACTTTTGCTTTTTGTGTCCCAACAACACCTCCTGCAAGTAATCCTAAACCGCCTTGGTATTTTCCAAGATGTACAGCTCCCATTAAAGCAGCCATTTTTCCGGCTACTTCGCTCATGGGCTCAAGTAAAGGGAGTTTTCCATTTAGTAATAAAGTTTCATAAGAAAATGCCCGGATCTTTTTCTCAAGTAAAAAATGGGTAAGTTTCTCATCAGCTGCAAGATGAAGATATGTAAAAAGTGTCTGCTTCTCTTTAAAAAGCGAATACTCCGATTCTATAGGCTCTTTAACTTTGATGATAATATCAGCAAGGGTAAACACCTCCGAAGCATTTTTTAAAACAACAGCACCTGCATCCAGATACTCCTGATCGCTAAAACCGCTCCCCTCTCCGGCTAAAGTTTCCAGATAAACTTCAACTCCAAGTTCAAGTAATTCTGCTACACCATGAGGTGTTACACTTACTCTGTACTCATCTTTTTTGATCTCTTTTGGTATACCTATTTTCATATGCAACTCCTTATAAGTTTTCGATGCATATTTTATGCCTAGACTTACTGTTCTATATATTTTAGTATAGAACCTTTATCAACATCAATATATTCAATATTATCAAAACAATTATAACTTTATAAAACTAGTCTCTAACTTTATAGATCTTTTTACGCTCTTTAGATGAAGGGATTTCAAGCTGTTTTCTGTACTTTGTGATCGTACGTCTAACCATATTCATATTGTAACGCTGCATCACCATATCTACGATATCCTGGTCAGTCAGCGGTGTCTCGTGAGATTCATTCTCTACCAGGTTTTCAATGAAATGTTTCACTTCCGATGAAGAGAGGTTTTTAGAAACTGCATTTGTAAAAAATGATTTTAGAGAGAATATACCGCGTTCACATTTTATATATTTATTTGATACCGCTCTAGAGATCGTTGATTCTTCAAAACCTATCTCCTGTGCCACTTGTGCCATTGTCATAGGTTTAAGTTCACTCCCGATAAAAAAGCCCATTTGTCTCTCAACTATAATAAGCACAAGTTTATAAAGTGTCGATTTTCTAAGTTCTAGAAGATTCACAAGATCACGCGCTTCTTTTAACTTATATTTTAACTCATCATTTTTACTCTTAAACGGGTCCTTGATCACGATGTCTGGATAATAACTATGGTTTATTTTTACAGATATATCTTCATCTACATCTACAAAAAAATCGGGAACGATATATTCGTTATCCTCTTGATAATCAATTGCAGGAGGTGATTTGAATTTTTTTATGATATGAGTTGCCTCTTCAAAATGGTGATGTTTATGGTACTTGTCAATACTTTTAAGATTTTTGACCATCTTCTCGATCAACTCACTCAAATCATTCTCAATATTTAGTTGAGAAAGTTGAAACAAGAAACACTCGATCATATCTTTAGCACCCACTCCACACGGGTCTATATATGCAAAACGTTGGCGTATACTTTCGGCGAACTCTTTTGTTGTATTGCATTTTTTAGCTAAAACATCTATATCTCCGTCAAAATAGCCGTCACTGTCGATGTTGTCTAAGATCTCCATTGCAACCTTTTGCGAGTTTGGCGTCGGAAACAGAGGTGCATCGATCTGGTTAGCCACCTTATCGTAAAACGATTCTTTGTAGGTATTTATCTCTTCAATCAAACCACTGCTTGAATAATTTGATTCAAAAGATGAGTTGTATTCCAAAAATGGGTTATCGAAACTATGCTCTTTAAATACAGTTTCTAGGTCTTGCAGAGGTGCCTGTAAAAGCGGCAGCCATAATCTTAGTGACAATTGTAAAGTTTGTTTTTGTTTTGCTTGAAAGCCTAATGATGCTGACATAATATAATTTTACTCAAACCAAGAATGGTTTGAGTCCCTTTATTGCGTAAGATTTATGCAATTTATTAGTATTTTAATCTTACTAAACCGTTTGGCTTAGAGATTTTCATTTGACATGATAAACGAGAGTTTGGTGTACAAGTACCTGAACAGATCTCTTTAAGTACTTTTACCTCTTTATCTGTTTTATCAGAAAGAAATTCCATTCCAGATTCAACTTCAACGATACATGTACCACATTCACCGTCACGGCATCCAAATGGAAGTGCACTACCACTAGCTTCAACGATATCTTGAATAGTACTTCCCTCTTTTACGTTAATTGCTAAAAAATCATTAATGATCTCTACTCTTGTTGTCATTTTTCTCTTTCCTTAGTTTGATTTCATAAAATGAAGAGTTCTCTTCATTCATAACGGAGCACTTGGCTCACTATAGCTTGCCCCTTTGCGAGGCAGTAAACTATAGTTTATTTTTACTATTGTAAAAATGGTTTTATGATTACATCACCCTTTACAAGTGTTTGACATGCAAGTCTCACTTTAGGGCTAATTGTAAACTGTTGACAATGTTCAGCATCTTTAGTTTTTAAGACACCTAGTTCTACTAACTTTTCTAGCTCTTTATCTTCAATATAGTTTGTCGGTTCTTCATCCTCTATATTTTCATACTTGATTAAACAACTAGCACAGTCACCGTCTTGACATTCAAAGTTAATCGGGATTCCGTTATCTTTTGCCAATCTTACGATTGGTTCACCCTTAGGTGCATGATATAATCCATCTTTATCCGAATCAAATCCAATGAAAATTACCTTTGCCATTATTCCCCTCCTTATCTCACTATTTCTCTTCTCTTAATTTAGCCATTTTCTTTCGATGCGCTTCAAATGCTTCTCGCTCCAAAGTCTCTTCATCGACATAGTCATCTTCCATAGATTCTAGTTCATGTTCACGACACCCAACTATTTCAACTTCCATATCGCTTCCAAAAAAATGGACTTCATAAACACGAATAACTTGAAGAAAATCCCCCATTGTTTTGATATATCCGATACTCCCCTTTGGCATCATTAAGGTACCTATTTTTGCATGCGGATATGTTCCATCATTCACAATATCTTCAACGAGTCGTACTTTTTGTCCCACTTTATACTTTGGTTCATCAGCGTCACGCCCTGATCTATCTGCAGTAACACTATCGTACAGAGTAACGTCCGGGTCAAATGTAAAATTAGCAGCCACAACTATTTCCTGCCTGTGGTGTACAACTCATACAACCACTTAATTTTCCATCTTTAAACATATCCCAAACATCTGCTGCACTCGGAGCATAACCGTTTGCAAATTCACCGTACACTTTCAAAAGAGAATACTTCAAAAAGTCTAAAAGACGTTCCTCTTGATCACCCAGGTTTTGCATACCTGTTTTGATCAAAGTTCCATACTCTTTTAAAATGTGAAAGCGCTTTACATTGACCAAGCGTGCATCGTATTCTAAATCAAAAAAATCGAAATAATCTTCTGCATCAGTTAGTTCATAGAACTCATCTAATGACTTTTCTATAGTATTCATAATCTGTTCCTTTAACTACATGGAGTATCAATATGTGTTGTTGCTATGTGAGTAACGTTAGCAATTTTCTTATCTATTTGCGTTGTTAAGGCATCCTGATCTCTTTCACCCGTTCTAATACGCTCAACACCGCCAACTTCAATCCACCACATTTTTCCGGCACCTCGACCTAGGTCATGTGCATTTGAGCGGACACATTCCATAGCACGCTCTTTATTTTCAGCTGTAGAAACTACCATCTCCAGTTTCACTTTTTCAACGAGATCTGCTACACCGTTATCAGCTTCTTTTAGACCAAAAGAACCCTTTCCGATAACATCGCTAACTGTTATCCCTTCAAAATGTTTTGCAAAAAGATCTTCTAGTACGTTTTTTAAATTTGTTTTGTTTATTACCGCTGTAACCAAATACATTTTATTCTCCTAGTTCTGATTTTAATAAGCCAACCCATTGCTCTATCCTTTCTGGAGTTTTTTCACTTTCATTGTGCTCATCAATTCCCAGACCACAAAATTTTCCATCTATCTCTGCAAGAGAAAATTCATACTTATAATCATCTTTAGCAATAGCACCGATAGCTTTTGCTCCTGCATTTGTAAATGTTTGGTGAAGTTTTCCTAAGGCTGAACAAAAGTGCTCACCGTGTTTTTTACAATCACCCGCACCAAAGAAGGCAACTGTTTTACCGCTAAAATCTATGCCATCATCTTCAATCTCTAAAATTGGGTCTACCCAAGAGAAGTGAAGATCACCCTGACCCCATGTTGAACTTCCTAAAAACAGCACATCATATTCTAGAAGTTGCTCCTCTACATCATCAAAGTCCTCTTCCATATTGATGATATCATCCTCATCAATACCGAACTCCTCTGCCAATACGTCTGCTACTTTCATACTAGTTCCACCTGCAGTACCTACAAAAATCCCATATTTAGCCATTTTTTACCTCCTACTTTTTATATTCGTTATAAATTTTTATTGCATCTTGAACCATCTTCTCACCCTCTTCAACAAGCTTCTCGTATGTTCTAAAAGAGAAACGGTGAGCATCTTTAAAAAACTTATTTACGATTACGATCTTGTCTGCAATTACAACTGCACGACCGAAACCTTCATGACTCATCTCCATAACAACAGAGCACATAACACCTGTCTCTTTTTCGAAAGCGAGTGCTACAGATTGATAGATCAAACGGATATCTTGAATCTGCATCTCATCGATATCTGCAATTACTGGAATATTTTTGAGTTCCTCTTTGCTCTTTACATACTTCTCTTTGAGGATCTCTTCGTCTTCACGGTTTGCCCATGTTCCAAACTGATCAAGCGCTCTTACTTGTCCTATTAAAGTATCTATAAAAATATTTTCCATTATGCAGCCTTTTTTTCTATTATTTTTTTAATAAATGGAGGGGGATTTGTACCTAACATAGATACAATTTTCTTAAGCTCCTCATCAATTGAAACAATCTCTTTGTATTTAATTGGGAAAACGCCGGAATTAATAATTTTTGCAGCAGCCGTAGGACCTATATTTACAAAATAAACGATGTCACATTTATCTAGTAATGCTACTGTTTTGTCCGTATCTTTGCTATCTATTTTGATAATCGTAGATATATCAAAACCCTCGCTTGAGATATCATAAACATTAAACTGTTTAGCACTTCCAAAGTGTGCATCAATGTTCTCGTTGTCATTTGTTGCAAAAGCAACTCTAATTGTTCCTACTCCACCGACATTTGATGTCACCGTAATTGTTGAAGCCATGATTTCTCTCCATTTCTTGTATATATATACTTAGATATATACAGAAAGTGTTCCTTAGAGAATTTCCTAGTGCTCTTCAGAGGTGTTTATAAGGTTTGCTAAACTAAAAAGGAGATAACAACTCCCCTCATATAAAGTATCGTTTATCAGCTGGTTTCCGACTGTCTCATAGTTTGGATAACCCCGTAACAGCAGTGCTTTACCCTGCTGATGGGCAATACGTTCACCGTGGAAATTCGTAATTAAAAGATCTGCATCTTCAAGCTTCTCTTCTACATCTTCAAAATCTCCCACAATCACTTCACAATCTAAATGCTCTAAAAGTGTTGTTTTTGTCGGTACAACTATAGTTTTAATATCTGCTCCCGCTTCTAAAACAGTCGTAGCGACACTTAAAGCTTGATCAGCTTCAAGAGCTATGATCATTTTTGTCCCGCCGATTGCAAAATGGGTATCTAAAAGTGCATCTTGAAGTCTTTTTCTCCATCTAACTACACTCGGATGCGGTTTAGAGATCGTTTTAAACTCCATCAGTGCTTTATAAAAAGAATCAGTTGCCAACAAACCGCTTACAGTATCAAAATGTAAATGATTCATCTTTTCATTTTTCTTTTGGAGTAAATTTCCCGCTTTTTCAACAGAAGCACCGATAGAGATAACTACACTAGCATCACCTAAAGACTTTATCTCCTCAACACTGATTCCACCGCTGCTCAGAGCCCCTTGTTTTAAGCCCAGATGTCCATCTAAAGAATCGCTCAAATCGGGTAAGGCATACACTTCAAAACCAAATTTTGCTATCTCTTCTTTAATCTTTTCAACCTCAATGGGTGTCAGATTTACGTTGGGAATTAAAACCGCTTTATTACTATCTACACTCTCTTTCTCTTTTACCAGCTGCTCTACAAGTGCCTCTATCGACTTTGCAAAACCGCTCTCAAGTCCACCTTCAAAATCGGGAGTATTTACATAACAGATCAACTGCTCATCTTTAAGTAATACGGTTGCACCTTTAATGTCATCACCTTTGGTCTCAGTCATCCCGGTTGTAAAGAGTCCCACTAAATCGGGTGTCACTTTTTTCGTAATATTTTTAATCGCTTCAGAGATTGAATACTCCCCTCCGTCAATTACGGCTGTAATATCATTCACTGCTGTGGTTTGGATCGCAATAGGGTCACTAAAATGTCTTGTAAAAAAAACTTTGGAAAATGAAGCACATCCTTGTGCACCATGCATAAGAGGCATACAATTTTTGATACCTAAAAAACATAATAATGCTCCCATAGGTTGTGATAATTTTATCGGGTTTGTTTGTAATGGTTTACTCATAATATCATCCTCTACACCTGAAATATTCATATAATGTTCCATAGAGGTAATTTGATGAATTCCCAACAATTAGATAAAATACCTTTAGATATACACATAGAGGTTGTAATGGATAATAATATAGCTATTTTATGTTCCGGCGGTGATGTTTCAGGAATGAATCCTGCGGTAAAACACTTTGTAGAGTACTCTATACAAAAAGGATTAACGCCCTACTTTATTTACGACGGTTATGAAGGTTTAATCGACAATAATATTGAGCAGGCAACTTATGCGGACGTTGCAGGTATCATCACTAAAGGGGGTACAAAAATTGGGAGTGCCAGAAGTAAACGTTTTCTTGAGAAAAAATATAGAAAAATAGCGAAAAAGAATCTCGATAAACACAATATAAATATGCTCGTAGTACTAGGTGGTGACGGTTCATTTCGAGGATTGGATATCTTTTATAAAGAGCACGGTATAAAATTTTGCGGTATACCATCTACAATTGATAACGACATCAACGGAACAGAATACTGTTTAGGGGTAGATACTGCTTTAAATGTGATACGAAGTGCACTTGATTCTATTCGTGATACTGCATCATCTTTCAAGCGTGCTTTTGTTATAGAGACAATGGGAAGAGATTGCGGTTATTTAGCGCTAGTATCCCATTTAACTTCCGGAAGTGAACTATGTTTAATTCCCGAAGTTCCTTACAATTTAGAACTTTATGTAAACGAATTCAAAAAACAGCTTCATCATGGAAGACGCTACTTTTTGGCTATAGTTTCTGAAGGGATTGAACAAGATACGAATGAAATTGCCGAGTGGTTTGAAAAAGAGGTTGGTATTGAAGCACGTGTTACTGTTCTTGGACATATACAAAGAGGTGGTAATCCAACATCTTATGATCGACTTATGGGGTACAAGTTTGTGAATTATGCAATCGATGCACTTATAATGGGGGAGCAAGAATCTGTTATCTGTTATGATAAAAACGGATTTAACCTCAAAAGTATTGATGAAGTCGCCGGTATCAAAAAAGATTTGGATCCTGAACTTTTACAATATTTGATCGATTAAACTGTATTGGATGAACTATAGCGCTGCAAATGCAGCACTATAATCTACAATGTAGTCTTAACTAAGTTTGTATAAACTTTACTTTGCAGGTCTTCTAAAGACTGCTGTGCTTCTTCTGCGATCTTTGAATCTTTATCTTTAAGAGTTAAGTTCATAGAGAATCCGCTTTCAGCCAAACTTACATTTAAGTTTACCGTTTCGTGAATAATTCTACGTTGACCGCGATTAACCGCATGATTATAGTATTTTCGTTTCTGTGAAAAGTTTTTTTCCAAACTTAGCTTTTGGGGAGTATCACCTGTAACACGCCATGATTCTTTTGAGGCAGCATCCATAAAAGCATCTTTTAATACCTGTGTATCAAAACTGTTTTTAAACGTTTTTTCTACTTTGATCGAATCTTTTTGAACACTCTGTGCCTGTGCCTGAGTAAATAACATACCAGCTGTAAATAATGTAGATACAAGAATTTTTTTCATATTTTTATCCTAAGTTTATAATTTATTTTTTTACTATAGACAATGCTATATTTTATTTGTTTTTGAAATTTGTTTGAATTTTAAGGAGGGAGATATTATAAAACTATAGGAGGTCTATGAATCTCTGTCGAGAACTCTTGCATAGATATAGTGTTATGAAAATCTATTTTTTTTACAAGAGGATAAGCATTTTTTGCAATATCTTCAACTGTAAAAAACAGTCTATCATCATCTTCGATCTCTTCTGGAACATCGATAGTTTGCTGCACTTCTTTTTCCACTGAAATAGGTTCTATACCCTCTGTATAGAGTTGTGCTTCTAAAGCTAAACTAAACAATGATAACAATAAGATTACCAATAACGATTTAATTTTCATACCAGAATTGTAATATTTTAAGGGTAAATATTTAGTAAATAATAAAGGTGTAGATATTAAATTTAAGCTAAAATTAATGCTGTAGTTTTATCCTACAGCATTTTCTCCAGTTTCACCGGTACGAATTCTAATAACATTAACCATCGAAGATACAAAGATTTTCCCATCACCCGCTTTGCCGGTATGATTAACCTCTTTTATTACATCAGTTACTTTTGTAACCTCGTTATCTGCAACAATAATCTCTAATCTCATATGGGGCACAAAATCTATTTGATACTCTGAACCTCTATAAAGTTCAGAATGTTTTTTCGCTTCTCCATACCCTTGTACTTCTTCTACTGTTAAACCACTTATACCAACTTCAACTAATGCAACTTTTAGGTCTTCAAGTTTAAAAGGTTTTATGATTGCTTCTATTTTTTTCATCTCAATTCTCTCTTTTTCAATATCGAAAAGTTCTTATAAGTTAAGAACTTTTTCGCCATGAACAGCTTCATCAAGACCAAGTTGTTCAGTTTCATCATCAACTCTACCACCACCAGTGATTGCAGAAGCGATATAGTAAACGATAACAGTACCAACTAAAGTGAAGATACCAACTACTACTACAGATTCAACTTGAACCATAAATTGACCCATTCTGTCACCTGCAGCTTTTAGTGGACCATCCCATAGTAAGTCTTGGTCGTTTAGAGCTAATAAACCTGTTGCTAATGCACCCCATAGACCTGCTAAGAAGTGGATACCAAATGCATCTAAAGAATCATCATAACCAAGTTTCTTTTTAAGTACAGCTACACCGAAGAAACCTACAACTGAACCTACACCACCTACGATGAATGCACCAGTTACATCAACGAATCCAGCAGCTGGAGTAATTGCAACTAAACCTGCTACAACACCTGAAGCAGCACCTAATAGTGTTGGTTTTTTGAATACCATCCACTCTAATCCTACCCATACCATTGCAGCAAATGCAGTAGCTAATGTAGTTGTTAAGTAAGCAAGACCAGCGATTTCGTTAGCACCGAATGCAGAACCACCGTTGAATCCATACCAACCAAACCATAATAATGCTGCACCTAGTGCTGTTAACATTACTGACATTGGTTTCATTGCAATTTTTGGATAACCGTTACGTTTACCTACTAGGTAAGCTAATACTAAACCAGCTAAACCACCATTCATGTGTACAACTGTACCACCTGCGAAATCTAATGCACCTGCATCAAATAATAAGGCACCGTCTCCACCCCATACCATGTGTGTAATTGGAGCATATACTACAATTGTCCAGATTGCAACAAATACGATCCATGTTGAAAACTTGATTCTCTCAATAACTGAACCAGAAGCAATAGCTACAGTAATAGCTGCAAAAGTACCTTGGAATACAACAAATACATAAGTTGGATATGTACCACTTAAGTCATTCCAGTTAATACCGCTTAAGAATGCGTTACCAAATCCACCGATAAATGTTTGAAGGCTTCCACCGTCACCGAATGCCATTGAATAACCTGCTGCTATCCATGCGATAAAAGCAACTGCAAATGCTCCTAATACCATTGCATAAGTATTAAGCACATTCTTACTTCTTGTCATACCTGCATAAAAAAGCGCCAACCCTGCCGGCGTCATTAGTAATACTAATGCAGCTGATACCATCATCCACGCTGTATCACCTGTATCTAGTGTAGGCGCATCTTCCGCTAACGCCAAAGTCGGTAATGCGAACAACATCGCTACTAGCCATTTCTTCATGTTAATCCTTCGAAATAATGTAGAAAAATTATATACCTTTTCAAAGTGATTGACGACAAAAAACTGATTATTTTTTAGGCAGTTATTTTGATTAATTATTAATCAAAAAGTGATTAATAATTGAGGGGAAGTGTGTAGAGAGGGAGTATGGAGAGACTATAAATCTCTCTCAATTACTCTTTTAAATGTATTGAAGTAGTTATCTTTAAGTAGTTCCATGCTCATTGAAACATCATTGATTCTGATTGTATCGCCACCAACTGTACCGATTTTTTCACAAGCAAGACCGTTTAGTTCAGCTTCAAAAGCAGCTGCATTTTCTGGTTTTACAGATACGATCGCACGAGAAAAAGACTCAGCAAAGATATCACGCTCATCTTCTACACTCATATTTACGTCACATCCAAGACCTGAAGTTGCCGCCATTTTAGCTAAAGCGATAGCTACACCACCGCTTGAAGCATCTTTAGCACACTCTAGTAGATGTTTTTTATTTGCTTCGATCACTAAGTCCCAAAGCGCAAGCTCTTTTTTGTAGTCGATCTCAGGAAGAGTTCCAGCAACAGTTCCACAAATCTCTTTCATATATAATGAACCACCGAACTCACTTTTTGACTCACCAACCAGGTAAAGGATATCACCTTCGTTTTGGAAGTTTGAAAGAAGTACATTGTTTTGGTCATCATTTACACCAACAGTTGCGATCGAAGGTGTAGGGAATACTGAAACTCCGTTTGTTTCATTATATAGTGAAACGTTTCCACCGATAACCGGAGTAGTAAGTTCAGCACACGCTTCTTTAATACCTAGACAACCTTCACCGAATTGCCACATAACTTCCGGATTTTCAGGGTTACCGTAGTTTAGACAGTCAGTGATCGCAAGTGGACGAGCACCAGACATTGCAACGTTTCTACCAGACTCGATTACTGCAGCAGCCCCGCCCCCTTTAGGATCGATAAAACAGTAACGAACGTTACAGTCAGCACTCATTGCAAGTGCGCGACCATTCTCTTTTACACGGATTACAGAAGCGTCAAGCTCTCCACCTTTTTTTACCGTATTTGTTTGTACCATTGAATCGTACTGAGTATAGATCCAAGATTTATCTACAACTTCCATAGATTTTGTAAGTGTTTCAAACGCTTCTTGGTTTGACACTTTTGCAAAGTCATTAATAGTAGTATCTTTGATCTCATCTAAGTAAGCAGGTCTTTTCATCGGACGGTTCAGCTCAGGTGCCTCTTCAGAAACCGGATCAACTGGAACCTCAGCAACTTTATCACCGTGCCAGAAAAGTTCCATGTTTCCAGTTGCAGTTACTTCACCGATAACTGCAGCATCAAGATCCCATTTTTCAAAAATCTTGATGATCTCCTCTTCTGAACCTTTTTTAGCACAAAGAAGCATACGCTCTTGAGATTCTGAAAGCATAAAGTCGTACGGAGTCATCCCCTCTTCACGAGCAGGAACTTTGTCCAGATGCATAATCATCCCCGAACCTGAACGTCCAGCCATCTCAAAAGATGAAGATGTAAGTCCAGCTGCACCCATATCTTGGATACCAACAACGTGATCAGTTTTGAAAAGCTCTAAACACGCTTCAAGTAAAAGTTTTTCAGTAAACGGGTCACCTACCTGAACAGTCGGGCGAAGAGATTTTGACTCTTCAGTAAAAGAATCTGAACTCATAACAGCTCCACCAAGACCGTCACGACCAGTTTTTGCACCAACGTAAAGTACAGGGTTACCAATACCCTCTGCACGACCGTAGAAGATCTCATCAGATTTTGCAAGACCTAATGTAAATGCATTTACTAAAATGTTTCCATTATAACATTCATCAAAACTTGTCTCACCACCGATAGTCGGTACACCCATACAGTTACCGTATCCACCGATACCTTCAGTTACACCGCGTACTAAATATCTTTGGTGCTTAGAGATATCATCATCGTTTAACACATTACCAAATCTTAGTGCATTTAAATTTGCAACAGGACGAGCACCCATTGTAAATACGTCACGCATAATACCACCAACACCAGTTGCAGCACCTTGATACGGTTCAATAAAACTTGGGTGGTTGTGTGATTCCATTTTAAATACGGCAGCATAACCGTCACCGATGTCAATAACTCCGGCATTTTCACCTGGACCTTGGATAACCCATGGTGCTTTAGTAGGGAAACCTTTTAAGTGTACTTTTGAAGATTTGTACGAACAGTGCTCAGACCACATTGCTGAGAAAACACCAAGCTCTACAAGATTCGGTTCACGACCTAAAATCTCTTTTATATGTGTGTAGTCATCTTGGCTTAACTTGTGATTTGCAAGTTGTTGATCTATATCAGGTAATTGTTGGCTCACGGATAGTTCCTAAAATTTGAGTTTTTAAATGCGGATTATATCGAAATTCTGCTAAATCTTATTTTAATGGAAGGAAAAGTCTTTTTTAGTCCTAATATTCTTTTTGAGTGTAAAGATATTTATATACTCTATCGCTTCAATCTCATACTCTTTAATACCGTTTGGAAGTTTTACTTTAAAATCATCACCTACTTCTTTACCGAGCATTGCACGAGCAAGCGGAGAATGAATAGAGATCAAACCGTTTTCAATTTCACTTTCAAGCACACCACACAATGTATATTTTTCCTCTTCGTCAGTATCATAATTTACAATGGTAACGGTACTTCCAAATGAAACTTTTACATGGGGATGAAGCGAAGGGTCTATCACATTCGCGGATTTTATCATTTTATCTAGATAAAAAAGTCTCTTATCAATAAAACGAAGTTTCTCTTTAGCGGCTTGGTAATCTGCGTTTTCGCTTCTGTCACCAAGGGCAGCAGCCACCCTTTTCTCTTCTGCAGTTTTGGGTTTTTCAACCTCTAGTAAAAATTTAAACTCTTCTACCAGAAGGTCGTACCCTTCTAAACTCATAGGTTCTGTCATAATTTTAGTGATGAAATCCTAAAATGTAGTACGTTTCTTTTTGAGGGATTTTTTCAAGTTTAACTTTATACTTATCGCTGAAGTGCTTTACTTTTTGATGCGCTTCTTGCACCAATTCTTCCGAATCTGATTCAATTTTAATCTTTAAATAATCTTTCGAATTTGAAAGGGCTACATAGGCATTGTTCACTTTTAAATGATCGTGTAAATCCATAATGTGTTTTTCAATTTTTGCATAATCTTTTGTATTATTTTTTATCTTTTCAAACTGTTGAACCAGTGTTTGATTTGGTGCATATCCTAACTGTATTAGCATCGCATCATTTTGCATATTAAATCTCCCTGTTTTTAGTAATTAATTTTTAAAGAAAATCATAACAGCTTTTTGTAAATATTCAGTCTGATTTTATCTATAAGTTATATAATTATACAATTACAATAAATCTAAAATAAGAGAGTCTACCCTTATGACTGAAGCAATTTTAAAAAAGATTAAACAACTGCCGCCACTTCCGGAATCTGCTATGGAGATCGAAGCAGTATATCAAAATCCGGATAGTACGTTTAACGATATGGTAAAGATCCTAGAAAAAGATCCTCTTTTAACTGCAGATATTTTAAAAGCTGCAAACTCTCCACTATACGGCTTTTCACGTGAGATTAACGCTATCTCTCAAGCAGTAGGACTTTTTGGAATGGGTACTGTTCGCGGTTTTGCTTTAGCTTCAATTGTAAAGAAAAGTTTTCCTCTTGACTTATCTCCTTACGGAATCTCAAATGAAATGTTTTCTACTCTTTCAAAAAAACAACATGCACTTGTAACAGCATGGTGTTTAAGAAAAGAGAACAAACTGATGGGTGTTTTATCTCCTGCAGCTTTTTTAGTTGAGATTGGAAAAGTTCTTATAGCTCAACAAATTATTGCCGAATCAAAACAAGAACAATTCCGTGATACTTTAGAGAAAATAAAAGATGTTGAAGAAGCTGAAAAAGAAGTAGTGGGTGCAGATACTCCTGAAGTAAGTTCTTTAATCTTCAGTCAGTGGAAATTTGAAGAAAGTCTTGTTAATGTTATAGCACATTGTGAAGACCCTGAAAAAGCTGAAGATGAAGATACAAAACGTGCAGCAAAAATTCTTCATGTTGTTCGTGTATCGGTACCTATGAATGGTACGGTTACAGAAGAAAGTATTGCAGCAGCAAAAGAGTTAATCGCAAAATATGAACTTGATTTAGAAAGCTATGAAACAGCTATAGAAAATCTATAGAAAAGATCTTACAAGTTGAAATCTCTACTCATTAAGCTCACTCATGGATTGAGTGAGCAAGATACCACTGAACACGAACTCCAACTTATCGGAGAGTGGCTCTCCAAAAACTACCTCACATACAAAGACAATGTTTATAAGTTTCATTCTAAATATCGTGCAGGTACTTTAGGACTTGTACAAAACAATACAGCATATCTACATGTTATCGGTGAGAATGTAAAAGACTTGTATATAGATGATATTGGTGTAGCTACAGAGGGTGATCTTATTATTGCGAAGAGATTACTTGGGAAACGGGGAACTCCTGCTGCAACTATTGCTGAAATTGTAGGGCGTGAACAAACTTACTCTATCGGGTATATTATAGAAAAGTACGGGCATAGATCATTCGTAGATCTTAAAACTGAACATCCCGTCGGAGCAGAACTTAGTGAAGAGGAATTAAATAGCCATAATCTGGGGGACCTCTTTAAAATAGATAACTTCGAAAACACAGTAGTTGAATTTCTTGGGAACCTTGATGATCCTCTAGTAGATGAAAAAATAGTACTTGCACAGTTCAATAAACATGATGAATTTGATGAAGAGGTTTTAAAACTTGCAAAATCATTTCCTGAGGTAGATGCTTCAAAATATCCAAAAAGAAAAGATCTCAGATCACTACCGTTTTCTACGATCGACCCTGTTACTGCAAAAGATTTTGATGATGCCATCTGCTGGGATGATGCAAACTCTGTACTTTATGTAGCAATCGCAGATGTAAGTGAATATGTAAAACCATTCGGTCCAATAGATGATGAAGCGATATACAGAAGTTTTTCTATCTATCTGCCTCATCGTTCAATTCCGATGTTACCGCGTGAACTAAGTGAGACTTTATGTTCACTTCAGCCTCATAAGGACAGACTCTCTTATGTTTTTGAGATGCACCTCGACAGAGAATCTTTAGAGGTTGTACACTCTGAAGTTTATGAAGCTATTATCCATTCAAAAAGAAGATTTAACTATGAAGAGATAGATCTATTTTTTGAAGGGAAACTCAAACCGAAAAACAGTGATGAGGAAGAGGTTTTAGATGCAATCTCTAAACTCAAACCTATTACCGATGCGCTACGTGAGAAAAGATTAAAAATAGGATTTGATTTCAGATCTAGCGAGATAGAGATGCAGATCGATGAACAGCATAATATCGTCTCAACACATGAAGCTGAGGAGACTCCTTCACACTCTTTGATCGAAGATTGTATGCTTTTAGCAAATAAAGAAGCAGCCAGCCGTTATGATCGCGGAATCTTTAGAATTCACGAACCGCCTAGTCAAGCAAAACTGCAAGTGCTTTACCAAGAGTTAGCATCTATCGGTATTCAAATAGAGATAAAAGACACAGTTAAAGAGACTATAGAGTTTATTCAGGAGCAGGCTCGAGATCTGAACCTGGAGAGTGAAGTCGATACCCTCATTATTCGTGCACAGATGCAGGCTCGATATGCACCGCTTAATTACGGTCACTTTGGACTTGGCTTTGATCGATATACACACTTTACATCTCCAATTAGAAGATACAGTGACCTGATTGTACACCGCCTTTTAAAAGCTATTAATGCAGGTGATACAGCTGAAGGTTCTTATGTTCTTAGAAACATAGAATCTCTCTCAATGGCGATCAGTGAAAAAGAGCGTGAAGCAAGTACCATAGAGATAGAGTTTATGGCTCGTAAATACGCACGATGGGCAAACGAAAATATAGGGAAAGAGTTTAAAGCAAAAATCACGGCAACCGATCCAGAACTTCGTGGCGATCTCAAAGATGAGATCATCGGTGCGAAACTTCAACTCACTGCACATGATAATTTTGTTCTCTTTGAAGATGTAATTGTAAGAATAGATAAAGTTGATATTGCACGTGCAAGAATCTTTGCAACAATTGTAAGAAGAGTTGATGTATAAAGCAGAGTTTGACAAACATATTCAAAGTAAAAGTGTTTCAAACGCCTTAGTTTTTTTCGGTGAGAGTGCTTTTCTTATAGATATGTACACAAAAATGATGACAAACATCGAAGATGCAAACACTCTTACATATTATTATGATGAGTATGACTTCAACTCTGCAAAAGCGCATCTTTCACAAGCTTCACTTTTCGGCGATCGCAATATTTTGATCATTAAGAGTGAAAAAAAAGTTAATAAAAAAGACCTCGAAACTCTCATAGCACTATGTGAAAAAAATCCCGATAATATTTTTGTGTATGCTTATTACGGAAGCGATCATAAAACATATACGAAAGCGTTTGCAAAAACAAAAGCGATGAACGTGAGATTTTTCAATCCAAAAGAGTATGAAGCGCAAAATATCATCCTCAATCTGGCTCAGCAAAAAAATGTCAAGATAGACAAATACAGTGTTTCACATCTTCTGAACACTCATAATGCAGATGTAGCACTAGCTGCAAATGAGCTTGACAAGCTCGCAGTTTTCGATCGTGAAATTACAACAAAAGATATAGATAATGTAGTATATGGTTTAGGGGAGATAAACCTAGAAGACTTTATGAAAAAGCTTTTAGAAAAGCGTGACATTACGGAGGATCTTCAAAACATACTTGAACACGGTGAAGATGAGATTAGAATCCTTACCACACTAACATCTTATATTACGCAGCTCTATATGTTCAATATCTATATCCGTGTTAACGGTGCACCAAATGCCCTTGAAATACTCGGCTATCCAGCACCGAAGTTTGTAGTTGATGCAAAAGCAAACCAGTCAATTAAGATAAAACCGCCTGTATACTATAAGCTTCATGAGCTCCTTTTAGATAGTGAGCTTCAGATGAAAAGTACCCATACCGACAAAGGTGCCATTTTACGCTCTACCCTTATCCGATTCCAAAAGATACTTTAAAAAAAATTATAATTAAAATATAAGGATTCTCCTTTAATAATTGGTGTTGTATAATATAAACATGGAAAATTATACAGAACTATTAAGAGCTCATAATCTAAAAGCGACGCCTCAACGTATTGAGATCGCGAATGCTTTAATGCTCAATGGGCACTTAACAATAGAAAAACTCTATGATATATTGTTAAAAAAGTTCAACTCAATATCTTTGGCGACGATCTATAAAAATATCAATATTATGATCGAAAATGCCTTTATACAAGAGGTAAAACTTCCAAATGCCAAATCTGTGTATGAACTTACTAAAGAAGCACATTCTCATTTAGTATGTGAAAAATGTGGAGAGGTGGAAGATATCCATTTAGATCTTTCCCCTATTCATGAGTTCGACCTAAGCCATATAAATTTTCAAGTTAATAAAGTTGATATGGTTTTATCAGGACTTTGCAAAAACTGCCAATAATTTTTCAACATCCTCTTAGGACAGTTGGAGTATAATCACGTATTAAATTTACCAAAAGGTTAACTTATGCGTGGTTATAAAATTTTTGCTGGTACTGCAAGTGTCGATTTTGCTAAAGAGATCTGTTCTGTTTTAGATGTGCCGTTGGCAAAAGCTGATGTTAAAAAGTTTAGTGACGGTGAGATCTCAGTACAAATTTCTGAGTCTGTTCGTGGTCGTGATGTTTTCATTGTACAATCTACTGGTGCTCCATCTAATGATAACTTAATGGAACTTCTCATCATGACAGATGCACTTCGCCGCTCTTCTGCATCAAGCATCACTGCTGTTGTTCCATACTATGGATATGCAAGACAAGATCGTAAAGCTGCTCCAAGAGTTCCAATTACTGCAAAACTAGTAGCCGATATGTATCAAACTGCAGGTATAGACAGAGTTGTAACTATCGATCTACACGCTGGACAAATTCAAGGATTCTTCGATATTCCAGTTGATAACCTCTACGGAAGTATCACTTTTGAGACATATATCAAATCTAAAAATCTTAAAAACCCTATTATCGCTTCTCCGGACATAGGTGGGGTTGCTCGTGCTAGATATTTCGCAAGCAGAATGGGCTTAGAGATGGTTATCGTTGATAAACGTCGTGAGAAAGCAAACGAGAGTGAAGTTATGAACATTATCGGTGATGTTACAGATAAAGATGTAATTATGATCGACGATATGGTAGATACTGCAGGTACTATGGTAAAAGCGGCAACTGCACTTAAAAATAAAGGTGCTAACTCTGTAATGGCTTGTGCAACTCACGGAGTTCTCAGCGGAAAAGCATACGATAACCTTTCAAACGGTGAACTTGATGAACTTATCATCACAAATACACTAGAGACAAAACAACACAATAAAATTAAAGTTTTAACAGTAGCTCCACTTTTCGCTGAAGTAATCCGTAGAGTTTACCACAACGAAAGTGTTAACAGCCTGTTTATGTAGAGGAAAACCTTGGAAAATATTAGAAACTTTTCTATTATCGCACATATTGATCACGGTAAAAGTACACTAGCAGATAGAATTATCCAGGAGTGTGGAGCAGTAAGTGATAGAGAGCTTAGCTCACAGATGATGGATACTATGGATATTGAACAAGAGCGTGGTATCACGATCAAAGCACAATCTGTTAGACTTGACTATGTAAAAGACGGTGAGCACTATATCCTTAACCTTATAGACACTCCGGGCCACGTTGACTTTTCTTATGAGGTAAGTAAATCACTTGCCTCATCTGACGGTGCACTTTTAATCGTTGATGCTGCACAAGGTGTTGAAGCACAAACGATTGCAAATGTATATCTTGCACTTGACAATGACCTTGAACTGATCCCTGTTATCAACAAGATAGATCTCCCTGCAGCTGAACCTGAACGTGTAGCTGAAGAGATTGAAACTTCAATTGGAATCGATGCAACAGATGCCGTACTTGTCAGTGCGAAAACAGGTATAGGTATTCGTGAACTAATTGACGCTATCGTTGATCGTGTACCTGCACCTGTTGGAGATCCTGATGCAACAACGAAAGCGATTATTTACGATTCTTGGTTCGATACATATCTCGGTGCACTTGCACTTGTTCGTGTATTTGACGGAGAGATCTCAAAAGGTCAAACGATTAAACTTATGAGTAGTGGAGAGGAGCATCAGGTACTTGATCTTATGTATCCACACCCTAAGAAAAAGATCAAAACAGGTTCAATCAAATCAGGTGAGATCGGTATTGTTGTACTTGGACTTAAAGAGGTAAGTGTTGTAAGCGTTGGTGATACAATTACAGATGCTAAAAATCCTACTGCAGAGCCTGTTGGAGATTATGAACCGGCAAAACCGTTTGTATTTGCAGGACTTTATCCGATCGATACTGATAAATTTGAAGATCTTCGTGATGCGCTTGACAAGTTAAAACTTAACGACTCATCTTTATCTTATGAGCCTGAGACATCAGTGGCTCTTGGATTTGGTTTCCGTGTAGGTTTCCTTGGAATGCTACACATGGAAGTTATTAAAGAGAGACTTGAGCGTGAATACGGTCTTGACTTGATTGCAACAGCACCTTCGGTAATCTATCATGTATATATGACTGACGGGACAAAGATTGAAGTACAAAATCCTTCAGAACTACCACCTGTTCAAAAGATAGATCATATTGAAGAGCCGTATGTACGTGCAACTGTGATTACTCCAAGTGAATATCTTGGAAATATTATCACGCTACTGGTTTCTAAACGCGGTAACCAAACGAAGATGACTTACCTCAACGAGGATAGAGTTATGCTTGAGTATGAGATCCCTATGAATGAGATTGTAATGGATTTCTACGATACGCTGAAATCTATCTCAAAAGGGTATGCTTCTTTTGATTATGAACCAATTGACTTCAAACAGGGTGACCTTGTAAAACTTGATATTAAAGTTGCAGGTGAAGCTGTGGATGCTCTAAGTGTTATCGTGCCACGTACACAAGCGCTGCCGCGCGGACGTGCACTTGTAAAAAATATGAAAGAGTTAATTCCTCGCCAACTTTTCGAAGTTGCTGTTCAAGCATCTCTTGGAAGTCAGGTTATTGCTCGTGAGACTGTAAAATCTACAGGTAAAAATGTTACGGCAAAATGTTACGGTGGTGATATCACCCGTAAAAGAAAACTGCTTGAAAAACAAAAAGCAGGTAAAAAACGTATGAAAGCTATCGGAAAAGTACAACTTCCGCAAGAGGCATTTATGTCCGTACTAAAAATGGATTAATAAATATGAATGTCTCTCTTTGCGAAAGCAAAAGCTTTAGTGAGATGAATTCTAATTGGAACTTGTTCCAATTGCAAGAAGACAGACAAACAGTAGTTGTTATGTCTGTTCTTAAAATGGACTAACATGCGCTGTATGATGTGTGAGAGATTCTCTTACACTCATATCTGCAAGTTGTGTCAAGAAAACTTTCTTCAACCATCCCTCTACAAAAGAACACTTCACAATAACATCGAGCTCATCTCTTTTTATAAATACGATGAGATCAAAAAACTGCTTCATACAAAACATACAGATGTGGGTTATCATATTTACAATATCTTAGCCAAACACTCATTTGCTAAATTTGCCGAAGAGTTTCATACAAAAGAGAACTATATATCTCTTGCAATCGATGACAAGATTACAAGTGGATATTCACATACGGCTATACTCAACAAACACCTCAGCTCTTACAACATCAAACCTCTTTTTAATAAGATAAGAGCAAAAAACAAAGTCTCCTACTCCGGAAAATCAAAAGCTTTTAGAGAGAACAATCCCAGAGATTTTCAACTGAAAAACTTTCAAGGTGAGAACGTTATTTTGGTAGATGATATCGTAACAACTGGTCTTACAATGAAACAGGCAATCGATATTATTGGCCAGAACAAAGTCGCTCTAGCCCTTAGTCTTGTGGATATCAGCCAAGGTCAAAAACTCTAGCTGATTAAAAAACATACAATTTTGTAATGTGAGTGTAATAAAAAATAGTTATAATTCTTTTATGTTTAAAACAGTAATATTAACTATTTTATTGGCACTATATCTTAACGCTTCAGAGGTTCAACACAATAGTTCCCCCTCGTATGAAACTTCAATTTCACTCCTAAAGAGTATAGAAAGAGATGGGCTAATTTACGGTAAGGGAAAGCGTTTAGTCTATGTTTTTTTAGATCCGTTATGCCCCTACTCTCGTAAGTTTATCTCTATGGTTTCACAAAACCCTAAAATGTTATTAAAATATCGTTACTGTATCTATCTGTATAGTATTCCCCGTCTTCATTCAACAGATGCCGTATCAGCCGTTTACCTCTCTAAAAAACCGATAGATACCCTACTAAAGATCATGATAGCAAAACAAACAATTCTCGCTACCGGTACTCCTCTTTCAAAACAAAGAGTACAAAGGATTGCGACTGTAGCCAAAAAGATGAATGTTAATAAACGTCCCTTTTTAATTATTCAAAAGTGAGTTCTTAAATGTACTACCATACACCAAATATAAATAGATATGTTGATCAAGTTGTAAAATATCGTAAAACTATTATAGTTTTCTATTTTTTACTTGCAGCACTACTCGCATTTTTATATCAACCGAAATTTCTCTCTTCAGATGAGCTGTTTTGGTTAAAAGATTCCCAAGAACTTAAAAAAACAAACGCTCAACAGTTTGATACATATGATCTTTCCAAACTAATAGTCCATATAAAAAATTTTGATGAGAATTCGCTTGAAAAGTTAAAAAATCTTCACAAACAACTTTTGACACTTCAAGGGGTTACAAAAGTATCTTCCCTTTTTAGCAATGACTTTATAGAGACTAAAAAAGAAGATGGTTCAGAGATGGTTGTAGTTGTAAACTCTACAGACTTAGATACTTTACGTCTTAAAAAACTTGTAAAAGAGGTGCATAATGATTACTGTAATGTAGTAGATGAAGAGTTTCAAACATTTTACTTTTTTATCCGTAGCCAACAAACAATAGATCTAAGCAGTTTAAATATTCCCGGGGAATATGAATATGTAGATGTAAATCACGAAATTAACTGGCAAGTAATGTTTTTCTATGCATTTATTTTTATGTTTGTTACATTGATTGTTTTTCGCTTGCTGTTTCGCAACTATCTTGCTGCTATCGGTGGGATGATACTTGTCGGACTATCAACGATCTTGACATTTACAACAATCATAATGGTAACAAACATCTATACGATACATGTAACCATGCCATTTATCACCATTAGTATCGCTTTAGTTGATTTTTTATACTTCTACTACAGATGGCATGTCTCTCAGTACAAAACGAATAAAATGAATGCCCTGAGAAAAATGTTAAACCGCAGTATGGTTCCGGCAATGTGGACCTCTGTTTTAACGGCACTAGGACTTGGTAGTTTAGTGTTTATTGATTCTGATATTATTAGACTTCTGAGTTTAAGTGTAATCATCTCTTCGATCATAGGGTATCTGTTAAACTTAACATTTTTACCTGCATATGTGAGTCACTTTGAACTCAAACACACCCATGTTCCTTATGCAAAACTAGGCTACCTTCTTGCATCAAATGAATTGCACTATTCAAAAAAATACCTTTATAGTTTTTTAACTGTTACCTATCTGCTTCTTATCAGCGGCGGGTATCTGATCTACTCAAAAAGCAATAACCTCTTTAAACTCCCTGTCAAAAATGAGCAGATTGAACTTAAAGTACCCTACAAACAGCTTGATCTAAACCTCATCCACTCTGTAGAAAAATTCAGTAACGATCTCCAAGAGAGGTTTGAGGATGAACTCGGAGATATCAACTCTCTTGCAACTGCCATAGAGAACCTGAACAATGCAAATACCCAAACTGATGAACTTGACCAAGAGGCACTGCTACAAGCTCTTTTTTATATGGATCTTTATAATCTAAGCGATAAATATTTTGATGAGAGTGCCATAAACATCGAGATCAATCTTTTTGATATCAATAAACTTGAACTTCTGGAGTGGCTTGTCAACTATAAAGGGATAGAACTCTATTTTATAGACAATAAAACACTGCTTGGTATCTCTAAATACAGCCAAACATTGTTACTTGCTACATCGCTTTTTTCAGCCCTTGTTATTATAGGACTTATAACAGGATGGATTTTTAGATCAATTGGGATGGTCTTTGTCGGTTTTACTATAAATGTTATCCCAATACTATGGTTTGGAATTATTATCTCACTCCTAAGCATTCCTCTAAGTTTAGAGATGCTTATAGCCATGACTATATCTTTGGGGCTTGCTTCAGATGCAACAATTCACTTTGCCTTTAAATACTTCCGTTTGAGATATTTTGGACGCTCTCAAAAACATACACTTGAAAAAGTTTTTTTCTATGCAGGGATACCTGTTATTATAGGCTCTTTTGTACTTATTTTAGTGTTTGCATCTTTATACTTCTCACAGATCCATTCACTGCAGCTTATCGGAATGTATAGTGCGATGTTAATTTTACTCTCTTTACTGACAGACCTTTTCGTATTGCCTGTCATGTTACTGTTTGTAGACAGATTTAAAACCCAGCGTTAAAAAAGTTTTTTAAAGAGTTTGTTCACCTCTTTGTTGATCACTTTTTTTGCCTCGTCTTTTATAAGTGCACTCGCATCCACTTGTACTTTTGGGGCATTTGCATCCCCTGTCAGTTTTACATAAATTGCAGGATTATTGTTTGCAACAATAGCTACTTTTGAATCTATCTGTTTAGTTTTCGAATTTAACTTCGTGCCTGTAGTTTTTATCGAAGATGTGTTTGATTTGAGATCAAGCGAAGCTACAATATTCTCTTTTTTAATTTTTGCGTTAAGATCACCGAAAAACTTTTGTTTATACAGATCAATCTTTGCATATTTTTTTGTTAAATCCAGAGCTTGGTTACTCATAAACAACCCATCTTTGAGTTTTGCATCACACGTACCGCTGGCAGTTGCCAAGTTATACTTCACTTTTGCATCTACGTCTGATTTAAAGAGTTTCGGGTAAATCAGGATATCTAATATTTTTAAAGTATCCATATTTGAAATATTTGCTACAAAATCATCATTATGAAGTTTTGCATCCAGCTTTCCTCCCGCAATATTACTAAGGGCCGTAAAATCTAAATCTTTATCTTTCTTGAGCTCACCGTTAGCCAGGATAGAACCTTTCAAATGTCTCTCTGTTACAAAATAAAACTTATCTAAGTTATCTACATTTACTTTATAATCACTCTGCAGTGAACTATCTTTAAGATTAAAGCGGGCACGTTTAATATCTAAGTTTGCCAAATTTGAATTTAGATCCAGTTTAGTATCAACTAAATTTCCATCTAGTGTTGTAAAAGTTGTAGCATTAAAAGTAGTGCGTGGTATAAGTGTCTTAAACTCATACGTTTTACTGAGATATTTAGAATCAAGTACACCCTCACTGATAGCTGTTTTTATATTACCTTTTAAGTTGTTCATATCTAAACTGCTCAAAGATGCACTAAGATCAAATGTAGCGTCTGCATAATGAGGTTGTTTTACCATATATAAAAGTTTTTGCAGCTTAAGATGTTTGATAGAAGCTTGAAGTGTTTTTGGTTCAAACTCTTTGAGCACTGCTTGAAAAGTTGTATTTGATCCTGCTATATCAGTTTTACCTTTTATCTTCATCTGCTCTTTTGAACCTTTTACATCACCATTAAGTTTTAAATTTCCTCTTATATCGGCATTTGTAATCGGCTTTAATACTGCAAGTTCTTGAACATCAAGCGCATACTTTAGATCAACTGCTAACGGCTCTGGAACCACTTTACCCTCTGAAGATATTTTTGCCAGATTTGAATTTAGTAGATAGTTGTAATCTATATCATCACCCTGGAGTTTTGCATCCAGTTTCATTTTAAAATCTGTTTTTGGGATTTTGATATTAAAATCTTTTCTCATTACTTCAGAGTTTAGTGTCCCGTTGAGTGTAGTAAGTTTTATATCTCCGTCAAGCTGATGGGGTGTTATGTTTTTAAAGTTAAGGTCCAGATTGATCACTGCACTTGCATAAGCAGGTTTATTTACCATATGTAAGAGTGTTTTGAGATCTGCTTTTTCAACTTTGGCAATAATTGCACTTGGGTTAAACTCATTGAGCTTTACATAATATGTAGTATCGCTTTTTCCCAGATCACTTTTTCCCTTGATCTCAAGAAGTTTCTTGTCACCTACTATAGTTCCGTCTGTAAAAAACGAACCGTTTAGCTCCGTTTGTGTTAAATGTTTCAAACTTGCTAAATCTTTTAGATCAACCATATAGTTCAAGTTAAATGATTGAGAAAAAAGTGAATACTCCCCTTTTACAGATAGAATATTGTTTTGAGGAAGCCATATCACTACCTCGATCTCGCTCATACTTAATTTAAAGGTTTCAACTTTAGCATTTAGCTTAGCCTCTTTATTAATTTGCTCTTCAAGTATAGGCTTAACTATAGAGTTTCCAAAACTAGTAAACACAAGTGTATAAACACTTGCCAAAATGAGTATGAATATTCCAATAATCCACTTTAAATACTTCATAATAACTCCAAATTTTTCATATATACAATAATACATTAATAGATATAATAGAGCAAACAACAAACTTGATACAACTAGACTAAACTTTATTTATATAATTTTCCTAAATTAGCACTTGACATTATTACACTCAATATGTATAATAATGTCATCTTTAGTAAAGGAGAATATAAACAACTATGTCTGAAGAAAAAAAAGATACACAAAATGAAGAACTAGAAGAGACTCTAGAAGAATTAAACGAAGAAGCAGAGGCTGATGCCCAAGCTGTTGATAATGAACTAGATCTTTTACAAAATGAATTAACAACATTAAAAGATAAATATGCACGTGTTCATGCAGATTTTGAGAATATCAAAAAAAGACTTGAACGTGAAAAATATACAGCTGTAGAATATGCAAACGAAAAATTTGCAAAAGATATCATTCCTGTTATAGACTCATTAGAGGGTGCTTTAAAATCAGTTGCTACTGATGGTGATAAGGCAGAACTTTTTGATAAACTAAAAGAGGGAATTGAATTAACACACAAGCAATTTTTAACATCCCTAGAAAAGCACGGTGTAACAATGGTATCTCATGATGAACCGTTTGATCCGAATATTCACAATGCTATCCAAAGTACAGATAGCGATGAAGTTGAAAGTGGACAAATTGTTCAAACTTTCCAAACAGGTTACAAATATAAAGAGCGTCCATTACGTGAAGCAATGGTGGTAGTGGCGAATTAATTTCACTTATGCAACAAAAGTTGCAAAACATATTTTTTAAAGATCGTACAATTACAACGGTTAAAAAATAAATAGTTTTAATAAATTAAGAAAATAAATAAAAAGGAAAAAAAATGAGTAAAGTTATTGGTATAGATTTAGGTACAACAAACTCTTGTGTTGCAGTTTACGAAGGTGGTGAAGCAAAAGTTATCCCAAATGCAGAAGGGAAAAACACAACTCCTTCAGTTGTAGCATTCACAGATAAAGGTGAAGTATTAGTAGGTGATCCTGCAAAACGTCAAGCGATTACAAACCCTGAAAAAACTATCTCTTCTGTTAAGAGAATTATGGGTCTTATGATGAACGAAGAAAATGCTAAAAAAGCGCATGACAAAGTTACTTATAAAATCGTAGACAAAGATGGTATGGCTGCTGTTGATGTTGCTGGAAAAGTTTATACTCCTCAAGAGATCTCAGCTAAAATCCTTACTAAACTAAAAGAGGATGCTGAAGCTTACTTAGGTGAAAAAGTTACAGATGCTGTTATTACAGTTCCAGCTTACTTCAATGATGCACAAAGAAAAGCTACTAAAGATGCTGGTACTATTGCTGGTCTTAACGTTTTACGTATCATCAATGAGCCGACAGCTTCTGCACTTGCATACGGGCTTGACAGCAAAAACGATGAGAACGTTTTAGTTTACGACCTTGGTGGTGGTACATTCGACGTTACAACACTTGAAATCTCTGATGGTACTTTCGAAGTTCTTTCAACTGACGGTAATGCATTCCTTGGTGGTGATGACTTCGATAACAAGATCGTTGACTTCTTAAACGATGAGTTCAAAAACTCTCACGGTATCGATCTTAAAAATGATAAAATGGCATTACAACGTCTAAAAGATGCTGCTGAAAATGCTAAAAAAGAGTTATCTTCAGCTACTGAGACTGAGATCAACTTACCATTCATCACTATGACTGAAGCTGGTCCACAACACTTAGTTGTAAAACTGACTCGTGCTAAATTTGAAGGTATGATTGACGTTCTTGTTAAAGAGACAATGGATCACATCACAACAGCTATGAAAGATGCTGATTTAGATAAAGGTGAGATCAAAGAGATCATCATGGTTGGTGGTTCTACTCGTGTACCTTTAGCACAACAAAAAGTAAGTGAATACTTCGGTGGTAAAGACCTTAACAAAGGTGTAAACCCAGATGAAGTTGTTGCTGCTGGTGCTGCTATCCAAGGTGGTGTTTTAAGAGGAGACGTTAAAGATGTTCTTTTACTAGACGTTACTCCATTATCTCTTGGTATTGAAACGCTTGGTGGTGTTGCTACTAAAGTTATTGAAAAAGGTACAACTATTCCAGTTAAGAAATCTCAAGTTTTCTCAACTGCAGAGGACAACCAACCGGCAGTATCTATTAATGTAGTTCAAGGTGAGCGTGAGTTCGCTAAAGACAATAAATCTTTAGGTTTATTCGAACTTGGTGATATCCCGGCAGCACCTCGTGGTGTACCACAAATTGAAGTAACATTCGATATCGATGCAAATGGTATCTTAACTGTTAGTTCAACTGATAAAGGTACTGGTAAATCTCAATCAATCACAATCTCTGGTTCATCTGGATTAAGTGAAGAAGAGATCGAAAAAATGGTTCAAGATGCTGAAGCTCACAAAGCTGAAGACTCAAAAAGAAAAGAGTTAGTAGACACTAAAAACCAAGCTGACGCTTTAATCGCTCAAACTGAAAAAACTATGGAAGAGATGGGTGACAAACTTGAAGCTGATGAAAAAGCTAAAATCGTAGCTGCTATCGATGCTCTTAAAGAGACTCTAAAAGATGAAAGCGCTACTAAAGAGCAAATCGAAGAGAAAGTTAAAGCACTTGCAGAAGCTTCTCATAAAATGGCTGAGCAAATGTATAAACAAGAGCAAGAAGGTGCACAAGGTGGTGCTGATGCTTCTAAGAAAAAAGACGATGACGATGTTATCGATGCTGAGATCGAATAATATTAATCTTTCTTTTTAATTTTAAAACGATTGTCTTTATGGCAATCGTTTTTATCTCCAAATATACACTTCCTATTTTTATAAACCCGAGTCAAAAATATACTAAAAAGTACAGATGCGACAATTCCACTAAATACTGCTTGTACAATAAGTTCTTCTGAAATAAATACAAGTGTGAGTACTATAGCTATAATTGAGAATACAAAACAGATAGGAAACCCCTTTGATAAAATATACTAATATAATATCAAAGTCTATTTTAAAAGAGAGCGTGTTACAATTTTTATTATGCAGATAGGTTCAAATAACTCTTATTCAATTGGTACAAATGTTTATCAGCAACCTCAAGGTACAAATAAAGAGGAAAATAAAGAATCATCTACGCAAAAAGACTCACAATCATCAAACACACAACAGAAGCTAGAACCTTCAGAGCAACAACAAGTTAACAAGCTCCAAGCAAGAGATACTGAAGTACGTGCACATGAATCTGCACATAAAGCTGCCGGCGGTGGACTTGCAGGTTCAGCATCCTTTTCATATCAAAAAGGACCTGATGGCAAAATGTATGCTATAGGTGGTGAAGTTCCAATCTCTTTTAAAGAGGGGTCTACTCCGCAAGAAACGATTACAAATGCCAGACAAGTGGTAGCAGCTGCAATGGCACCTGCAAATCCAAGTCCTCAAGACTACTCTGTAGCATCTTCTGCACGAATGGTTGAGATGCAAGCACAACAAGAACTTATTAAAGAGATGCAAGATAAACTAAATGCCAAAGAGAGTTACGGCGAAAACAGATCCCCTCAAGAACAAGAAAATACTTCAAATTTAGATATTGCTATATAAATAAGCAATTTTGTGAACACATTTTGCTTATAATATATTGTTTTACTTTTGTAAAAATCAATACTAAGGATCTGTCATGAACCATGTTTATGCTGAAGTTGCTCTATTTAGTGCCCATAATCCTAAGGTGAACCCAAACATAGAATTTTTAAAAATGGTGAAAGTTAATTTACGACTTGATGATAAAGGGGGTTGATCCAATCATATTGGTATCAATTAGTAGTTATCACTCCCTAAAAGGGAGTGGTGGTCTTTTTAAAATTCTTCCTCTTCGAACTCTGCCATATCTTGTTCATATTGCATCTGCTCTAATGCTTCATCCGACATAAAAAGCTCTTTCATCTTTTTTACAAAAATAGTACGATCTTTTAATTCAGTAAAATATGCGTATGTACCCCAAATAACTGCAATAGTAGTAAAAATTAGAATAATCTTTTGTAGAGGGTTAAACTTTTGTACATCATCTTTTACTCTTATCTCACATACACCGCCCGGACAGTGTGTAGCTTTCTCTTTCATAAACAGATTAAACATTTTACACCCTATACAGATCGAAAAAGCTGATTCAAAAAAAAGCAGGAACATACAGATTAAACACACTAGTACCTTTAAAGGATTAGGTTCAAAACTGATTACCAGATAGTAAAACATTGGAACAGCAATGATAAATCCAAGCCCCCAAGCAAATCTTTTTTGCATGGCACCTACATATTCAGGTGTTTGATTTTGTACAAAAAAACGACCAAGTATTAAACTTGGTGCATATCTAGGGTTTAATATCCTAATTAAAAAATCTAAAGTAAAAAAAGAGATGAAATACTTTGAAAATACTGCAGTTTGTAACATTACACCATTTGTAAGCCCAATAAATGCGCCTACAAATAAGATCGCTGCAGCAGCTCTTGCTTCACGTTCATTAAGTACTCTTACATCATACCCTGGAACTTTTTCTCCATATTCTGGTAAAAAACCCATCTAAAACCTTTTATTGAAAATCTTTTTGTGCCTCTTTTAAAGCACCGTTAAAGTCCATGATATCTCCACCATGTTTTTTCTGAAATTGTTTTGCCGCTTCTAAAGTTCCAAAACCATATTTACTTACACGACTCATAGTCCCTCTTACTTTACTCCCTACAACATAGTAAGCTTCAAGAACTGGGATAGGTTTTAGAGTAGTTACATTAATAACTTTTGGATTTTTTAACTCTACACCTTGATTTAAATGGTCAGCTAAACAGTGGATTGAACAATATTGGTATTTACGGCTTTCATCCTCTGCAATGTAACCTGTTTTATAAAACTTAACAAGGTTCATTCCACATAAATGACAATGGTATTTCTCTTTTCCCTCTTGTACAAGGATCGCATCTTTTTCACTTACTGTTTGAAACATTACCTTTGGTTTTGCATGAGTGTGATGCGGCATTTCAGATTTTTGACTACAACCTACAAATCCTATTAAAAATACAGCTAAAATTATATTTTTCAACATATCAATTTTCCTTCTATCTAATCTTAATTTCAATAAAATTGTAACTTTTTATCATTACAATTATATTAAATTAATTAAAAAGAGAATATATGTTCAAAAAGAAAATTTTCCACTACGCAAAAGAGTTCCTGTTTGTCATTTTGTTTATGAGTATCATTGCAAATATACTAAGCTTGTATAAAAGTCAGGAATTAAATCAAGAACCTCTGCAAATAAAGAGTTTTAAACTAATAGATAATTCAAACTATAATATTGATAGTTCAAAACCTTTTATAATCCACTTTTGGGCTACCTGGTGTCCTACATGTAAACTTGAAGCTTCAAATATTGAGCTACTATCTAAATACTATAATGTTGTTACTATTGCAGTAAATTCGGGAAGTGACTATGAAATTCATTCCTATCTTAAAGAGAGAGATTTAGATTTTGAAGTAGTTAACGATACAAACTCAGAGCTTTCTAAAATATTTAAAATTCAAGCTTATCCGACAACTTTTATCTATGATAAAAATCAAAACCTAGTTTTTAGCGAAGTTGGTTATACAAGTACATTTGGATTGTTTTTAAGAATGTGGTGGGTAGATTTTTTAAAGTAAGAAAGATTGTAGGATAAAAGCCTTACGCTTTTATCTCTACTTTATAAGCTTTATCCGATAGTGGAACCCATGGACGCTTAATGTGTTGTGGACGACGTAACTTGTCATCTTCATTTAGTGGACGAGTAAGTTGGTCTCTCCATCCTTGGTAAATTTTGAAGTTATTTTCATAGTTAACATAGATGTCACCTATTTTGTCACCAGCTTGTGCAGGTTCTAAAATAACTTTTTGGTGCCAACAATGCATACCAGAAATTGGATCCGGATGCGCAGCAGCTACAGCATTTTGCCAAGAACCACTTAGACCATCCCACCAGATATTTCCGCTATCACGGTTATAATCAGCAAAACGCTCTGTATGGAATGGAACAATACCTTGAGTATATTTTAACTTACCGATTTTTCCATCCATTACAAGTTCAGCAGTTGGAACACCAAAGCTGTTCATACCACTTGTACCATCATAATCTTCGATCTTAATTTGACCAGCTTCAGAACCTGCATTTTCAACTTTAGCAGCCATGAACTGAGGATCGTTCATATTACGTGCTACCGGTTGAGACGCTACTTTACCATCAGTAACACCGTTAGGGATACTTACAGAGTTAACAAGCTTCCATCTACCACCGTGGTGTGAACAAGCTAAAGTACCTGGTAATACACCTTCAGTTGGAACTGCCATAGCTACAAAGTGACCAGACTCTAAACCAGTTACAGAATCCACGATTCTAACACGAATAGCATCACCACGTTTGAAACCTTGACGCTTAGCATCTTTAGTTGAGATCCAAATTGGATCGTGGTTTTGCGAGATCTCCATTAAGTGTTTAGAATTCGCAGAACGTGTATGGATGTTATACGGTAAACGGAATACAGTATTTAACGCATACGAGTTCTCTTCAGTCATATAAGTATGGTCTACATGAGATACGATGTGTTCCATTCTTTTTTTCTCTTCCGGTGTTCTCGGATAGAATGGAATCGCATATTCCGGCCATTTCCAATCGTCAGCTAACCACTCACAGAAGAAGTCAAGTTTCTTATCCATTGTTGCGAAACCTTCCATTTTCTTACCGTCAATTTCGATACCGATAGAGTGTTTTTTACCATCATGCTCAACAGACATAACACCTGTACGTTTATCAGTGTGTACGTGATGTTTGTTATATTTTTTACCGTGAGCGATATAGTTGTTACCCTCTTCTTTGATCTCACGCTCTTGTGCAGAGTAGATTTTACTCTCTTCCATCCAAGCACCGTGATCTCTCATATACTCATAAACTGGGTATTCAGCATCTTTGTATCTTGCATCAGATGTAGCTGTTGCTTTAAGATTTGGTAAGTTATCACCAAATGCTGCATCATACCACTCAGCAATTGTAACTGGTTTACCAGGGTTCTTTTTAGATTCCCACATTTTCTTGATACCAAGTTTACCAGTTGGATCGATGTAGTTAACACACATATCGAACCAGAATTCATTCTCTTCCCAAACTTCACCAAGACCAGCTTTAATGTGTGCTTCAAGTGTAGCACGGTTAGGGTTGTTAGGTTTCCAACCAGCTTTTTCTAATGCAACTCTCATAACCGGCTGACGGAATGAAGTCCAACGCGCAGGCATTGTAGCTTCAGAGTGTTGATCGTGACGCTCACCAGCTAAACCAACTGGTAAGATGTAGTCAACATGCCAGTTTGTCTCAGACCAAGTTGGTGAAAGGTTGAAAGTAAGCTCCATTTTCTTTTCATCTTTAAGAACTTCTAACCATCTGAAACCATCCGGGTTAATCCATACCGGGTTATACATACGAGGGATCCATACAGAAAGCTTAGTTGGAACATTAAGTCCTTTAGCTTGCCATTTCTTTTGCCACTCTGTATCCGTTAGGAGGTGTGGTAGTAAGAATGATAACTCGTAAGTTGATAATGGCCATTCCGGCGGCCAAGTCAGTTCGTTATAAACATCAACTTTAGGTACGTTAGCACCACGTTTACCTTGACCAACTGTAGCAGCTCCACCTTTACCAGCAACAGAAATAACGTGCCAGTGGTGGAAGAATGTACCACCCTCAGGACCGATAGCACCACGAAGAGCGATTGGTAAATAACCTGTTCTACCACTCATCCAACCACCACGGTTACCAGCAGCAGTTGCACGCCAGAAGTAAGAAGAGATTGAAGTACCAGCCCAGATAAACATCTCATATAGTTTTTCTAGTTTATATGCAGGAACGTGAGTTTCTTTTGAAACGTGCTCTAATGTATATGGTGTATAAAGCTCTTTAATAGTATCTAAGAATGCATCGAAATCATTTTTCGTAGGTACTTTAGAGATATACCCTTTTTCTACCATATACTCTAAGTATTTTTTGTTATCTAGGAATACTTCCCAGTTCATCCATTTTTTAACGAATTCACGGTTTACTTTACCTTCGTTAAGGATTCTCTGCGTTAAGTATAGATAGATTAAAGGCTCAGTACCAGGCCATGCAGCAATCCAAAGATCTGCCATACCAGCAGAGTTAGACATACGTGGATCCATAACTACAAGTTTTGCACCTTTAGCTCTTGCATCAGCAATAAATGAAGCTGACTGTTGGAAATAGTGACCAGCATCAGCAGCGTGAGAAGAGTTAAGGAAAATTAACTTAGCGTTAGCCCAATCCGGAGATGTTCTATCGTCATTTGCCCATTGAATTGTTGGTGTACGTCCACCTGATGAACAGATGTTTGTATGTGAGTTAAATGCATCACAACCAAGTGTATGCCATACTTTACCAGTAAATCCGTTCTCATTTGGACGACCAACGTGGAACATTACAGATTTTTTAGATAATTCGTCACCTTTAGCTAATGTATCTCCCATCTTCTTACCGATAGTAGTCATAGCTTCATCCCATGTAGTACGGATCCATTTACCTTCACCACGAGCAGAACCTGGAGCACGCTTTAATGGGAATGCTATACGATCCGGATCGTACATTTGAGATTGTGTAGCGTAACCTTTTGCACAGTTTCTACCACGAGAACCTGGGTGTAATGGGTTACCCATATATTTTTTAACTGTGAATGATTTTTTATCGATCCATGCAGTTAAACCACAAGAAGCCTCACAGTTTGAACATGCAGTTGGTACGATTGTATAATCATTAACTTCAATACCGTCCGGGTTTGATTCACTTCTTACACCGTGACGGTCAATACCACCACGTTTCCAGTCGTCACCATCTAACTCTTTAAAATCAGACCACTCTTCCATTGGAGGATAGAATGATAATGAATCTGGAGTATTAGTAAATTTGCTCTCTTCAACAGATTCAGCGATAGCATCAGTTGTAAAAACACCCTTTGCAATAGCAGCACCAGCAACTGTAAATGCAGCACCTTTTAAAAATGTTCTTCTACTTTCTAAATACATTTATAATCCTCTTTCTAACTTAACGGTAATAATTGTGGTATTACTAACCAAACGTGTTTAACAACCCATAAACCAGCGATTGCTAAAATTGCTGCTAAATTTAACATAGCAGTTGAGTTTTTCACTCTACTTAATGCTACAAGTAACATTGGTAAGATATATGCTACCCATTGTCCAATCCAGAACATAGTTGCATATTCACCGTGACCTTTTACATATTCTAAGATCGCAGCAACCTCTTCAGCTTTCATTGCACCGAAGATATACTCTGACATATAGATGATAAATGCCATTAATGCACTTAAACCAAGTACTGAACCAAAGAATGTTCTTGTTTCATCACTTAATTTAGAACCACCGATTAAGATCATAGCTGCAGAACCAGATAGTGTAGCTGCTAAAATCATTTGTGCAGATTCCGTCGGCATTTGCCATAGTTCACGAGCAGTAGCTTCTGCCATAATACCCGCAGTATAAAGTGTAACAGGGATAGCAAGTAAAGTTACCCAGAATAATAATTTATCAAATGCTGCAGTATTGTTTCTTAGTAACATAACAACGATCATTAAGAACTCTAAACCAACAAATAGTGTAGCCATCCATGCACCAACTGTAATTGCAGAAGTCCAGTGTGGATAAAAGAAAATATGCCACATTCTCCACATTTGGTGAAGGTCTAACCAAGTAAACAGTAAGAAGATGTTCATAAATACGAACGATACGATAAGTGTAGAAGTTCTTAAACCTTCCATCTCACTTGCATTTTTCTTCATTAATAGGAAAAGCATAAAGATTAAACCAGTACCAATACTTTTCGCCCACATATTCATAGTAACATACCAACCCCAAAAGATATCCGGTAAAGCTACGTCCAAAGTTACTACAGCATTTGTAGCTGCTAATGTTTCATGTACCATTAGTGATGCCCTCCTAGTGGAAGTTTAGTAATATCGTTAAATAAGTTATGTCCCTCTTCTCTTCTTGAAGCAAGTGGGTTAAGAGTAACGTTTCCACCACCAGTATAGTAATGATGAGGGTTAGTACCTTTTTCAGGTTTACGAACTTGTACATCACCTTGGTGAGTTTGAATATATTTAGAGATATTTGATGTAGGATCATCTAAATCACCAAAAATATTTGCTTGAACTGGACATGCAACAACACACGCTGGCATCATAGATGAAGCAATACGGTGCGCACAATAAGTACACTTATCAGCTGTTTGAGTTTGTGGATCGATATAGATCGCACCATATGGACAAGCCATAACACAACCAGCACAACCGATACATCTTTCTTTATCGATGTTAACAATTCCGTTTTCTAAATAATGTAATGCGCTTACTGGACAAATTCTCTCACATGGAGCATTTTCACAGTGATTACATCTTAGAGGTGTAAATGTTCTTTTAGTTTCTGGGAAAGTCCCCACGTCTACGTATTTAACACGTAATCTCCATGTACTTAGTGGAACCTCATTTTCCACTTTACATGCGATCTCACAACCTTTACATCCCATACATAGATGCAAATCAACTAGGAAACCTAATTGCATATATTCTCCTTTGACCAAATACGGCTAGTTTAATATTTATAACCAAGACTAATTAAGATTAAAAGAAGCCCTTATATACGGGTATAGGGGCTCTTTTTACTGTAAATATAGTAACTAAGTAACCTTAAATAAAAAATAAATTTATGTGATTTTTTTGAGATATATTTGGAAGTGGGTAATTTTAAACTTAAATAATTTTTCTAAATAAAACTATTAAAAGTTTATAGAATTTATTTTATAAGCTCGAGTTATATCTTCTAATAAAACGACCTTGATAAATTGATCTTGTTTCAATTCTTCAACATTATCAGCAAAATATGCTATTGCATTACTTTCTACTAAAGGTGACAACATTCCAGAACCTATTTTATTATCTCTTGTAGGCGTGAAAACACCGTTTTCTAAAGATCCAAGGACCATGTTATCCCTACCGCTTCTAAGTTTTAGGTCCTTAGCACTCTTAGCATAGAGTGGAGTATGGTAACAATTAGTAGCACCCTGCTTTTTAAAAAGTGCCGGAATTGAAAGTGTAAATACATTTAACATAGTTGTTAAAGGATTTCCAGGCATAGCCATCACTAAAGTTGTTCCCATTTTACCCATCATAGTTGGACGACCAGGTTTTACATTTACACCATGAAAGATAGACTCTAACCCGTTAGCTACATATGCCTGATATAAAAAGTCTGCATCCCCCATACTGATTCCACCTGTTGTGATCACAACATCGTAAGACTTTAGTGTAGATAGGAAGTCGATAGTTTTCTCTAAATCATCAGGAATAGAACCAATATAAGAGGCTTCAAATCCAAACTGCTGTAAAAGAGATTTAATACCAAAAGCGTTCGCATTATAGATCTCATCTTCACTTGCACTCTCCCAAGGTTCCTTGAGTTCATCACCCGTTGATACGATTGCAATGTTTAAAGGGGCTACAACTTCTATAGTCGTTATCCCTTGAGAGGCTAATAGAGCTATATGTGCAGCTGTTACGATTTCACCCTTATTAAATAAAATCTCTCCAGCTTCGAGTTCTTCCCCTTTTTTTCTTAAGTTATCACCTAAGTTAATATTTTCAGGAACTATAACACTCTCTTCCGTAACAGCACTGCAGTTTTCAATGGGAGCTATTGTATCAATCCCTTCGGGAACTTTAGCTCCCGTCATAATCTTACAGCACTCCCCCTCTTTTATTTTACACTCATGTGCCTCTCCGGCAAAAACAGTAGATACTATTTTGAGTTTTTTTCCCTTATCTGAATGCATAAATGCGAATCCATCCATTGCAGAATTATCAAAAGAGGGAAGATTTTTCTTTACATATATATCATCAGCCAAGATCGATTGTTCAGATTCCATAGTTGGAATAAATAACGATTCTGTTTTAGGTGTAATTACCTCTATAACCTTTTCTTGGGCTTGACTTAATGATAATGATGTAAATTTTGGCAAATCTCTTTTCCTATTTTAATCTAACTCTTACTGATTGTTCATGCGCAGTTAACCCTTCAGTGTTTGCGATCAATGCACACTCTTCTCCAATCTCATTGATAGCTTTTGAACTAAATGAGATAATAGAAGATTTTTTCATAAAATTTTCTACACCAAGCGGCGAGTAAAATTTCGCTGTTCCACCTGTCGGTAAGGTATGATTAGGTCCCGCAACATAATCTCCGATAGCTTCAGGAGTATTGTGTCCTAAGAAAATTGCCCCTGCATGTTTAATAAATGGTAACAGTTCAAATGGTGATGTCGTTGCAACTTCTAAGTGTTCAGGTGCTATTTGGTTCATAAGCTCTATCGCTTCATCCATATCAGATGTTACTATAATCGCTCCACGCTCTTCAATAGATTTTCTTGCGATCTCTTGACGAGGAAGTTTTTGTAACCAGTTTTCAATTTCAACTTTTACTTCATCAGCTAATTTTTGAGACGGAGTAATTAAAATCGAGCTTGCCATCTCATCATGTTCTGCTTGAGATAAAAGGTCAATTGCCATATGGTTAGGATTTGCACTCTCATCTGCAAGAATTCCGATCTCACTCGGTCCTGCGATCATATCGATGTGTACATCTCCGAAAACCATCTTTTTAGCAGTTGCTACAAAGATATTACCTGGTCCCGTAATAACATCAACCTTAGGGATATTTTCAGTACCGTAAGCCATAGCTGCAATTGCACTCGCCCCTCCAACTTTAAACACTTTTGTTACACCACATAAATGACATGCAGCTAAAAGCAGTTCATTTGGTTCATTATCTGGTGTCGGTGTACATACGATTATCTCTTCAACACCCGCAACCTGAGCAGGAATTACGTTCATAAGTAATGAAGAAGGGTAAGCAGCTTTACCACCTGGGATATAAAGTCCTGCACTATCAACAGGCGTTACTTTTTGACCAAGGATCGTACCGTTTGCTTCATCGTCAAACCAAGATTTTGGTTTTTGTTTCTGGTGATAAGCTTTAATTCTGTCATATGCCAAATGGAGCGCATCTTTTAATTTTTTATCTAAATTTTCATACGCTTTAGCCATAGACTCTGTAGAGATTTGTAAATCTTCATCACTGTTGGGTGTCCATTTGTCAAACTTGCTAATATGTTCTTTTAAAGCTTTGTTTTTATCTGTTCTGATCTCATTGATTATATTCATTACTATATTGCTAACTGTCGCAATATCCATTTTTCCACGCCCTAAAAGCTCTTGGAAATTAGCCTCAAAATTACCATCTTTTGAATTTATAAACATCATTTTATTTTGCCTTATTTTTTTGTGTCAAATGCTTTTTTTACAACTTTTAATGCTTCTATAAAGTACTCTTCACCAACTGCACCCATTAAAGGTTGATACATTGGTTGTCCATTTTCATCTAAGAACCATAGTGTCGGAGTACCCGGTCTCCATAACTCTTGAGGGAATCTGTCCCCTTCATCACTATATGCAATAATAGAAACAAAATCTTTATTTAAAGTATCAATCACCTGGTTATTAGAGAAAGTTGTTTTCTCTAGAATTACACAATATTTACATGAGTGTCTTGAAAAAACAAATAAAACCGGTTTATTCTCTTTTTTTGCTGTTTTTATACCGCTTGTAAAATCTTTTGCCCAGTGAATCTCATTTGCAAAAAGAGATCCGCTTAAAAGCATCATAATAATTAATAACTTTTTCATAACTTTTTCACCTTTTTCAATAACTCTTTTGCACAATCATGTGCCGATTTATTTGTAACATCTACAACTACGTCAGCTACTTTTAAATACTCTGGACGACGTAAATCGTACAGCTCTTTAGCTTTTTCAAGATCTTGCAGTAAAGGTCTTTTTTTAAATTTTTTCTCTGCTTTTGGATGTTCTTTTATTCGCTTTATAATTTCATCAAAAGGGGAATCCAATAAAACAATTGTACCTATTTTTTTGATGTTTTTTTGTTTATAAAACCCGCCGCCTGTAGAGATAAGTGTATTTTTTACACTCTCCTCTAACCATTTAGCAACTTTTTTTTCTATTTTTCTAAAATACTCTTCACCCTCGATTTCAAAAATTGTTTTAATTTTTCTGTTTTCCATACTCTCGATAAGATCATCAGTATCCATAGCTATATAGTCAGAGTGTTTAATAACTTCACGAGCTACGCTCCCTTTACCCACTCCCATAAAACCAATAAGTACAATATTTTTCATTCTTGTAAAATTCACCTTTAATACAGCTACAGCTATTTTCTTTCGACATTATATATAATTTTTTTTAAACTACCATTTAATAAGAGTTGGTATAATATCCACTTTCAAAATCAAGTATATAAAGATTAGGCAATCATCATGAAAAACAAAAAACTTTTTACCCTCGGATTTAGCTCTGTAGCTATTTCATTATCGCTTTTGCTCTCAAGCTCACTTTTTGCAGAAGCTACAAAAAAAGATGCTGAAACATCGCGACTCGAAGCACTCGCTAAATTTACAAAAGTTATCTCAATAGTAGAGCAATATAACGTTGATGATGTAACAATCGAAGAGTTAATCGATAAATCGCTTGACGGGATGATGAAAAACCTGGATGCACATTCAAATTACTTGACACAAAAAGACTATAAACGCTTAAAAGTACAGACTGACGGTGAATTTGGAGGATTAGGTATTACGGTAGGGATGAAAGACGGTGCATTAACGGTTATAGCACCTATTGACGATACTCCGGCAGATAAAGCTGGTCTCAAAGCTGGTGATATTATTTTAAAGATTAACGAACAATCAACGCTTGGTATGACAATTGATGAAGCAGTATCTTTAATGCGTGGAAAAGTTGGAGACCCAATCGATATTACGATCGTTAGAAAAGGGGAGCTTGAACCAATCCCTGTTCATATCGTTAGAGGAAAAATCACTATAGATTCAGTTCATTCAAAAACTGTCGGTGATGATATTTTATATATCAGAGTTTCTAGTTTTGATAAAAAAGTAGTCGAAGATGTTACAAAAGCAATCAAATCAAAAAAAGGCTCAACAAAAGGGATCGTGCTAGATCTTAGAAATGATCCGGGAGGACTTTTAGATCAAGCTGTAGGTTTAGTTGATATTTTTGTAGATGAAGGGAAAATCGTATCTCAAAAAGGGAGAGATAAAAGAGAGGATAAAGTATATAAAGCTTCTCGCTCTTCAACTTTAACTAAAGTTCCTATGGTTGTACTTATTAACGGTGGAAGTGCAAGTGCAAGTGAGATCGTAAGTGGTGCCCTGCAAGATCATAAACGTGCCGTTTTAGTTGGTGAAAACACTTTTGGAAAAGGGAGTGTACAAGTTGTACTTCCAATTACAGATGAAGAGGCGATTAAATTAACAATTGCAAGATATTACCTGCCGAGTGGAAGAACTATTCAAGCAGTTGGTGTAACGCCTGATATTACTGCCTTACCGGGTGAATTAAAAACGCATAAAAATGAGTTTGCGATCAAAGAAGCAGATCTCAAAAAGCACCTTGAACAAGAGCTACAAAAAGTTGATGGAAAAAAATCTGCCGACAAAGCTAAAGAAAAAGATAAAAAAGATATAATTACGCCAGAAATGTTAAACAAAGATAATCAACTCAAAACCGGAGTTGATATTTTAAGAGCTCTTATAATTACGAAAGGATAATTTTTAACATGGAAAAAAAAGAACTTCTTTATGAAGGTAAAGCAAAAAAAATCTGGTCTACTGAAGATGCGAACCTAGTAATATCTGAATTTAAAGATGATTTAACAGCATTTAATGGGGAGAAGAAATCTAGTGAAGCCGGCAAAGGTGCTTTAAATAATAAAATTTCTACAGAGTTATTCAAACTTTTAGCGGATAATAAAATCCCTACACACTTTGTTGAAATGTTAGATGACAACCATATGCTTCATAAAAAAGCTGATGTTATCTTAATAGAAGTAATTGTAAGAAATATTGCCACAGGTTCACTTTCACGCAACCTTGGAATTGAAGACGGAAAAGTTTTACCATTTACTTTAGTTGAATTTGACTATAAAAATGATGATTTAGGTGATCCAAAACTTAACGATCAACATGCACTTATCTTAGGTCTTGTAGATTACCAAGATGAATTAGACAAACTTCGCAGAATGGCTAGACAAGTAAATGATGTACTTAAACCTTATTTTGCGACAAAAGGTCTTAACCTCGTTGATTTCAAACTTGAGTTCGGTAAAGATGCTGATGGTAATATTATCTTAATCGATGAGATCTCTCCGGATAACTGCCGTTTCTGGGATGCTGAAACTGGTGAGAAAATGGATAAAGACAGATTCCGTCAAGGTTTAGGTGGACTTAAAGTAGCTTACGAAGAAGTACTAAACCGTATTTTAAACAAATAAATTCAAGGAAAAGAGAAAGAATGAAAGCAATTGTAAACGTATCTTTAAAACAAGGTGTATTAGATTCTCAAGGAAAAGCTGTACATCATGCTTTAGATTCATTACACTTCAATGGTGTAGAAGATGTTCGTGTTGGAAAACAAATAGTATTACAACTTCAAGAGAGTGATAAAGAAAAAGCTATGAGCGAAGTTACTAAAATGTGTGAAGAACTTTTAGCAAATACTGTTATTGAAGACTACGAGATCGAGCTAGTATAATGAAAGTTTCAATTTTACAATTTCCAGGTACAAACTGTGAATATGATACACAGTATGCATTTGAAAAACTAGGTGCACAAACAGAGATCGTTTGGCATAAATCAGAATCTATTCCTGCAGACACAGACCTATTAGTTGTTGCTGGTGGATTCTCTTACGGAGATTACTTAAGAAGTGGTGCTATCGCAAAATTTTCACCTGTTATGCAAGCTGTAAAAGAATATGCTTCTAAGGGTGGGAAAGTTTTAGGTATCTGTAACGGTTTTCAAGTTTTAACAGAATCTCGTCTTCTTCCTGGTGCACTAAAAAGAAATGAAAATCTTCATTTTATCTCAAAGCACCACCACTTAAAAGTTGAGAATAATGACAATACATTTTTGAAAAAACTTGATAACGGTGATGTTGTAAATATCCCTATTGCTCACCATGACGGGAACTACTACATTAATGAAGATGGACTTAAAGAGCTTGAAGCAAACGGCCAAATTCTTTTAAGATATACAGATGCTGAGGGTAATATCCAAAACCCTAACGGAAGTGTAGCTTCTATTGCAGGTGTTTGTAATAAAGAGAAAAATGTATTTGGTCTTATGCCACACCCTGAACGTGCTATGGAAGCAGTACTTGGTAGTGATGACGGTGTAAAAATGTTAGAAGGATTTTTAGAGTCGTGATTGTAAGAGCTCTTTTTATCCTCTCTCTCATTACTAGTGCTTTATTCGCAAATAAAGTGATCTACTTTAGTTACGATGAAGTACCTCAAAGAGTGATAAAAGGGCAAATCTTCGATGTGACAGTAAAGACTCTCTCTACTGTCAAAAACTTTCAAGATATAAAATATAAATTTAGCGATCATAAAGGCATCCGTGTTTTAAATAAAGTACCCTACAGAGTAAAAAAGGGTAAATTTTATTACGATACTTTTAAACTTTACCTTACATCTAGCAGAGCAAAGCTCCCCGATATAGAAGCATATCTTGTAAGCTCACAGGAGTATGATTCTACTACAATTAAGGGTAGTGACTTAAATATTATTACGCTCAATCCCCAAAGAGATTTCTCACATGTAATTGCAGACAGCTTTTCTTTGAAAAACTACAAAACTACAAGCTATGACAATAAACACAATATTGTAGTGTTTAGTGCAACGGCTGAAAACTCCATGCTTAATGCTATGCACTTTAAGAATGTATACAAACAGGGGCAAGAGTCTTTGAAGCAATCACTTAAAAATGGTAAGGTTACTTACTTTGTAGTGATTGATAAAAAATATGAAACATTTACATTTTCATATTTTAACCTCCTTGAAAATAAATTTTTAGATATAAAAATTCCTATTATTGTAGATGATGACAGTGTTGCGACACAAACAGATCTCAAACCTCAAAACCAATCACATGAAAAAATAAAAATGTACATAGCTATAGCAGTCGCTGTACTGCTTGCAGTTTTGATTGTATGGAGAAAAAAATATATCTATTTAATTTTAGTTGTTTTCCCGCTAGGATATATCTATTTCATAGCGACACCGCAACAAGAAGTATGTATAAAAAAAGATGCTTCTATCCATCTCCTTCCGGTAGATAACGGAACAATTTTTGAAGTTACGGAAAATCAAAAATATCTTCTCAAAGAGGGAAGTGTTAAGAACTATATTAAAGTTCGACTAGAAAATGAAAAAATAGGTTGGGTCAAAAATGAAGATACTTGCTCATATTAATTGGTTTTTTGCAACAGTTATAATATTTACTGCATTGGCCTTATCAATATTACTGCACTTTATTCTACCTAGACCTTACCCTAGAAAAATCTCATCTTGGTTTATTCGTGTCACTACTTTTTTCCGCACTACAATTAAAGGTGAAGAGGCTGAAGATGTACAGATGTTTTTAGTCAACCACCAAAGTGACCTAGATATCGGTGTAATGGAGACAACAACAAAAAAAGATCTTGCATGGGTAGCAAAAAAAGCTCTGTTTCATGTTCCTTTTTTCGGTCTTGCTATGAGATTGCCTGAAGATATTGAGATAGAACGTGAGAGCAAAACATCATTAGTAAAGCTTTTAAAAGCGACAAAAGACAGACTTTCAAAAAATAGGGTTATTACAATGTTCCCTGAAGGCACACGCTCACGTACTAGAAGAATGCTCCCTTTTAAAGCAGGTGCAAAAGTTATTGCAGATAAGTACAAACTAAAAGTACAGCCTGTTGTTTTAATCGATACAGCCGGTTGTTACGATGTAAAAACATTTTTTTATATGCCAAGAAACATTACTGTAGTTTTTTTAGAGCCCTTTATTGCCGATAAAAGCGATCCAGATTGGTTAAATAATCTCCACGATACTATGCAAAAGGTTTACGATGATGAGTTGGCAAACGCTACTGGCAATAGGTAGCGGCGGTTTTATCGGAGCAGTTCTTAGAGCCTATCTAAACGGTGTAATTTCACATAAACTGCCTCACGATCTCCCTTTTGGAACTCTTGGTGTAAACCTTTTAGGCAGTTTTATAATGGGATGTTTAGTAGCTTATTTTCTTTACTCCTCACTTCCCGTAGCTTTCAAATCTTTTCTCTCAACAGGGATACTTGGAGCACTTACAACCTATTCAACATTTGCAATGGAGAGTTTTTTACTGCTTCAGGGTGGAAGTTTAGCACTTGCATTTGTAAATATGGCACTAAACCTATTTGGTACTATTTTAATGGCGGGAAGCGGCTACTATTTAGTCAACCACTTTTTTAAATCTTAATAATCTCATCACTGCACCATTTTGCTAAATCCAAATCGTGTGTAATAAGTAACATCCCCATCTTATCGAGATGTTTTATAAGCATCTGCATCACATCCAACTGTATAACATTGTCAAGAGCTGATGTAGGTTCATCAAGAAGCAGAAGGTCTGGCTTCATTAACATTGCACGAAGTATTGAAGCACGTTGCAGTTGACCGCCTGAGAGTTTATGGGGCAACTGTTCTAAAAGCTCAGCTTCAAGCTGTAATATATCCAAATACTCTTGCAGTTCGTCAAGAGGCGCTACATCTTTAATCTGGTTGATTATAGTATAACTAGGGTGAAATGAGCTGTAAGGGTCTTGAAATACTTGAGAAATTTTACTTGCTTTCACGCTCCCTTGAAGCGGCTTTAGATTTCCGAGAATAAGTTCAAATACAGTACTTTTACCCGCACCGCTTGCACCGGTAATAGATTTGAACTCCCCTTTTTTTAAAGAGAGGTTGAGATCGGAAAATAAGATATTGTCCCGACTATATCCAAACTCTAAATTTTGAATCTCTAAAATCTTATCCAAATAAAATCACTTTACAAACGCGTGATATGCTTTCGTTAATTCTTTGTAGAGGGCATCAGGTTTAAGATCAGGGTTTTCTTCCCAAAGACGTTTCATAACAACGTTGTCCTCTTCACTCCCCCAAACTTTTACATAACTGCCGTCTTTATAACCGTTGTCCTGACGGAATTGATTTAGAATATTTTTTCCAACGTACAGACGATACAATGTATCTAAGTTTAAGCCGCTCATACTTACCAGTTCAAAGAAATCAGTTAAAAGTCTATTTAACTCTAAAGAGTCTCTTGATAATGATAAACTCATAATCTCTTCAACTTTTTGCATTACAGCATTGTCTAATGCATACTCTTCAGAACCTTCATTTTCTATACTATGAAGAGCTTCAAGATCTGAGATCATCATAGCGATATCCTCGATACCACCTTTCATCTCTTGATGATAGTTCTCGATTGCTAAAGACATTATAAAATGCCATACATCCACAACTTCAATTTGCAGGTTATCCCAATCAGGCTCTTGATAAATATTTTTCCAATGTTTCCAAGAAAAACTATCGATCATCTCTGCACATTCCATATATATGCAGCGTCTCCAGTTGATCACTTTATCGTTTTTTGTAAGCCCTTTTGTCCATTCATCACCATTTGTAGCATCGTTCAGTTGATTTTGCAGTTGTAGCATTAAAAGAATTTTACTATTCATTTTCCCTCTTTCTTTCTTATTAAACTTCTTATATTAGTATAGATTCAATAACAAATCCTCTCTACGGTCTGTGCAGCATTTCATCTAAACTAATATAAGAAGTTCTCAGGCTTTTATTGTACAATAGCGTTCATAAAAGAAAGTATAAGTATGAAAAGAATTAACTGTAGAAGATGTCAATATTATTTTGTAACGTGGGAAGCTTCTCAACCCCATGGATGTAAAGCATACGGCTTTAAATCAAAGCAACTCCCATCACAAGTTGTTTTTTCCAGCAGCGGAACCCCTTGTTCATTATTTCAGGAAAAACCTAAGGCCAAATAACCTTTTTACCAAACCCCAAACGATTATCGGTCAATTTGAAAAAATCAACTTCAATATTCCACAGTTTAGGATTTAAAGCCAAAGCGTAAGGGAATTGCTTAAAGTATAAATGGCTAAACTCTTTTGAATTGTTTTGTTTAAATATTCCGCGAAACTGTAACCCCTGGATCTTTCCAATCTCTTTAGTTTCAAGTAAAATGTTTCCGGCAATTCTATTGTTTTTTTGGATCTGTTCTATATGAAGGGTATCATCGCTGCTTGCAACGACAAAAATTTTTTTTTCTTTGTCGTATGCATAAAATAGGCTGCAGGCACTCACACACTCTTGATCACATGTAGCGAGAGTCAGGACATGGTGCTGCTCTATAAACGCCTCTATCTTTTCTAAATCTTGTGACATTAAATCGTGTATAGAATTTTTTCTAATGTTGCCGCATCGGTAATATTGCGCTTCTTTAACATCATTTGACCGATATCATCCTCTTTTAAAGCATCGTAAATATCATAAGGATTTGTCATATTGTAATAACTTTTTAAAAACTCTAAAGTTATTTCAAAATTATCATCTCTCACGCTGTATTGCTTATGATCCTTGTATGCATCCCAGTCAATTGTCATCTTGTTTTCATCCTTTGCAAAGCATTTTGTAGTTGTGTAATTATTTGCGCCATTTTAGCAGATGAAACTGCAAAATTCAAGCGCATGAAACCACTCCCCTCTTTCCCAAAACTAAGCCCTGCATTGAGTCCAAGTTTTGCCTCTTTTACAAACCATTCTCGTAATACTTTGTTATTCAGATCCATTTTTCTGCAATCCAACCAGGCAAGATAAGTTCCCTCAATCGGTGTTAATTCAATATACTCTTTATATCTATCAGCCAAGTCTGAGAGCATCATATAGTTTTTATACAAATGTATTTTCAACTCTTTGAGCCACTCTTCTCCGTTATTGTAAGCACTCTCAAACGCAACGTGGCTCAGAACACTACCCTGTGCAAAATGAACATTGTCATACGCTTTTTTAAACTTATCTCGAAGATTTTTTGGAACAACAATGCTGCTTACTGCAAAACCGGCCATATTAAATGTTTTTCCAACACCTATAGCTGTTATTACTCTCTCCTTAGCACCCTCTAACGAAGCCAGAGGGATATGTTTGTTTGGTTCATATACAAGATCACAATGTACCTCATCGGCAAATATAATAATATTGTTTTCTCTACATATTTCCAGAAGTGCTTCAAGCTCCTCTTTTGTCCAGACACGCCCAACAGGATTATGGGGGGATGAGAGTAAAAGCAGTTTTGTTTTGTCTGTAATCTTTGCTTTTAGATCTTCCAAGTCAAAAGTATAAGTTCCATCTTCTAGTTGCATTAATGGGTTCTTTACTACTTTTCTCTCCATATGTGCCGGCGCATGAAAAAAGGGAGGATATATAGGTGTTTGGACGATCACCTCATCCCCCTTGTTTGAAAAAGCTTCAATCACAACCTGCATAGAGGCGACCACAGAGTGGGAATAAAACATCTCCTCTAGATCATACTCTACACCGTGATGTTTTTTCATCCATCTTATCTGTGCTTTAAAAGCACTTTTTGGAAACTCTTCATATCCAATTACAGGATGAACCAGCCTTTTTTTTACACTCTCTAAAACAAAATCGGGCGTATCTATATCCATATCTGCCACCCATGCAGGAAGTACATCTTCTGTACCGAAGAGTTCCTCTCTTAAACTGTATTTTTCTGCATTACTCCCGCTTCGATCAGCGGAACTTGTAAAGTCATAACTCAAATTTTTCTCCAAATACTTGCTTCTGAAATAGTATGTTGATATTTTCTCTTTGTTTCAGGGATCACAAACTCCAAATCCTCTACTCCTACTAGTTCAAACTGATCTTTTAAAATCTGTTTCAAACTCTCTAACGTACTTACTTCCTTACCTTGTTCATCGTAATATCCGCCAAGCCAAAGCTCTTTTTGAGTCGATTCCTCCTGCCATGTATACGGAGATGTAATGATCAGTATCCCATCTTTGTTCAATCTTTTTGGCACATCTTCCAAAAAAAGTTTAGGATTATACAATCTATCTATCAGATTTGTTGCAAGGATTAAATCATATCCCTCAAAACGAGGTTTTAGATTACAAGCATCACCCTGCCAAAAACTCACTTTCTCTTTGAGTGTTTCATAGCCTAACTCCTCAATAGTTAGAGTTTTCTCTTCAACTATTTCACCCTCTTGTTTTACTTGAAAGCTTATTTTCCCATCCTCTTGCAGTTTCGTACCCACACCTACAAAACGAACAGAGAAGTCTATCCCCTCCACTTCATTAAAATACTTTGCAAGCTCAAAAGTAGCACGCCCTGTTGCACAGCCAAGATCAAGTGCTTTTTCTTTGTTTATTGCATATTTTTGAGCAACTTTTGCACACGCGATCGCAAAATTTTCAACTCCAAAGTGACTCTTTCCATATTGAAATTCACAATACTGAGAAACCAGTTCATCTGTTTCATAAATATTTTCATCATCTTCTTTGTTTTGAGAGATCACATAACGAAAACCTGCATGCTGAAAAAAGTGTCTTCTAAATGCATAACGGGAATGTTTCATTATTAAGTTTCCTGTACTTGCGAAAGAGGAACCGAGTATTAAAGCGTGTTTTTCATCAAAAGTGGGTGTCGAGAAATCATCATACGCTGTGTGAGGCTCAAACCCTTCAAAACCTCGAATCGGTGTACGGCTCCACTGCCACACATTCCCAATCAGATCGTAAATTACAGAGCCGTTTTTAAGAGAAAAACTAAACTGATCGACAGGACAAGATGAAGCATAGTGGTAAAAGTTAATATTTGCACTGCTTTCATGTAACTCCGGAACATCTTTGAGATTTGATTGATTGTAGATTGCCATATATTCCGCTTCACTCGGCAATGTATAGTTTTTCCCCTCTAGTTGCGATTTGAAATTACAAAATGCTTCAGCCGCTAAGGCATTTACATCTACTGGCCAATTTAGTGGTAAAGGGATAACTCTACTAAGGGTTCTGTAGTTAAATCCTTTCTCTGTTTGAATCCAAAAGTGGGGATGTTTTGCACCGCTGCGTTTTAAAAACTCTTTGCCCTCATCACTCCAAAACTCCTCTTTCTCATACCCATTGCTCTGAACAAACTCCAGAAACTCACCGTTACTTACTAAATACTTTGAAACCTGAAACTCTTTTATATCTTCACTGTAACCGCCATACTCATTATCCCAACCGTATAAGTTATGTGTTTTTGACTTACCGAGCTCTACATAACTAGCCTCTATTGTAATCATCTCATTTTTTATATTCTTGGCTGCATATTCACATAAAGAAAAAGATTCAACCTCTTTTATAAATTCTATAGGCATTTGACGATGTAAAACCGAAGATGTTTCTATATGAATCCGCTCATGTTCAATCCCCATCAAGATAATCCACATAGGTGATTCTTGGGTAATAGGAAGGGAAAATTCAAGGGTATCGATCAAAGAGTTCACTAATGTACGAACTTGATTACGATACTCCCTTACCTCTTTAACTTCAGGCCAGCTATAATTGGATTGGTCCATATCATCCCAACTCATCTCATCTACACCTATCGCAAACAGAGATTCAAATTCAGGATTTATCCGCTGTGTAATAATTTTCATCAATAGAAGTTTATTAATAAAAAAAGTAGCAGTATGTCCAAAATAAAAGATCATAGGATGACGAGTAGGTTCTGACTTTTTATAAAATACATCATCATCTTTTAAAAGTTCAAACAGTTTTTCAAAAAGGTCAAAACTGTTATTAAAATATTTTTTTATCTCTTGCCGCTTTTCTTCTACACTCTTCCCCTCTAAAGTCGGGGGAAATAAACTAAGTTTACTCACAAAAACTACCTTCGCCTTTTTTTGTTATAATCATTATATGAAATTAAATCAAAAGCCTTTATTAATCTTTAGTGATAAGTGTGATGGCAATATCGCATTTCATGTCGGAGATAAAATAGACAATGTTATAGCCAACCATAAAGCCTTGGCATCTAAACATAACTATAATCATACAGACCTTGTCCATATGAAACAGATCCATTCTGATATTGTTCATGTAATTACAGAAGAAGATGATTTTAATAACCCTCCCACATGTGATGCATTAATTACAGATAAAAAGCATACTCCTTTAATGGTGATGGTAGCAGATTGCAGCCCTATTGTTTTTTACGATCCAAACAAAAATGTGATCGCAGTTGCCCATTCAGGTAGGGAGGGTACATTCCAAAATATTACAAAAAATGTGCTTGAAAGTTTTGTGAACAAATATAACTCAAAAATTGATGATATCGACGTTATTGTAGGCCCCGCTATAGGAGTCTGTTGTTATGAGGTCGGCAAAGAGATTGCAGATGAGGCACAAGGGCTTGGGCTTTCATTTGCGATCGAAGAAAAAAACGGCAGTTATTATCTTAATATCCCTGCTATTTTGAAAAAACAGTTTGAAGAGTTAGGGATTAAAAACTATACTATATCAGATAAGTGTACCTGTTGCAATACAGATAAATACTACTCTTATAGAGGGGAAGGACAAACTGGACGTTTTAGTGCAGTGGTAGAGTTACGATAACTCCTGCACTTTTTTTACAAGTTGCTCAGGGAGTAGGCCTAAAGACTCTTCAACAAGCTTTGTATTTCCGTGAGTAATAAACTTATCTTCATACTCAAAGCTCACAACTTGCACATCACTAATAAACTCTTTTGTTAAAAACTCCGAAATTGCACTGCCAACCCCACCCATTTTTGCACTGTCTGAAAAGATAAACCATTTTTTATGTTTTGATGCCAGATTTTTTAACATCACCTCATCTAAAGGTTTTACGAAACGAAGGTCTAAAAGCGCTACATTTTTTTCTAAAAGCTTAGCAGTTTGTGCCGCACGTCCCACACCGTTACCGTAACCGATAAAAAGAATATCCCCTTCACTCGCTTGTAAAAGTTGAGATTTTGCCAACTCGAAAGGTTGTGATTCCGGTAACTCTTCAGAGGCTATAAACGCACCTCTTGGATAACGGATAGAACATGGATGCTGGTACTGATGTGCAAATCCCATAGCCTGATGAAAACTTTTTTCATCTCTTGGAGCTAAAAGGGTCATATTTGGAATAGCTCTTAAATAAGAGATATCAAACGCACCTTGGTGTGTTTCGCCGTCTTCACCTACAATCCCTGCACGATCGAGTGTAAATACAACTGGGAGGTCCATTAAACAAGTATCGTGAATCACCTGATCATATGCACGCTGCAGGAATGTTGAATAGATCGTACAAAAAGGTTTAAACCCCTCTTTTGCAAGAGCTGATGCTGATGTTACGGCATGTTGTTCAGCAATTGCAACATCCCAAAAACGTTCAGGGTATTTCTCCATTAAAGGTGTTAAACCTGTTCCACTCGGCATAGCGGCAGTAACTCCTACAACCTTTTCATCTTTATCGGCTAAATCCATTAACGCTTCAGTGTAGATCTGTGTTGCTGATTTTGCAGAAGATTTCTTTGCACTGTTTCCGCTGCTTATATCAAATGGCCCTACTCCATGCCATTTTTCCTCTTGTCCTTCAGCTATTTCATAGCCCTTCCCTTTAAGAGTTTGTGCATGGATAATCACAGGTTTTTTCAGTTTTTTTGCCGTTTGGAAAATATCTATAAGCTGAGAAAGGTTATGCCCGTCAACCGGACCGATATAATCTATTCCCATCTCTTCAAACATAATTCCCGGAGTTACAAGTTTTAACGACTCTTCCATACGTTTGGCGATATAGCGGGCACCATCACCGAAATTATCTACAAAATTTTCTGTATGCTTTTTAAATCTCTGATAAAACGGGCTTGCCATCGCAGAACTTAGCATTCTACTCATAGCTCCAATTGGTTTTGCAATAGACATCTCATTGTCGTTTAATATAATCACCATCGGGTATTTGCGATCACCGAGTTCATTCAGTGCTTCATACACCATTCCCGCAGTCATCGACCCGTCACCGATCATAACTACAGGGACACGCTCATCCTGCTCATTTTTAAGTGCTATCGCTTTTGCAGCACCTACACCTAAAGAGATTGATGTAGAACTATGTCCGGCTACAAAGTAATCATCATCACTTTCACTCGGTTTTGTATAGCCGCTAAGACCGCCGAAAGTTCTTAGAGAATCAAATGCTTCCCATCTTCCCGTTACTAGTTTGTGCGCATACGCTTGATGCGATACATCAAAAATAAATGGATCTTTTTTACTGTCAAATACTTTATGCATAGCGATAATAAGTTCAGTTGCACCAAGTGTTGAGCTTAAATGACCCCCATTTTTACTTACAACTCTTAATATCTCTTCTCTTATATCACCACAAAGAGCCTCCAGCTCTTCGACGCTTTTTTCTTTAATGTTCATTTTACTCACTTAAAGCTGCTTTTTTTACTCTTTCAAATCTTTTTTGTATTTGTGCATCAATATTACCGGCATCGCTTAATACTACAACACCACCTTCACTTATGGCATTATCTGATAATATTGTTATATTTTCTATGTTTCCTAGATGTTGAGATATTACACTATGATCTTTAGGATTTACTTTCAAGGTGATTTTAGAAGCACCCTGTAAATCTTTTATAAGCTCATCTGAAAGTGTTTTTGCTATCTCACTTGAATTCTCTGAAACCTCTACTTTGATAACCTCTTTTGCGATATCAAGTGCTGCCAATACAAGCTCATTTTTCAAAGATTCGATTGATGTTCTAAACTCATTAGCTGATTCTTCCAACTTCTTGATTGATGTAGAATAAAGTTCTATAGTACTTTGCATACCAGATGCCAATTGTTCCTGTGCTTGTTTAGCACCGGTTTCAAGGCCCTCTGCAAATGAGTCCTCTTTTGCTTTTTGAAGCTGAGCTTGAAACTCCTCCTCTTTTGCCTCAAGTTTCATCTGTAACTTGATAAAGTTTGAAGACATCTCATCTGTTTTTTTCATCAAAGACTCGATCAGAGAATCTTTTGTATTGTCACTTAATGCACTCGAATCAACTTTCTCATCTGTAAGCTGCGGTTCAATACTTACTTTTGGTTCCTCTTTTGTCTCTTCATCTTTTGCACCAAAAGCGATCACCTTAAAGTTGTATTTGTTAACATTATGTTTTTCAATAGACTCGTTTGAAATTACCGTTGCCATAATTTTTACTCAACCATCTCTTCAGTTGAACCCATTTGGATAGTACCAGCTTCAGCAAGCTGGTTAACAGCCTCAACAATTTTTCTCTGCGCTGCTTCAACATCTTTCATTTTAACAGCACCCATAAACTGCATCTCTTCATCAAATGCGTCTTGTGCTCTTTCACTCATTGCAGAGAAGAACTTCTCTTTTAACTCTTCAGGAGCAGATTTGAGTGCTAACATAAGATCTGCTTTATCGATAGCTTTTAAGATCTCTGCAATTGCATTTTTATCTAAAGTAACAATATCCTCAAACGTGAACATCATCTCTTTAATTTGTGTCGCTAACTCTTCATCAACCTGCTCAATTGTTGCAAGTGTTGACTTAGAACTTTTCGCACCTAAACGGTTAAAGATATCTGCAACTGCACGCGTACCACCAACTTCGACTTTGTATGAAGCAAGTGATTCAAGTTTAGATTCTAGTACGGCAGATACACGTTTAATAACCGATGGAGAGATATCTCCAAGTTTTGCCATCCTCATAGCAACTTCACTTCTTAGATCATCAGGGAAGAACTGCAATGTATCGGCAGCTTCTGTTGAATCCATATGTGCAAGTATCAGAGCAATCGTCTGAGGATGCTCGTTTAAAATAAAGTCTGATAGCTGTTGCGGTTTAATTTTAGAAAGATATGCAAAGTTTTGTGTATTTTGCATAGACTTGCTAAGTTTATCAAGAACTTTTTTCGCCTCTTCAGGACCAAGAGTTCTATATAACAGTTCACGCGCATATTCCAGACCACCGGTAGTAAGATACTGACCCGATTGAAAGATTGCATGAAACTCTTCCAAAACCGTTGTAGCCAAAGCTCTGTCAATACTCTTATTTACCGCAATAAACTTAGAGATCTCGGTAATAGCATCTACCTCCATATTTGAAAATATGGCCGCTGTTACCTCTTCTCCAAGTTGTAAAAGTAAAATAGCGATCTTTTCTGCCATCCCCATTTCATCAAATGCAGCTTGTTGTTGTTGTGTCAATTTTGCCATTTCAACCTATCCTTGTCTACGGTGTGGAAGATCAGCCTCTTCCGATAAAAGTGCCTGAAGAAGTGCTGCAACATTTTCAGGTTCATCTTCAGCCATCACTCTTACTTTTTCAAGAAGTACTTCATGTTTCAGTTCATCTTCGTTGAGTGTACCGCTAATACCAAGTTGATCTTCAACTTTCTTACGCATATTTTGTACTTTTTCAACGAGATCATCATCTTCATCTTCTTCAAGATCGAGTGTCGGTCTCTCAAGCTCTTCATCCTCTTTAGAAACCTCTAACATACGATCTGCAAACGGTACAATCGCTTTTTTGTAAACAATAAATAGAAGTAGTAATACAAAAATATACTTAAACAGATCAGCAAACGGTGCTAAGTAAGTTTGAGAGAACTTGATAACTTCCGATACTTGTGTAGCAGAAGGGTCTCTTGCTTCTCTTTCAAACTGTAAATTTTGTACACTTATCTGATCACCTCTATCGGTATCGATACCAATAGAACGACTCGCAAGTGAAGTCAGTGCATTTAAATCAGCTTCATCTAGTGGTGTATACTCAGTTTCATCTGAAAACTGACCGTTTTCATCCACTTTGTACTTATATTTTCCATCTACTAAAACAGCAGCTGTAACTCTTTTAATACGGGCAAACTGAGCCTTTGTAGTACTTACGGTTTTTCCAACTTCATAGTTGGTAGTCCCTGTATTTTTACTATATTTTTCAGTAGTTTTATTTGACTGTAGTCCCTCAACAGGACCGATATTACTAACAGTTCCTGGTACTCCACCTACAACGTCAGGTGACATCCCCTCACGCTTCTCTTCACTTACCTGTTCACTTCTAACTACATTTTCAGGATCATATTTCTCACTTGTAGAGCTCTGTATAGAGAAATCATAATCGATTGTCACCTGTGCTACAACTTTATCTTTTCCACCAACAAAAGGAGCTACAACTTCAACAATCTTATTGCGAAGTTTCCCCTCCTCTTTAGTTTTATAGCGTTGTTGTACCACTGAGAGTTCATCCATCTGCCCCATCTCGTCATCATCACCCAGGGTAATACCGTTACTGCTTACAACCATAACGTTCGATGATTCAAGTTTAGGAACAGCAGAAGCTACAAGATTTTTAATACCTCTTATCTGCTTATGTGAAAGTGTACGTTCAGTTTCAAACTCAACCATTACAGATGCAGTAGGCTTTGATTGTTTAGAAACAAACAGTGTCTCTTTTGGAAGCGCTAAAGATACACTTGCATTTTTAATAGGTGCAAGGGCTTCAATGGTACGTGAGAGTTCACCCTCTAAAGCACGAAGATATTTAACATCTTGGTCGAACTGAGTTGCACCGAACTCTTGCGTATCAAAAAGTTCGAATCCTACTACATTATCTTTAGGAATTCCCAAAGAGGCTATAGATATTCTCTCTTTATAAACAACATCACGAGGCACTTTTATGATGTTGTTATCTTCAAGTTTATAAGGGATTTTGTCTTGTTCAAGCTGTTCAATAACTTTTGCGGCATCTTGCGAACTTAAAGAGTCGAACAGAACTTCATAAGAATTTAATCCTGAACTTCTGGAAGTATATGTTACAAGAAAGACTAAGAATGCAACAATTCCAAAAATCGCAAAAGCAATAATAGCTTTTTGCTGCTTTGTCAATTTTGCATATACAACCGATAACTGTGAAAAAAGTGCCTTAAAGTCCATTAAATATCAAATCACCTATAAATATTGCTTTGCAAGTTCAAAAAATTTATCATTTTGTTCACTTGTTCCAACTGTTACACGTATAGCATTCATTCCATAACCTGCAAGATCCCTTACAATCATTCCACGACGAAGTAGATCATCTGCTAGTTTTGTCGAATTTTGGTTCTGATTCAGACATAAAGTAACGAAATTTGTATAACTCTCAATTATATCTAGTTTTTGTTCATTTGCAAACTCTTTATAACGTTTCATCTGCTCAAAATTTAAAGCGATACTTTTGTTAACAAACTCTTCATCTTCTAATGCAACCGAAGCTGCTTCCAAAGATAGTGTAGTAATATTAAACGGTGGACGTAACTTATAAAGTTCATTGATAATAAGCTCATCTGCAATACCGTATCCTGTACGCATACCGCCTAATCCATAAGCTTTTGAAAAAGTTCCTAAATAGATAACATTTTTAAACTTCTCAATAAGTTCTTTAGGCTCAACAGCTTTCTTATCATCAGCGTATTTTGCATATTCCATATATGCACCGTCAACTACTACAAGAGTATCTTCATCGATCTTTTCTAAAAACGACATCATATCTGCAGCATCAATAGCATCACCGGTAGGATTGTTCGGTGTACATAAGAAGATAATTGACGGATTCTCTTTTTTGTAAAGATCGTAAAACTCATCAAGATTATGCTCTTGTGAAGCTGTTTTAATTATTTGTGCTCCAACGTGTTTTGCATAGATCTCATACATTGCGAATGTTACGCTGTTTACTAAAACTTTCGTATTTTCATCCGCTTTAGCATGGATAATAAACTCAATCACCTGATCACTACCGCTTCCGATGATGATATTCTTTTGTTCTACATCAAATCTTTTACTAAGACCTGCTTTTAACTTGATCATAGAATCATCCGGATATAAAGCCATATTTTTTACGATCGCACTTACAGCATCTTGTACTTTTTGTGAACATCCAAGCGGATTCTCATTTGATGCAAGTTTTACAATATCTTTTGGTTCAATACCAAACTCACGAACAACTAACTCTATCGGCTTTCCAGCTTCATAAGTTTTTATACTTTCAAGATGTTTATTAAATTTCAATTTTCACCCTTTGCATATGATCCTAGCCATGTTACTTCGCTAGCATGCTTATCTATAACTTTTTTAATACGTTCTTCATCTATATGACCGTAGAAGTCTATATAGAACCAATATCCAAAACCACCGTCTTTATCTATTGACGGGCGAGATTCGATCTTAGAGAGATTAATCTTCTCTTCATCAAAATCTTGTAAAAAATGTACTAAAGCTCCGGCTTCTACAGCATCTTTTAAACGTACTAGAATCGAAGTTTTATCATCATCACTCATACCGTTTTTAAAGTCACTTAGTATGATAAAACGTGTTGTATTTTCCGATTCATCTTCAATATTTTCAAATAAAACCGGTACACCGTAAAGCTTCGCAGCAATATGGGAACATATTGCTGCTGCACTTTCATCCTCTGCTGCAAGTATTGCAGCTTTTGCAGTTGACTCAACAGGGATATGTTCAATGTCATTAAAGCCATGTTCGCTTAAAAAGTCACGACACTGTCCGAACCCCTTATCTTTAGAGTAGATTTTTTTAATATCTTCAAGTTTATGTGCCTTCGTTGCAAAAGCAACATGGATAGGCATATACAGTTCTGAAACAATTTTCATAGATGATTTTGAAAGCAGATCAAGTGTTTCCCCGACAATACCATCACGGGAGTTTTCAATAGGTACTACTCCAAATTTTGCACGACCCGCTTCAATAGTTTTAAACACTGATTCGATAGAGTTAAGGGAAAGATACTCACTCATAGCACCAAAACGGCTCTCTGCCGCTTGATGGGTAAAACTCCCTTCAGGTCCAAGATATGCAATGCGTTCAGGAAGTTCAAGATTACGAGAAACTGCAAATATCTCTAAAAATATAGCTTCGATTGCCGCTCTATTTAAGATTCCATTTTCCTCTTGACTTAATTTAGTTAAACGCTCAATAATAGCTTTTTCACGCTCAGGTCTGTAGATCGCACCGCCAGTGTCCGCTTTGATCTCACCTACACGTTCAACAACTTTCATTCTTTTGTTTAAAAGTTCTAAAAGCTCTGTATCTATCGCATCTATCGCTACTCTACAATCATCTAAAGTTTTCATTCTCTCTCCAAATTGTGCTTATCTAAAATATCCTGCATATTTTTATAGATATAATCAGGTCGTAAATTCTCATCTAAAAACGGTACTATCTCATCAGCTGTTTGGTACTTTCCGCTTGTAACAAAGAGTGTCTTCATTCCAAGTTCTTTTGCACCTCCGAGATCACCTTTTACATCATCACTGATAATCTCAACAGTTTCAAAACCGGCATCACTTTCTTGTTTTTGTAATCTTTGTAAAGATTCATTGTAAAAAGCGGTACTTGGTTTTCCTACAACTTCATATGATGTACTTGTAGCAAACTCCAGCATCTTAAGCACTGCCCCGACACCCGGATATCTTTTTCCGTTTTTTGCATAGATAGATGTCTCATGCATTCCGACAAGTTTTGCACCTTGAAGTAAAAACTCTATCATCTGTGCATATTCATCAGCACTGAAATCCTCTTTGATCGCAACTAAAACCGTTTTAGGGTTTTCATAATCAAGTTTGTACCCCATAGATACAAGAGTATTTAAAAACTCCTGCGCTCCATATGCAGCTACAGCTTCTTTTTCAACTTTTTCCTCTAAAATCATCAACGGATCAAGATACTTATCAAATCCAAAATCAAATCCGATTGATTGCAGATAGTTATAAAAATCCTTAGAAGCTTTTTTTGTATTGTTCGTGATAACCATGTACGGTACTTGATTTGTGTTTAGATAGTTGATAAACTCTCTACTGCCCTCTATAGGCGATTTATCACTATCACTAATCAAAGTCCCTTGAACATCTATAAAATACAATTTTTCTCTTCCTTAGTTTTCTAAGAACTCTTGTTCAAGAGCGATAAGGTCTTCAAAGCTCTCTCTGCGACGAATAAGTCTTGCTTTTCCATCTTCAATAGCAACTTCCGCACTTCTTCCGCGAGTATTGTAGTTACTTCCCATACCAAAACCGTATGCTCCTGCTGATTTTACAACAAGTAAATCGTTATGATTTAACGGCGGTAATTTATAATCTTTTGCAAAGAAGTCACCACTTTCACATACAGGTCCTACGATATCAACTTCTCTTTCATCTTCAGTATTGTCCGTAATTGCTTCGATTCCGTGATATGCATTGTAAAGTGATGGACGCAGAAGGTCATTCATTGCACCGTCAACTACTACAAATTTTTTCTCACCGTTTTGTTTTTCATAGAGTACTTTTGTTAGAAAATATCCCGCATTAGCAGTTAAGAAACGCCCCGGTTCACAAAGGATTGTCATATCCATTGCAGTAAGTGTTCCTAAAATAGCTTGTGCATAATCGTACGGTTTGATTGTCTCTTCATCTTTATACTTAACACCTAAACCGCCACCGATATCAAAAAATTTCAGTTCAATATCAAGTGCTTGTAGTGAACGTACCAAGTCAGCTACGATCTCAGCCGATTCACGGATAGGATCAAGTTCTGTAAGTTGTGAACCGATATGAAAGTGAATACCTACAGGATCTAAATTCTCAGAATTTTTTGCTTTGATATACATTCTTTTTGCAGAATTAAGATCTACTCCAAACTTGTTGTCATGAAGTCCCGTTGAGATATACGGGTGTGTTTTTGGGTCAATGTTTGGATTTACACGGATAGAGATACGTGCTTGTTTACCTAACTCTTTAGCAACAAGTTCAACACGTCCAAGTTCCGCTTCACTCTCAAGATTGATGTAAAGGATATCTTTTTCAATTGCTTCACGAATCTCATCGTCAGTTTTTCCGACACCTGAGAAGATAATTTTATAAGGTGCAATTCCCGCTAATAATGCACGACGTACTTCACCGATCGATACACAGTCAGCTCCACTGCCCATTTTTGCAAAATGTTTTACAACACTTAAATTTGAGTTTGCTTTTACAGCATATGCAATTATAGATTTTCTTCCACGAAAAGCTTCTTTTAGTTCATCGAACTGTGCTTTCATGTAGTCAAAATCATACACATAAAGAGGCGTTTGATACTCATTCGCCAAAGATTTAAAATCGATCATAAAAATGTCCCAATCTCTTTATAAATTTTTGACGATTTTATCCAAAATGTGCTTATAAGTGCCTAAGTTGATAAACGATGTTTTTTCCACAGCCACAAGGCTATTGAAAGGAGTATAAAAATAGGCCCGATAAGCCCCAGTTCACTCGATATTGTTTTATGGTTTGAAAGCTCTATCAGCATATATAACATCCCCCATACTAAGAGTGTCGATAGAATAGCTCCAAAAGAGAAGAATGATACATTTAAAAAACGGACACTGATAGGTACTAAAAAGAAAATTATTACGATCAAAATCGGTGCAAAAAACGGATAGATAAAGATCCTGTAAAGTGCTCCACGAATATTACTTGTTTCAACACCTTGGGAGCTCAAAAGTTTGTACGCTTCATATGCATCGGAAATCGTAAAATCAACCTGCCCCAGATAAACCTGATCAAGCATTTTAGGTCTGAAGTCTTCAAGAATTTTCAACTCTTTTTCCTCTGTAACACTTATTCCGCTCGATCCAAAGCTTAGATCATCCGGTTTTGTAATTACATCTGCACTTTTAATGCGCCAGAAATTATCTTCGTAATGTGCCTCTTTCGCAGTCAAAATTGACTTGAGTGAACCATTGTTCACCTCAAAAACACGAATACCGAGTGCTTTTTCCTGAATAGGTAAAAGTTTTGAAAAATAGATATACTGCCCTTTATGTATAAAGAAAAGGTCACGGCTTGGATTAAGATATTTGCCGTGAACACGGATATTGTAAGCATACTCTTGTGCCCGAGAAAACTTCGTAAATGCGTGTAAAGATATAAATAGAAAAATGATTAAAGAGGCCACAACCACAAAGGGTTTAAGTGCATCTACTCGTGAATATCCCAATGAATAAAAAGAGACCAAAGCGTTTGAGCGGATAAGATAGATTTTAGTTGCTATCATCCCAAAAACAAGTGAAATCGGCAAAAGCATATCGATCGCAAAGAAAGTCTTATACACGAGGTAAATCAGAACAAGGTTGGCTGATTTTGAGAGTGCATCGGCATTTCCCATATAGTCAAAACCGACCATAAAAAGTACTAATGCAAGTAGTATTACTGAAAAATATTTAAGATAATGAAGTGCTATATATTTATAGGCTAACAAGGTGAGCCTTTCTTAGCATACTGCGAGCTTGTATCTTCTAAAGAGTTTTTTAGTAAAAACTCTATCGCATCTGCAGTATGTCCTATCCACTCATCCAAGTGTTCTTGTTCTTTAGGTGAAAAATCGCTTAAAACGTAAGAAGCAACCTCCCCTTTGTGTTCAGGTTTGCCGATCCCCATTCTCACTCGTGCATATTCGCGTGAGATATGAGCATCTATAGACTTTAAGCCGTTATGTCCGCCGTGTCCACCGCCGAATTTAAAACGGAGTGTGCCAAAAGGGAGGTCTAAATCATCATGTATTACAACAACTTTATCTATCTTGTAAAAGTTTTTTACCTTTATAACAGATTCCCCTGAAAGGTTCATGTATGTAAGTGGTTTTAATAAAAAATGATTTTCTAAAGAAACAGGGTTTTGAAATTTAAAGAGTTCACCCTTAAAATTTGAAGAGGATTGTTTAGAAGCACTAAGTCTTTTTCTTAGCTCGTCAATTACCATAAAACCGATATTATGGCGTGTTTTTTCATAGTCGGATCCAGGGTTTCCTAGTCCGACTATAAGCATAATAAGGGATTCCTTATTTAGCTTTGATCACACTTAGAACCGCTACACGGTCAGCGTCTGTGAAAGTTACGTTTTCGATTGCTGGAAGGTCACGAATAAGTCTTGCATCACCAACATCCATAGGAGTTACGTCAACAACGATTTCATTTGGTAAATCTTCGATTTTAGCTTTTACACGAAGACGTGGTTTAGAAATGAAAACCATACCTTTATTTTTAAGACCGATAGCATCACCTTCTGCTACAACTGGAACCATGTAGTGTGTTTCAACACCTGGTTGAGCTACCATTAGATCAACGTGTAATAGTTTACCTGTAACTGCGTGAGACTCATATGATTGAACAACAACATTCATCTCATTTCCACCAACTTTTACTGGGAATGCAATAGATTCTTTGTTGCGAACAGCACGGATATATTCATTTTCTTTGAATGCAGCATTGATATTCTCAAAACCTTTTCCGTAAATATTTGCAATTAGATAACCATCACGGCGAAGTGCTTTAACACTTTTCTTACCAGTACTCTCTCTAACTATACCTTCTAACATATGAAGTCCTTAATTTTAAAATAGGCGGAATTATACCTAAAATTGAATTAAATTTTACTTTAAGATTTTAGATCAAATACATCATCATCCATAGTGATCTCATGAGATTCACCCATAGCATCATGATTCTTACTTGATATTTTTCCACTCATTAAACCTGAAATTTTAAGTTCAAGGTCAGATGCACTTGTTGCATAATCTAATGCAGCATCTTTTGTAATTACACCTTCGTTGTAAAGGTCTAAAATACCCTGATCGAAACTTTGCGATTTATAGTGATCTTTACCGGCTTCAATAGCATCACGGATCTCAACATCTCTATCTTCCATAATAAGTTTTTCAATTAACGGTGTACGGACAAGAATCTCTAGTGCTGCACGTCTTCCACCATCTTTGGCAGGGACTAGACGTTGTGATATTACCCCTTGTAAAACACCAGCTAAAGAGATCCTAACACGGTTTTGTTCATCTGTCGGGAACTGCGCAATAATACGGTTAATTGTTTCTTTTGCATCAAGTGTGTGCAGTGTTGAGAAAACCAAGTGCCCCGTATCTGCAGCATGAAGTGCCAAGTTGATAGTTTCTCTATCCCTCATCTCCCCGACCAGAATAATATCGGGGTCTTCACGAAGTGCGGCACGAAGTGCATTTGAAAACGAGATCGTATCTTGTCCAACCGAACGCTGATTAATAATACACCCTCTATCTTTGTGAACGAACTCAATTGGATCTTCAATTGTAATAACGTGCTTTTTCTTATTAAGATTCAACTCATTAATAAGTGCTGCAAGAGTTGTTGATTTACCAGAACCGGTAACTCCCGTTACAAGTACAAGACCACGCTCTTTTTTTGTAAAGTTTCGAACAATTTCAGGAAGATGCAACTCTTCAAAACTTGGAATACGGACAGGAATAACACGAAAGACTGCCGAAACCCCGTCCATTTGAAAGAAAATATTTACACGGAAACGGTTGTTTTCATCAAAAGGGTATACAAGGTCAAGCTCTTTTTTCTCAACAAACTCTGCGAATCTTCCTTTGAGTAACTCTTTTGCGAATGTAAGGGCATCCTCTTTAGATAAGATTCCACCTGAGAACTGTTTAATCTCACCGTTAATTCTTGCACGAATTACGGAGTTAGCTTTAATGTGGAGGTCACTTCCCCCAACTTCGATCATCTTTTTAAGATGAACACGTATTTTTTTTAACTGCTCAAACGTTAGTTTGCTTACATCTACTTCATTCTTATTCATAATGCCCCCAATATTTCTTGAAATGCGTCTTTAAATGCTTCTAAGCCATCCTCGATTTGCTGTGTCAAGACAGCATCGAAATCTAAGCCGATATCAGCTATTTTATCAAAATGTGCTTGAATTGTTTGTGATTCAATAGGAAGTACTTTATTTTTCGAGCCGTTTTCATGAAATGCTTTAATTGTATCTATCGGCGCAGTATTTACACTATTATATGCAAGCAGCTGTTCAACATAATAATGTGCAGGAAGAGAATCATCTTTTACACCTGTACTTGCAAAAAGTGTACGGCATCCCGGTACCTGCATAGCTTCTATCTCATTATATATATCTGCCGAATTATAAATACCGCTTAGAGCCACTTCAATTCCGTGTTCTTTAAGATGCTTGTCAATTGCTCTGTCAACACGAGATACAAATATACTGATAACCGTATCTACTTTTGAACCGTGTTTTTCACCACCTTTTTTAAATGCCTCGGCACACTCAATAGCCTGAGACTTCTTAAAGATTAGTGTTGCATTTACAGGTATACCTTCAGCTGTAAGAGCTTCCATAGCGCCATACCCTGCATCAGTAGCGGGAACTTTTATCATTACATTTGGACGATTAATTGCAGCAAAAAGTCTTTTTCCCTCTTCTATTGTTCCCTCTGTATCATCACATAAATGTGGATCAACCTCTATACTCACATAACCGTCATCCCCTTTATCGAATAACGGTCTCATAATATCTGCAGCTTTTTGGATATCGTAAATTGCTACTGCTTCATATTTTTGTTTTGGTTCTAGATCTTCTAATTCTTGTAGTTGTGTAAGGTATGCAGGTGAGTTTAAAATGGCATTTTTAAATATCGCAGGATTTGAAGTCGCTCCGTTAACGATCTTGGCATCGATCAACTCTTGAAATTCATTGTCTAAAAAATCTCTTTCGATAAAATCTGCCCAAAGTGAAAATTTCAAATCCTCTATGTACATATATAAAGCCCTTTTAATATTTTTTGACTCTATTATAACCCAATAATTCTAAAACTCCTATAGAAATTCTCAGGGAAGATAAATTTTATCTAACATCTCTTGATACTCTGAGTGAGCATCACTATCAAGAGTTATCCCACCTCCGCTTTTATAGAGATATCCGTTGGGTGTTTTTTCGATAAAGCGGATCATCACACCGCTGTCAAAACTTTTGCCGTCAAAAAGACCGAAAACTCCGCTAAAATGTCCCCTTTCATACCCCTCTATCTTCTCAATCAGCTCCAGTGTGCTTTTCTTAGGTGTCCCGCTAATGCTTCCCGCCGGCAACAAGGCTTCTAAAATATCCCCTATTCTCTCTTGCCAGTTTTCCTCTAGTTCTCCAGATATGTGGGAACTCACTTGTAAAAGCTTTTTCTCTCCTGCTTCTATCTCATCTATATAGCGGAACTTCTCTACTCTTACATCTTTAGCCACAATAGAGAGATCATTTCGAAGCAGATCAACTATCATAATATGCTCAGCCATCTCTTTTTCATTGGAGAGTATCTTCTCTTCAGCATCTTCAATAGAAGCATCAATAGTCCCCTTCATAGGAAATGTTGCTATTTTATTGTTTTTTATCTGTATAAACTTCTCTGGAGAGAAACAGACAAACTGATCTTTATAACGCAGCTTATAATGAGCATTTGCAAGTGTATAGATCTCTTGCAGCGTTAAATCTATCGAGACCTGTGTCGGTTGTGTCAAGTTCAGTATATAAGTGTTTCCGGCCTTGATATTTTCAATAACCTGATCAAACTTTAGTTTATAGTTGCTAAAATCTATAGGTGTTTTTTTTAAAAAATGGGGATGTTGTTTGTAAGTATAGTTCTCTTCGATCGAAAACTCTATATTATTTTTTTGTAACTTATCCAAAGGGAAAACCTCTACCTTTTCCCCTTTGAAGTCGCTTATAAATAAAAAGGGTTCAGCCCTTTTTCCATAAGCATTTAACTCTTTAAATGGCATTTATGATTATTTATCGGCAATCAATTTTTTGAGTATCGCCATACGGATATTTACGCCGTTACTTACCTGCTCGAGTACTTTACATCTAGGATCATCAAGCATTGCATCTGAGATATCAATGTTTCTGTGAACCGGTCCCGGGTGTAAAAGAATAATGTCACGATCGCCAACTAACTCTTCCGTGATGCAGAAGTCACTTGCATAGTCTTTTAAAGACGCATAATTTTGTGAAGAGTGGCGCTCTGTTTGAGTTCGCAGTGACATAATAGCATCCACTTCATCGATAATATCTTTGAGGTGGTGCGTTGAACGTAAATTAGTTTTAGGTAAAAACTGCGGCGGAGCTACTAAGATAACTTCCATCCCAAAGCGTGTTAAGAGCTCTATATTTGAGTTTGCAACACGTGAACTTTTAATATCACCCACAATTGCAATCTTTTTCCCTTTAACATCACCGAAATGCTCTGTTAAAGTGTATAGATCAAGCAGTGCTTGAGATGGATGAGCGTGTGCACCGTCACCCGCATTTAAAATAGATGCTTTTGTATGGTTTGAAAGTATTTTCGGTACACCTGCATTTTGATGACGAACGATGATTGCATGTGGACCCATCGAGTCAAGATTCATAGCAGTATCTACAAGCGTCTCCCCTTTTTTTGTTGAAGATTTTGCAACATCAAGATGGACAACGTCTGCACCTAAACGCTTTGCAGCGATCTCAAACGAGCTTTTTGTACGTGTTGAGTTTTCAAAAAAGAGAGTGATTATAATCTTATCTTTCAAGATTCGCTCAAATCTTCCATCGCTAAACTTTTTAGCGTCTGCTAAAAGTGCTTTTATCTCATCTACACTAAAGTCATCTGTACGGATTAAGTGGCTCATTCTCTCCCTTTTTTCACTCGTTTTAAGTGGTGTAATTATAGCTAAATCTCTACTATTTTAGCAACAAGTTTTTCTATCTCTGCCGTTGTAAAAACATCAAAATCTCTCTTTTGAAAATATGGCAAAGAGATCTCTTTAAAACTTTGTTTCTCTTCATCTCGACAGTTAAATAGTACTTCATTTTTTATCCCGGAATCATCTAAAGCTTTTTTGTTAACTAAGGTATCGCTGATACATCCAAGGGAACAATGTGTCACAAGTACTGCCTGTGCATTAAGTACTTTAATAAGATCTATCATTATTATTTTCTCATCAACAGGGACAAATAAACCGCCTGCTCCTTCGATTAGTAAAATATCGCACATAGCCTCTTGCTCTTTGATCGCTTCATCTATCTTTTTATAATCAATAGTTCCAAAATGAGATGCGATCACAGGTGCAGCCGGAAGCTCGTAAGAGATAGGAACAATATTTTCAACATCCAGTGACCAGGCAAGAGGATTTATTTGCTTTAAAAGTGTCAGCAGTGCATCACCATCCGGATACACTCCATCTTTTACACCTGTCTCTATTGGTTTAATAACACCAACCTTATAGCCCTGACTAGCTAACTCTTGCATCAAAAGTTTAGTCGTATATGTCTTACCGATATCTGTATTTGTCGCTGTTATAAAAATTCTTTTTGCCAAAATAGATCCATTTTTTAAAGGATTATAACGAAAGAAGATATAAAAAGATTAAAAGTTTGAAAAACTAAAAGGTTTTTGGTTAATGTGCTTTAGATGTGGATGTTTTTGAAAAGGAGGCTACATATAGTAGCTGACTGCACAAATCATCCGCAGATGAAGTGCAGTAAGAAAAAAGAATTAGTTTTTGTCTTGGTCTACGATTTTGTTCGCTTTAATCCAAGGCATCATTTCACGAAGTCTTGCACCAGTTTTTTCAATTGGGTGTGCTTTTAAGTTATTTCTTTCAGCGTTCATTCTTGGGTAACCTGCTTGACCTTCAAGTACGAAGTCTTTAGCAAATTGTCCGTTTTGGATCTCTGTAAGAACTTGTTTCATAGCAGCTTTAGACTCAGCATTGATAACACGTGGTCCAGAAACCATATCACCATACTCAGCAGTGTTAGAGATAGAGTATCTCATATCAGCGATACCACCTTCGAAGATTAAATCAACGATAAGTTTCATCTCGTGTAAACACTCGAAGTAAGCCATCTCTTCTGGGTAACCAGCTTCAGTTAGAGTTTCGAAACCAGCTTGGATAAGTGCAGAAACACCACCACAAAGAACTGCTTGCTCACCGAAAAGGTCAGTTTCAGTTTCATCTTTGAAAGTTGTTTCAATAATACCTGTACGTCCACCACCGATAGCAGAAGCGTAAGAAAGTGCTAATTCTTTAGTAGTTCCGCTTGGGTTAGAACCGATAGCGATAAGGTCAGGAATACCACCACCTTTAACAAATTCGCTTCTTACAGTATGTCCAGGTGCTTTTGGAGCTACCATCATTACGTTGATATCAGCAGCTGGTTGAATTCTTCCGTAGTGGATTGAGAAACCGTGACCAAATGCAATTGTAGCACCAGATTTTAGGTTTGGAGCGATCTCAGCAGCGTAAATCTCAGCTTGGTTTTCATCTGGTAAAAGGATCATAACTACGTCAGCTTTTGCAGAAGCTTCAGCAACAGTTAATACTTCGAAACCTTTTGCAGCAGCTTTATCCCAAGAGCTTCCACCCTTTCTTAAACCAACAACAACGTTAACACCGCTGTCTCTTAAGTTTTCAGCATGAGCGTGACCTTGAGAACCGAAACCGATCATCGCAACAGTTTTACCTTTAATGATGTTAATATCACAATCTTTGTCATAATATACATTTAATGCCATAGTTATTTCCCTTGACTTTAAGAGTTGTCTCTTAAAAAATTTGTCGCATTATACTCAAAATATGGTAAAACTTTTATTAGACTAAACTTAGATTTATTTTTAACTCTATCACTTTAATATCATAACTTGTATAATGCTAAAAAAACTAATGGGGTCAACATGAAAAAATTTAACCTTTTTAAAGAGATCATTATAGTAGATAAACAAGAGTTACTTAGTGCCGTAAACTCACAAAAAGAGTTTGCTATCACTACAAAAGGGGAAATAGTTTTTACTCCACTTGCAGATAAAACAGCTGTTATCTATGTAGGGCAGCATATTCCAAAACCTGCAAGTTCACTGAGCCTGCCTAAACCGACAACTCTTGCAGAAATTCTCGGGCAAAACTATCAAATTGTTGAAGATGAGGAGAGAGTACTTATTAAAGCATTCTCTAACTGGCAAAACCTAATTGCTGCAAATGTGATTAGAGCTTCATACGATGATACTACAGGGGACGGTGTAGGAGAGTTCTCAAACAAAGAGCTTGAAACTATGGGATGGCATGCTACAGAGTTTAACATCACATATAGAGAACTAGTTGAACTTATCGAAGAGAGATGTGAAGGTATATTACTTTGTATCGAGCAGGAAGAACCTCAATACCAATTTAGCGGTCTTGGTTTTATAGAAGATGACGAACAAGCTCAAGAGATTGTTTTCGAGTACTGTCAACAAAGAGTTAAAAAGATGATCGCAGAAGATGAACTCTACGCAAAAGATAATCTTTCTGATGACGAAGAGGAAGCTGCACAGTTTTTCAAAGCTCTTTAATGATACCTGTAAAAATAGAACATAAATTTCGCGGTAAGATAGAACTACCAAACAACAGATACGCTAAAGAGCTCTTTTTTAGGGTAAAACAGGCATATGCCAACCATGAAAATATGGGTGTGCATCTGCTTTTTAACAAACATAAACTCAAAAAATTAAGCTCTTACCAAAAAGGTGGTGCTAAAACTGAGCTTGAAAATATAGAGTTTTATATTGAACTAGGCAAGCTCCTAGAATTTGATACAACAGATGCCCAAAAACTGAAGAACTCCATTCTCCTTACAAATGACTTTGCACACTCTCATTTTAATATCACTAAACGTCTTAAGCTTATCAGCGGTGAGAGAAAAAAAAATATGAAGCGTTCTTATCTTTTTTGGGATATTGAAAACTTTTCGGCAATCTCCTCAATATTTTCAGAGATTATAGAGCCATATAACATCAATGATAAAAATATCTATCTTGCCGCCAATCCAGATTCGCTTTATCTAAAACGTGCTGAATGGGAAGCAAATCTTTACGACTATGGGAAAACACTCAATTCATTTAACTTTATTAAGTGTGATTATGGGAAAAATGTAGCTGATGATCTTCTACTAAAGAACTATGAAGAGCTTAATATTAAAAATGCAAATATATTTCTACTCACATTTGATCGGGAGTTAAAAGAGAGGTTTTCAGAGGCTGCAGATAAGGATTCAAACCTTTATATAATGAAAAAGTAAAGCTTATATTGACTCTTTAGGAACTCCTAGGTAATACCCCTGCACATAATCAACACCCAACTCTTTTACCACATCGAACACCTCTTTAGAGTGTACAAATTCTGCCACAATTTTTTTGTTTAACTTTTTTGCAAAACCTATAATAGTCTCTGTAATAATTCTGGCATTTCTGTCTTTATCTATATTTTTAATAAGAGAACCGTCTATTTTCATAAAATCTGAACGGATATTTGTTATATATTCAAAATTTGCATAGCCACTACCAAAATCATCTATTGCGATCTTCGCATTGTGTGCATATACCTCATCTACAAAATCGAGTACCGTTTGCACATCTTGAAACTCTTGTGTCTCAAGGATCTCGATGGTGAGTTGCTGGGCAATATCATACTCTTTGATTTTTTCAAAAAGAAATTTTTTTATTTTTGCATTTGCAATGTCACTAAAATCAAGATTAATGCTAAATTTCAGCTCGTTCTTACTGAAAAAAGAAAATGTCTGTTCAATCATTGTCAAAGTGATCTTTTCATACAAACGTATCTTACGACTTATATCTAAAAATTGACACGGTAAAAGTATACTTCCATCCGGTTTTTTCAAGCGTACCAGTGCTTCATATTTTCGAATCTCTAATGTATGCACATCTATAATAGGCTGAAAATATGGAATAACATTGCCATCTGCCAAAGCATTTTTTATAAGACTAGCCATTTTTACATTATATTCATACTGCTGTGCCAATTTTAGGTCTTCATTAAAGAGCATAAAATTTTTGCCCTTATTCTTTGCAAGCTTGAGCGTCATATCGGCATTGACTAAACCTGTCTTGTTTGTATTTATAATAGCACCGGCAATTGTCACACCTATATGAATATGGTGTTCATTGAAAAAATACTCTTTACTTTCAATTTCAGATATTAACTGTTTAATATTTTTTTCAATAATGGTTTTATGATTTTTAACATCCAAAATCATGGCGAATTCATCTGATGGCAGCTTATATGCTCTAGAGTTATGTTCATGCGCAAAATGTTGCAACACCTCACCTATTTTTTTCAGTACTTCGTCACCGACCTGATATCCGTAGAAATCATTAATTGTAGTAAAGTCATCTACATTAATCAATAACAATACTTTTCCAATATGCTTTTCTAGTGCATTGATTAGACTTATACGGTTTGGCAGTCCTGTGAGCTGATTTATGTAGGCTTGTTGGAATATATATGCAGAATTTTCCCTCACGCGCTGTTCTAGATGCTCATTTAGATCTGCGAGTTCATTAGAAACAGTATTTGCCAAGTTTGCTAAAACATGTTGTGTAGTTATGATCTCCGATCTATTAAAACTTTCATCTTTCAAGATAACATGATGATCAATTTTCTGACATGTTTCAGAAAGGGTAATAAAAGTCATTGTTTCATTTAAAAGTTGATTTTTATCCTGAAAATGAAAGAACTCTCCATAGGTAAAAAAACCTGAACTGTTTCCTAGTTGAGAAAGTGTTTCTAGTTCATGTCTGATGTAGTTTTCTAAAAATCTTCTACGTGCCATGCAGGAGTAGATAAAAACAGCTTCAGATTGACACAGATTCTGATTTGCAAATGAGTGGATAGCGTATGTACCGTTGTTAAGTATCGCATCAATATCGCCGACACCAAAAGAGACCATATCGTATTCATCTATGTTCCCTGCAAATGTCAAAGAGCCGTCATCATGTTTTGCTAACGGTGCTCTTCCCAAGGACATCCCCTCTTTTTCAAAAACAAGAGGAAACTCTATACCGATCTGAGGCAGTTTATTTGCCAGTTCCTGACCCATATATTTTGCATATACATCGACAATCGGTAAACCGTCAAGTTCATATACTCTGTTATTGACAGCTTTTGTCACTCTCATTTTCTTACCGATAGGTTTCCAATCAAAGAGATAACTCGTTGCCACGTTTAAAGTGGGGTTTATAAGTCCAACACCTACTGCTCCCGAGTTTATGATTTCATAGTTATCAAAAACATATGTCTTTTTTAACTCACCGTTGTCTCCAGAGAGTCCGCCTGCTAAAACTGCATTTGGTACTACCTCTTCTATCCCTTTAACGAAATCTTCACCGTTGGTATTTATTCCGTCTGCGAAACATATTAGTGCTTTTAAATCTTTGTCTTGGACAGATGAAGCTAAAAGTTTTCCCGCCTCATAGACACAATGTTCACACTCACTGTATTTAATAAGTTTTGCTTGTAGTTTTGTAGATTCGAAGATAGAAAATGAAGCGACACTTTTAGATTTATAATATACTCTACTTGAATCAATAACACCGTCTGTAGTAGTACCGATTAATACACAAGAGGGTAATTTTTCTTGTATATATTTTTGAACACTCTTAATAAATTGTAAATCGGTATCTCCACAAAACAATTGTATAAGCAACTGTTTCGTATCTTTAATACTGTTATCATTAATAAAAGATTCTAATTCTTCAATAGTACTAAAAGGTAAATTGATATTTTTCATCTAACCATTCTAGTATCATTTAGCTTAATAATTCTTTTCTATTTAAAAATGTTATGTTTTATCAGTTTTCCTACTTTGAAAAGAGGTATCTTTGCAAGATAATCATAGCAGAAATTGAGTCAACTCGGCCGTCTCTAATGTAACGCATATCACCTTTCATAAGCTCTTCAGCTTCTAAAGAACTGTTTGCCTCATCTTGATAGAAAACTTCACCTGAGAACTCCACAAGGTTTAAAAAATGCTCTATTCGTCTTCGCATCTCATCTTCACTGCTCCCACCAAGTGGAATACCTACCACAAGTGCCTCAGCTTCCCACTCTTTGAGTACATTTTTAAGTTCGTTTGCAGCTTGATTTCTATTTTTACGGATGATCGCTGGGAGAGGTGTCACAATATCTTTGTGAGCTGAATAGGCTAAACCTATCCTTTTAAGACCAAGGTCTATTGCTATATATTTCAACTATTTTCCTAAACAGAATGAGCCGAACATTTTATCAAGCATCTCATCATTTTCAAATGGTCTGGTAATACTTGCCATCGCTTTTACTGCTTCATTGAGATGAAAAGAGAAGATCTCCAACTCTTGATCCTCTAATGGGTAAAATGCTTCGTCTATATTTTCCATCGTTTCTTCTACAGCCGATATCTGTCTTTGCGAAATCAACATTATCTCTTCACTGCTGTTTGAACGATCCATAATTGCTTCTAGTTTTTTGATCAATGGAGTAACATCATCTTTAGAGTTAAGCTCTATATCAAAATCAAATGCAACATTTAGTTTTGTTTCTAAATCTATTTTATTTTTAATACGAATCTGCTGCTTTTGTGTCTCTTCTAAAAGGGAGATAATCTGTTTATCTTCCTCATCCAGTTCTCTTGAGTTGTCAAAAACAGAAACAACAATGTCACTTTGCTCAATCGCCTCTAAACTTCTTTGTATCCCTATCTTTTCGATCTCATCACTTGCATCGCGGATCCCTGCAGTATCAACTATACGGATCAAATGTGTCCCTATTTTTACCTGCTCTTCGATCGTATCACGGGTAGTCCCTGCAATATCACTTACTATGGCACGGTTGTAATTTAACAGACCATTTAAAAGCGAACTCTTCCCAACATTTGGTTTTCCTACAATTGCTACGCGAAATCCTTGCATAAGACCTGCACGTGATTTTGAAGCCTGCAGTGTACGTTCTAGCTGTTTTTTAAGAGCTTCCAGTTTTGCTTTTATCTGCTCTACCAGATCTTCAGGTAGATCCTCTTCAGCATAGTCAATACTCACTTCAGAATATGCAAGTATATGTATAATCTCATCCCGAACACTTTCGATAAACTCTTTTAGAGAGCCTTTTACCTGTTTTGCCAGTATCTTTGCAGCATCTTCACTTTTTGCTTCGATCAGTTGTGAGATCGCTTCCGCTTCAGAGAGGTCTATTCTTCCATTAAAGAATGCGCGTTTAGAGAATTCACCTGCATTTGCAACACGTGCTCCTGCATCTAAACAACTTTGTAAAATAGATTGAGCAACAATATATCCACCATGACATTGGATTTCGACAACATCTTCACCTGTAAAAGAGTGTGGGTTTTTAAAATAGATAATGATCGTCTCATCTATAAGTTCATTGTTCTTGTCATATACGTTGGTAAGTGTTGCGTATCTAGGAGAAAAGTTATCTTTTTTTGAGAGTGTTTTGGCAATGCTCAGCGCTTTTTCACCGCTGAGTCTTATAATTGCAATTGAGCCTATGCCGTTTGCCGTGGCAATAGCTACTATAGTATCATTATCCATTTTTATACGTGATAATCGTTAATGATGATATATTTTAATCCCTCTTTAGTAGAGCGGATCACCACATATTTATCCGGGTATCTATTACGAAGTTCTTTAAGTGCAATCTGCACAAGTACGCCGTCAAGAATCTTTGTTTGAGCACGTCCGTCTCTCTCAACGATCTCATATACACCCTCAAGATATTTAGCAACAGCTTCCTCTTGGTTTTGTAAAAACTCTGCTATTTCTAAACGGAGTTGAAGATCATATTTTGCATTTATCCAGTTAAATAACATATATGAGAGTGCTTTGTATCTATACCCCTCTTTTCCAATAAGAAGAGCGGCATCTTCACCCTTGAATTCTATAAGTAAAGTTGTATCGTCGTATGCACTTACTTCAATCTCTTCAATATCAAAACATATTGTTTTAAAGAGCTGATTGATGTCGTGTTTCACCTCTGCAACAATCTCGGAGATGTTAGTATGGACAGGTTCATCCTCGTAGTCTACTTCATCATATGCATCATCATAATCAGCAGTATAATCAAGACCGCTTCCTAAATCTTCATCCAGGTCCTCTTCTTGATCACTTACAAAAGATTCAGGCAGTATAGTATCATTTAAAACCGTAGGTGTCACAGTTTTTTCTTTTTTTACTTCTTGTTTTTTCTTTTTTGGAGCTTCAGAAATATTTTTTACAGTCGCTACAATTACTGCCTTCTTTTTAAAAAAACCTAAAAAACCACTACTTGGTGCTTGTACAACTTCAACAACCAATTCAGTTACTGAACAATTAAGAGACTCTGCAGCCTCTTTATATGCTTGTTCTAAACTTATAGATTCTATCTTGATCATATCTATTTCCCGCTTTTTTTCTCGACAGTCGCTTTTGCATCTTTCGCATTTTTAAATTGTTGGTTTACAACAAACTGTTGTGCAATAGAGAATAAGTTATTTACAAACCAGTATAGCACAAGTCCTGACGGGAACGTAATAAAGAAGAATGTAAAAATTACCGGAAGGTATTTAAACAGTTTTTCTTGCATTGGATCTGTAAAGTTGTTTGGTGTCATATGTTGTTGTAAGAACATTGAAGCACCCATTAAGATCGGTAAAATATAGTAAGGATCCATACGTGATAGGTCATCGATCCATAAAATCCACTCTGCACCTTGCAGCTCAACTGCATTTAAAAGTACACGGTATATTGCGAAGAATACAGGAATTTGTAATAACATCGGTAAACATCCACCTAGTGGATTTGCACCGTGTTTCTTATACATCTCCATCGTTGCCGCATTCATACGTTGAGGATCTTTTCCGTACTTCTCTTTAATCTCTTTAAGTTGAGGAGCAAGCTCTTTAATCTTTTGCATCCCTATCATACCTTTATGAGTTAAAGGATAAAGTACTGCTCTTACGATGAAAGTAAGACCGATAATAGCCCATCCCCAGTTTCCAAAGATTCCATGTAACCATGCAAGTAATGCAAATAACGGCTTAGCAGCAAAAGTGAACCAACCGTACTCAATTGCATTAACTAGTACTGGATTAATTGTTTCTAAAACTTTATACTCTTTTGGACCGATGTATCCATGAAATACGTTATTGTTCTCTGCTTCGAAATAAACTGCAGGATTGTTATTCACACCACGCTCTACAATCACGTTTGTATCTGACTTAAATCCGTACATAATAGTTGCCGTATACTGATCAAACGCAGATGCCAATTCAACACCTTGGTATACTTGACGCCCTTCAGCCTCACCATCTTCTGTGATATGCGCCACATCATCACTTGTATAGATCATAGAACCCACAACAGTCATAAGCTGTTCAGTAATCTGTGGTCTGTCGCCTACATATACATAGTATCTTACAGGTGAAGATGTTTGTATATCTACATCATAATGTCCATCACTGTAAAATGTTAATTTTTTAGTTACTGTAAGTGTTGAAAGTTTTTGTGTTAAAGTTACTGCAACAGGTTGCTCATTTGTAAGAGTAGCTGCTGAAATACTAGCTGTATATGGAGTATTTAACGCTTCATCGTTAATCTTTTTATCGATAAAACGGATAAAAAGCGGTTTAGTACCATTTTTTGGAATGATCTGAGCATGAAGATCTTCTGCATCTCTAAACTTATCTTCTAGTAACTCTTTTGAAGCTATACGCCCTAATGAATCAATTTTTAAAATAAACTTCTCATTGTTAATTACAACAATATCACTTGAAGCACTCTCATCCACTTTTTCAGCTTCAGATATCTCATGTCCGCTTAGATTTTCAACAGACACTTTTTGTGTTTTTTCTACAGTTTGTTTTTCTTGAACCGGCTGTGGTTGTTCTGGTGGAAATATCGCTGTATACGCAACGAAAAATATGATAGAGATTAGTACAGCTACTAATAATCTTTGATTTGGTGTCATCTTCTCAAACACAAATTACCCTTTATATGAAAAATTTTTAATAATGTGATAACGGTTCTTTTTCTTGGGAACCAACCAATATTTTATAGAATCAAGCTCTATTTTTGAAGGTTTTAACTCTAGTTTATCCAGGACCGGATAGTCGATACCACCGTCAAAAAGTTGATTGCAACGTAGTATTCTAGTCAAAGAGTTATAAAAAGCACTTAAAAGTGAATTATTTTCAAAATTTATCCGTGCATACTCGCTACAAGTTGGGTAGTATCGACACGAGCCGTATCCGATAAGAGTAAAAAACTTCTGATAAAGCCATAAAAGCTTAAGCAATAGTTTTCGCACGATAGAGAACTTTTTTGAAGTCATTTTTGAAGTTTTCATGTGATGTATCAAAGAGAGCTATTTTTGCAACAAAAATATAGATACCATCTTTAAGATCTGGAGAAAATTCACAAAAGCATGCACGCATTCTACGTTTTGCACGGTTGCGCTTAACAGCATTACCCAATTTCTTGGTTGCTGTAAAGCCTACTTTGCGAATTCCATCTTGTGGTAGATAAAATAGCACTACACTAGCTGTATGCTGATTTTTACCTTTTTTATAAACATACTGAAACTCCTTATGGAGTTTTAGTGTGTTAAATCCGCCTAAACTGACAATCTTTTACGACCTTTTGCACGACGGCGATTTAAGATATTACGACCATTTTTAGTAGCCATTCTAGCTCTAAAACCGTGTGTTCTTTTTCTAGGTGTATTATGTGGTTGGTATGTTCTTTTCATGTGGACATATCCTTATTTAATTTAAGAGCGAAATTTTACAAAAATATTACTTAAACACTCTTTAAGGTTACTTTTTAAGCAATTTCAAATCAAACTGTCGTTCTTTTTACTTTTATTATATGATATAATATCATCATTAACTAAACTACTAAAATCTACTAGGAGAGTTTACCATAATTTTGAAAAAGTTTTTCACATCAGTTATACTTACCACTACATTGGTAACTCTTTTAAATGCAGATTCACAACCCTCAAATATAGAACTTTTAGCTAAAGAACTAAATCTATATGCCGGTTCAAAAGCGTCTATTCAATGGAAAAGAGTATTCTCATCACCGCGACATCTTAAGCGCTACAAACTTGAAAATCTTGATCAACATACAAGAGATCAACTTGAAGAGTATCTTATCAACCATGCTGCAGACTCTGAACAACCAATCGTACCAGGAATACTATAATGAAACGTCTAATACCACTTATCACTTTACCTATCTTTCTCGTTGGTTCTGAAGACCTCTCGCTTAAAGTTAAAAACTTAGAAGCACAACTTTTACAGCTTAAAGAGGAGATGAGAACACACCAAGAAGACCTGGATGAGCGCTTTCCGATTATAGAGCAGAATGAAAGGCATGCAATTTTAGATAAACTCAACATTTCTCCTGAACTTTTAGTACGTATGGATAAAATGGATTATACAAGCGGTTTAATAGGTGATGGTGATGCTACACTAATAGATCCAACAGATCCTACTTCTTCATATAGAAGGGATAGATACTCTAAAGATTTTGAACCTGCCGGATATATAAGAATGCGTTTAAATGTAAATGGAGATTTTGGAGATGTAAAATTTTACAGCCGTCTACTCTATGCAAACTCTTCTCAGTCCCATGAAAGACTTTGTATACTCTCTAGAGACATTAAATCAGCTCCGGGCGGAAGTGCTTTTGATCTTGATCGTGCATATATAGACTATACACCTAATAGATACAATGGAGGCACTCTTACCTTTTCATTTGGTATACTGCCTACTACCGGGGGGACACCTTCACACTTTTCACAGAATAAACAACGCTCTTCAATGTTTCCCGCACTTGTTTTTGATATGAATACATATGGAGCTATCCTTACAAAAAAATTTTATGACTCTTTGTATGTAAGAGCGATTGTAGCTAAAGCTTATACCCTTCGAGAAAATTTTTACCCGTATCAATGTAATCGTGAAAATATTGACAATGCAACGGTGTTTGGACTCTATAGTGATCTCTCATTTAACTTTTTAGGTAATTCATTACTCTCTTTTGGTGTAAATGTTTTAGATGATCTTAAAGCTCATCCATATCTGGGTCCCGATATTGATTCTTCACATGCTCATGAACTTGGAACAATGTTCACTTATGGACTTGGTTTAGATATCAATAATTTTTTAGATACTCAAAACATAGTTTTTGTTCATGCTGCAGCTTCAAATCCTAATCCTAATGGAAATATAGATGATTATAAAATTATCAATCCAGTAACAGAGCTTACGGCAGGTAACTACCCTGGCTTTACTGTAGAAGACTATGCAAGCGGTACAATGATCTCTAAAATGGGATACTCTTTCTATCTCGGCGGAAAATATAACCTAAACAAAGAGTTTGCACTTGGAGCTGAGTATAACTACGGAAGTAAATACTGGTTTGCTGCGACTCAAGGTGCTGAAGATATTTTCAATAAACTAGCACTAAGAGGTCAAGCTGCAGAAGTATACGGCTCTTGGAGTTTTCATCAAAACCTCAATGCAAAACTCGGTTATCTTTATATGAAAGAAAACTACACAGGAAGCGGTTGGCATTTCGGTGAGCCTGCGACAAAAGATGCAACACAAAATATTTACTATCTTAGTCTAGAGGCACGCTTTTAATGAAATCAAAGTCGCAGCAATGGGTATATTTCACACTGTTGGTCAGCTTTGGTCTGCTGATGTATTCACTTCTTATCAGTTACAAAAACTTACATAGAAGCAGTACTCTTTTAAAAGATTTATCAACAGAACAAGTTACCCTTAGCTACTATGCGAATCATCTTAACTATACCGTTAAAAAAAATCAATCAGATATTTTACAATACCTCTCTTTACATAATAATTTAGACCTTCTAAATATGCAAGAGGCTCAAAAAAAGATCCAAAGTGATATTAAAAAGTTAAAAAAACTGACACAACTCAAGCCTAATTTTTCAAAAAAACTTGAAAAAACACTCTTAACAATTGAAAAAAGAGCAATAGGTTACAATTTGGTTCAACAATCTCTTATAACAGCGGTTAACTCTCATGATACGGAAGATATTAAAGATGCATTGATAGGTTTTGATATGATCACAAGTAAGTTTTCTCACGATATTTCAATCTTAATGAATGAGGTAAAAACTTCACTAACGCAACAAATTTCAATACTTCAAGAAACAAATCAGCAAAACTCTTTAATTCTTATTTTTTCATTTATTTTTGCCAGTTTTCTTATTATCATCTCTGTATATAAATTTCACTCGGCTAATGTTAAGATCTCCAAACAACTCCTGCTTAAAGAGGAAGCACAAAACGGCTTGAAAAATGCACAAAAACAGCTGCTTTTATATAATGAAAACCTGGAAAATGAGATCACTAAAAAGACCCAAGAACTTCACAAAAAGATATATAGTAACTTCCTAAGCGGCCTTCCAAACAGAAATAAACTTCTTGAAGATGGAAATAAATACGATTTTGCAAAAATGGCAATTCTCAATATTGACAAATTTCAGTCTTTCAATGATGTTTACGGTGAAGAGGTTGGAAATGTTGCACTCAAACAAACAGCACAGTGGCTTATAGAGCATGTTGACACACAAGAGTACTCTTTATACCATTTAGGCGGAGATGAGTTTGTTATCACCTCTATAGATAGATATATCAACAATACAAAGTTTATAGACTTTATTCAAAAACTTCTTAATGAGTATAAAAATGTATCTTTTACATATGAAGATAAATCTTACCAATTCATTATGAGTTCCGGTATCACCTTTAGCGGTGAGAATAAAATGCTTGCTTATGCAGATATGGCACTCAAAGATGCAAAAAAGAAAAATATTCCATTTTCCGTATTTGAAGATGATAAAAAACTTGAGCGTTCACATCAAGAGGATATGGAAATTCAAAAGAAACTGCTTTATGGACTTGAAAACAATGGGCTCACATCTTACTTTCAACCTATCGTTCCTGTTAAAGAGACTACACACCCAGTCAAATATGAATCGTTAGTACGTCTGATTGATGAAGAGGGGAAAGTGATACCACCTTTTAAATTTTTAGATATTGCGAAACAGAATCGTGTCTATTATAAGGTTACAAAACAAGTTATCCATAATACACTTAACACTATCCAAAAGTACAAAGTACCTTGTTCAATCAACCTTTCATTAACAGATATTAAAAATGAACGTACTATAAAATATCTCTATTCCGTTTTAGATGAATTTGATCTCACTGAACTTTTAACAATAGAGCTTCTTGAAACTGAAGATTTTGACAACTATGAAGAGGTGTATTCGTTTTGTATGAAAATCAGAACATACGGGATTAAAATAGCCCTTGATGATTTTGGAAGCGGATACTCTAATTTTACGCATATCCTCCACTTACCGGTTGACTATATTAAGATTGACGCATCACTTATCTCAAATATAGACAGAGATCTTAGTTCACAGATCATGGTTGAAACAATCGTTGTATTAGCAAAAAAACTAAATGTTGAAACTATTGCAGAGTTTGTATCGTCGGAAGATATTTTAGATATGGTGAAATCTTTGGGTGTTGATTATGTGCAGGGCTTCCATATTGGAAAGCCTCTGCCGATAGAGGATCAGTTAAGTACTACATCAATCGCTTGATCGCGAACGATAAATTCAACTTTACTTCCCTCTTTCACACGACCCTCTAGGATAAGGTCAGCAAGTCTGTCTTCAACTATCTCATACAGAGCACGTTTAAGAGGTCTAGCACCGTAAACAGGATCAAACCCAGCTTCTGCAATATACGCTTTAGCATCATCGCTTAGAGTTAATTCTATATCTCTATCTTTAACTTTATTTTGAATCTCTTTAAAGAACAGATCTACGATACCGCGAATTTGATCTGCACCTAAGGCATTGAAGATTACAACATCATCAAGTCTATTTAAAAATTCCGGTTTAAAAGCCTGTTTTAACTCACCCATTACCATAGATTCTAACTCAGGTGATTCGGGATTATTTATAATCTTATCTGAAGCAATGTTTGACGTCAGGATTATAATTGTATTACTAAAATCAACCGTCACCCCTTTATTGTCTGTTAAACGTCCGTCATCAAGTACTTGAAGCAGTACATTAAATACATCAGGATGCGCTTTTTCAACCTCGTCAAACAGAACTACTGAGTATGGTTTGCGACGAACCGCTTCAGTGAGCTGTCCACCCTCTTCATACCCTACATATCCAGGAGCTGCACCAACTAAACGTGAAACTGCATGTTTCTCCATATACTCACTCATATCTATTCTGATCATTGCATCTTCAGAATCAAACAGAAACTTCGCTAAAGTTTTAGCTGTTTGCGTCTTACCGACACCTGTAGGTCCAAGGAACAAGAAACTTCCGATCGGAGAATTTGCAGAAGATAATCCCGCTTTATTTCTCTTAATAGCACGTGCTACGGCGTGTGTAGCTTTAGACTGTCCAACTACATCTTTATTTAACTCATCCTCAACATGTAAGATCTTTTCCTGTTCAGCCTGTAACATTTTATTTACAGGGATATGTGTCCAGCGAGATACAACCGAAGCGATAGATTCTTCATCTACAGAGTTTTTAAGAAGCGTTCCAACCTCTTGCATCTGCTCCCATTGTACATTTAAAGCTTTTTCATCTTCTAGCAGCTTAGGAATCTCACCGTATTCAATCTCAGCCGCTCTGTTAAAGTCACTTTGTGTTTTTGCCTGATCAGCTTCACGGCGTTTTGCTTCGATATCTCCTTTAATTTGTGAGACCCTCTCAAATACCTGTTTTTCACTTTCAAACTGAGATTCTAACTTACGTAACTCCTCTTTTACATCTGCCAACTCTTTTTCAATCTCACCAAGACGTTTTTCATTTGACGGAGTTTTCTCCATTTTAAGGGCTTCTTTTTCAACCATCAACTCGCTTACTTTACGCTTTGCAGCACTTAGTTCATGAGGCTCTGATTCGATCTGCATTTTAAGCTCTGCTGCCGCTTCATCGATAAGGTCAATCGCTTTATCCGGTAAAAATCTATCTGCAATATATCTGTCACTAAGACGTGCTGCCGCTACTAATGCAGAGTCAGTAATATTGACGTTATGGTGTGCTTCAAGACGCTCTTTAATTCCACGAAGAATTTGAAGTGATTGATTTACTGTCGGCTCATCCAGATTAATCGGTAAGAAACGGCGTTGCAGTGCAGCATCTTTTTCAAAGTACTTTCTATACTCTTTTAACGTTGTTGCTCCAATAGTATGCAGTTCACCGCGAGCAAGGGCAGGTTTTAAAATGTTTGCCGCATCCATACTACCTTCAGATGCACCTGCACCGACAATAGTGTGGATCTCATCAATAAACAGGATGATGTTTCCAGAACTCTTTACTTCATCAATTACCGCTTTTAATCTGTCTTCAAACTCACCGCGATATTTTGCACCCGCTACAAGTGAACTCATATCAAGCGCAATTACACGTTTGTTTTGCAGAGATGTCGGCACTTCATTATGATAAATTCTTTGCGCTAATCCTTCAACTAATGCTGTTTTACCAACACCCGGTTCACCCAAAAGCATAGGATTGTTTTTTGTCTTACGAATTAAGATCTGCATCATACGTGTGATCTCTTCATCACGTCCGATTACAGGTGAGAGTTTTCCCTCTGCTGCTTCTTTTGTTAAATCTACTCCATATTTAGATAAAGACTCTAAATTCTCATCTGCACTTTGAGAGTCGATCTTCGCACCTCCGCGAGAAGCTTCTAACTCTTTTTCAAGAGCCATAACATCTAGATACTTTTTGAAGAGCGTAGCATAAGGTTCAGTTTTTAAGTTTGCTAAGATATATGTATCAACCGCAAGATAGCTATCCCCATTTTTTGTCATTAAACCCACACCATTCTCTAACGTGCGTACAAAATTTTGTGAAAGTCTGATATTCTCTTTAGATACAGATGAAGATTTCGGAAGTTTTTCTGCCATCGATTTAATATCTAACTCCATAGCAACCTTATCGATTCCCATCTTATTAAACATTTGATTAAGTACAGAATCATGATTCGTTAAAAGTGCCCATAAAAAATGTTCAGGTGCTACTTCTTGATTATTATTGTGAAGTGCTAAAGATACTGCACTTTCAATTGCTTGTGTCATATTATGTGTTAGTTTCTCAAAAATATTATTACTCATTTATAAATCCTCTCGCAGTGTAAACCTCTGTGATGAGCAAACATAGAAAATGTTTAGCCGGAACAGATAAAGATTTACTCTGTTTATCCTTTTATTAAATCTTATTACGGATACAAGTGTACAACATTTTTAGAAACTGCAATGCAACTTATGTAGCATTGAACTTTTTTGCATACCGTGCGAGCATCGAAGCATTACCAGTCACACCTCCACTGTGGATATATAAGATAGATTCTGTAGTTTGCTCAAGCAATGTCTGCCACATTTGAGGTGCATAAAGCAGATCAAACTCAATACCTGAGTCTTTTAACTTGTTATAGAGTTCGTAAAACTCTTTATAAAGTTTTGCAAAGTGATACTTTCTTTTTGGCTCTAAGATTATCAAGTTCTTTGGAAGTTCTTTAACAAGAGAGAGCATTTGTGTTTGCAAGTACTCTTTATCACCTATGCTGGGGGTTGTATATATTGTGTACTCAGGAAGCGAAAGAGCTAAAAAAAGTGCTGTTGTCCCGGTTCCTGAAGGAGTTGCCAAACTTGTAATATTATTTTTTTCAAGAATCTCTTTTTGCGCTCTTACTTCCTGTGCTAAAACTTCCAACCCTTTTTGTGCCGCTTGGTCAGCCCCTCCTTGATCAACAATGGAGGTTTTATCATCCATATTAATTCTCAAAGAGGCTATAAAATCTTTATACAACTCCTGTTCTATCTCGATATGTTTCATCCCAAGAGTTAGCGCTTCATAATAGTTGCCTACTTCATTTTCTTTTTGTACACCACTTAAAGGTTTAGTATAGTAGATAAACTCCCAAGATTTTTGTTGACACAAAGCAGCAAGTGCAAGCATAGCGTTAGATTGTGTACCGCCGTAAGAGATTATTTTAGTATATTTTTCTTTTGGAGTTTGAAGAAGTGTATAGAGTTTTCTGTATTTGTTACCGGCAAGATGTCGATCAATCAGATCGTCACGCTTGACCAAAAACTCTCTTCCCTCTAAAGAGATTTTAGAGATAGAAGAGTGTTTCATTATTTACTTGATAACTGCTTTTTTTTGTAAAGAGTCCATTTTTTTCTTCATAGTCTCTTTGAATTTTTCCATTTTTAGACGTTGATCGATAAAGGCTTTTACTTCATCAAATTTTCTTGTCATTGCAGATTTTTTATCCTCTAAATAGATTACGTGGTAACCAAACTGAGTTTTTACAGGTTCTTTTGTTACCGTACCTTTTTTCATCGAAAATACTTTATCATTAAAAGCAGGTACCATTTGACCCTCTGTAAAGTAACCTAAATCTCCACCTTTTGGCCCACTAGGTCCTGTTGATTTTGCTTTTGCTTCTGCCATAAATTTATTTTTTAGTTTTTCACCGCTTAAAGATTTTAAACCGCTGATGATGTTCTTTGCTTCATCTTCTGTAGCTACAAGGATATGACGAGCATGTACACTTTTTGGTTCGTTAAATTCTTCTTTATTTTGTTTATAGTAAGTTTTTAATTCTTTATCTGAAATTTTGATCTCATCTAAAAGTTTCTTTTGCCATACTTGAATAGCCAGTTCTTCTTTCATACGCTCTTCAAGTTTTTTATATTCTGTTTTATACTCTTTAGAGTTTAAGATACCGTTTTTCTTAGCATCTTCAAAAATCAGTTCTTTTCCTATAAGTTGCTGTAGTACTTGTTGTCTAAAAGCTGCTTGCTTTTCAGGTGGGACTTGATTGAATCTTCCCTGAGTAGCTCTCATTAGCTCACTATCAACATCCTCTTGCGTAATCGCTTTACCGTTTACTGTAACTAACGTTTGTGCTGAAGCAATTGTTCCAGCAAGAAGAACAACAGAAAGTAATTTTTTTGCTTTGTTCATTATATATCCTTATAACATTTTGTATATAGAAAGTGTAATGAGAATTGGATAACGAATATTAAACGAACCTATACATGTACTTTTAAATGTTTTTCTAAAATAAGCTCTAATTTATCACGAGTTAACGGTTTAGAGAGATAATCATCCAGTCCTTCACTAAGGATCATCTCTCTATCACCATCCATTGATAATGCTGTCAATGCGACTATAGGTGTTTTTTTCGCACCTAAAGACATCACAGCTTTTATCTCTTTTGTTGCTACAATACCGTTCATTTGCGGCATATCTATATCCATAAAGACAATATCAAAATTATGCTTTTTGTACTGCTGTACAGCTTCCAAACCATTTGCAGCAGTCTCTACATCAATATTGTACCCTTGTAATAACAGTTTTATCAGTCTTTGATTGATCATATTATCTTCAACTACAAGAGCTGTTATATTTTCATCTTTTATAGAAAATTCTTCTTTTTCCTCTATATGCATCTCAATATTATTCATAGCATACAGATGTTTTGCCATATAACTTGGAAGAAGCGGTTTATTGATCACATCATCTACAATATGTGTAAGTTTTGTTTGCAGTTTTTCATTTTCATCAAGCAGTATTGAAACAGGTATTTTTTTAAAGTATGTTCCAAGTTCCAAGATCCATGAAGAATCATTTTGGTTTGCAACAATATAGAGTGCATCTACATCTTCATATACATGTTCATCGAGTTGATTTGATTTTACAACATCTAAAGCAAAAGCACGAAGATAGATAGTTAAAAAGTTTGCTTCTTCTATTTTAGACTGGTCAAGCAGTAAAACTTTTACTTTTTTCTTCGGCATCATTTTGTAGTTTTGTCCGCTAGAGTTTTTAAAGTTGAGAACAAAGTTTACATATGTACCGCTACTGTCACTTGTAATACGAAGGTCTGAACCAAGAAGCTTCACAAGTCCAGATGATAAACTTAGCCCAACACCGAGTCTCTCATCTGCCTGATTTCCTGGAGTAAAAGGTTCATTAATAAGTGCAATTTGCTCTTCAGATATCCCTTGACCTGTATCTTTTACACTAAAACCTATGCTACAGTCACCGTTTTGTTGACGTTTAAGCAATTTCACTTCAATGATCACCTTTCCGCCACGCGGTGTAAACTTGATCGCATTTGAAGCAAGTGCATTGAGAATCTGCATAATTTTTTTAGAATCACTGTTAAGTTCTTCTGGAATTTTAGGATCAACAAAGCTCATCACCTTGATCCCTTTCTCTTTTCCTTGTTTACAAAAACTGTATGACAGCATTTCAACTAACGGTAAAAGGTTAAAAGGTTCATTTGAAAGTTCTAATCTACCGCTTTGTAGTTGTGCAAGGTCTAAAAGTGTTTCAATATTTGTCATTAAACTTTTTGAAGAGCGATGGATCATATTGATATATTCACTTTGTTGTGAATCAAGATGAGTGTGTTCGAGAAGATCTACAAAACCTAAAATCCCATTCATAGGAGTTCTAAACTCATGTCCAATATTTGCTAAAAATTTTGTTTTAAGTTTTTCAATCTCTTTTGTTTTTTGTTCAGCTTTGTAGATATCTGTCACATCTTTTAGATGAAGTACATACATTCTGCTATTGAGTTTTGACTGATAGGCTTTTGCATCGATCATTATCACATCAGAACTGTTTTTATCAAGTATACTGACACGGTAACCATCTTTTTTATACTTTCTTATATAATCTAGCCAAGACTTATCTGACTCTGTAAAAATCTCTTCACTCTCATTTAAAAAGATATCTCTGATACTTTCATTTTCTCTATTAAAGTCTGATATATCATGATAGTTCATTTTCTTTAAAAATGTCTCATTAGCCCCTATCCAGCCTGTTCCCTGGAGAAAGTAAAGTAACATATCTTCATTTTCATCTGCAACTTCAAGAAAAAATTCACGACCTAAACTAGCCTCAAGTCCACTATGAAATGTTTCTTGTGTTCGTACAATATCTTTTGGTTCATTTGCAGTTTTATTTGATGAAAAAATAGAGAAGAAACCCATGAGCTACCCTTTGATAAAATTAAAATTTAACATAATCCATCGATTATACCATATAAATTAATCTTAATACAAGTTTGCTAAAATTAGCCCATGAAAAAAGCAACGAAAAAAGAGATAGCTGAGATCCACAAACGTTTTGTAGAGAGATACAGCGATGCGGTAACAGAATTAGAATATAAAAATGCATATGAACTGGTTGTAGCAGTAGCCCTCTCAGCTCAATGTACAGATAAAAGAGTGAACGTAATCACACCTGCACTTTTTGAGAAATATCCATCTCCAAAAGAGCTTGCACAGGCAGACATTGAAGATGTAAAAGCTCTTATTAACACTTGTTCATTTTTTAACAATAAAGCCAAGAACATTATAGAAATGGCAAAAAGAGTTGTTGAAGTGTATGACGGTGAGATTCCAATGAATGAAAAGGAGTTGCAGACTCTTGCAGGTGTTGGACAAAAAACTGCTAATGTTGTTATGATCGAATATACAGGTGCGAACTTGATGGCAGTCGATACGCACGTTTTTCGTGTTTCACACAGACTTGGTCTAAGCGATGACAAAACCCCGATCGCAACAGAAGCGACACTTGTAAAAAAATTTAAAAACGATCTCCATGCACTGCATCAGGGGATGGTACTTTTTGGTAGATACATCTGTCGTGCAAAAAATCCAAAATGTGAAGAGTGTTTTTTAACGGAATTTTGTAAAACAAAGGAAACTTTTAAAGTATAGGGAATACTCTTTGCTTAAGTAGTTGTATGAAAAAAATCAGTTTAACTTTTATTTTATTACTACTCTCATTTTCCGGCTGTGTAAACAAGCACGGAATTTCAATGAAATATTACAGTGATTGTAAAGAGTATTATGATCTGCAGGGGTATTACCATAAAGAGTGCGGGGAAGATGATATTGTAACTTATGAGCAGATGAAAAATGTTATTAAGAAAAAAGAGACACCTCCAAAAGGAAATGTCTGGTAAAGTATTACTTTATAGCGATGAAAGTTGCAAAGTTTGCCCAGCGAAACACCACTTCACAATGAGAAAATCCATTCTCTAAAGCCATCTTTATATTTTCCTCTTCGCTGTAAGGAACAAGCACATTTTCTAAAGCTTCACGCTTTTGCATAATCTCGTACTCGCTGTAGCCCTGCTCTTTTTTAAAGTCATAATAACACTCGATCAGATCTTTATTGAGCTTTGGATGGTGAGAGATCACCTTTTCACTGAAAATAAATACACCCTCTTTTTTTAGTGAATCGGCTATCTTTTTAATAAGCTTCTCTCTTACAAGCGGTCGGATAAACTGCAATGTATAGTTACTAATAAAAGCATCTGCTTCTTTGTACTCATACTCTAATATATCTCCAAGTTCAACTTGTACATCTGCACCGAATGCTTCTATCTTTCTTTTTGCACGTGCAAGCATCGCTTCAGAATTATCAAGTCCTATAAGGTTAGCTTTACACTCTAGGTCTCTGTTTATATTCAACAATAGACTTGCAGTTGAACATCCAAGATCATACACTATACCGTTTTCACTTAAGTTTTTGAGTACAAAAAACTTTGTAATTTTTTGACTCTCTTTATAAAAGGGTACACTGCGTTCCAACATATCGTCAAAAACAGCAGCGACCTCTTCGTCAAATTCAAACTGTTTTTTTATAGGTTTTGTAAATACTTTGTCATTCATAAAGCTAATTTTAGCCAAATTGTTATGATATAATCCACAAATGGACTTAAATACTTCAACATTTATGCTGATATTTTTCATAGGACTTTTTCTAATTAGTTTTTGGAAAATTTACGCTTTTCTACCCAATGAACAACTAAGCGATGATGACAATACTCCCGAAGCAAAAGCAGAGTTGTTAAAAATAGTACTCAAGGTTATACAAAATAGTAAACCAAGTCTGACGTTAAATGAATTGTATGAAAAAGTAAAAAATGATGAAAGTTTTGACAGGGAACATTTTTGGCGATTCAATCCAAATAAATTGCATCACCTTTTACAATACTATTATGCGAAACATCCCGATACACAAAGTATCGAAGATATTTACAAAAAACTAAACTCTTAGTTTCTATCCATAGCGTTAAGGTCTTTGAACGCTTCAATTACACGTTCAACTAAACTCTCTTGACCTGCACGTAACCATTTTCTTGGATCATAGTATTTTTTATTTGGTTTATCTTCACCCTCTGGGTTTCCGATCTGACCTTGTAAGTAATCATGGTTTTTAGCAACATATTCTCTAACACCATTCCAAGTAGCCCATTGTGTATCTGTATCGATATTCATTTTAATAACACCGTATGAGATAGCCTCAGAGATCTCTTCTGGAAGAGAACCTGAACCACCGTGGAATACAAAGTTAACCGGTTTGTCAGATGATGTACTGAATTTTTCTGCTATATATTTTTGAGAATTGTCTAAGATTTTTGGAGTTAAAACAACATTCCCCGGTTTGTATACACCGTGAACATTTCCAAATGATGCTGCAATTGTAAAGTTTGGAGAGATTTTTCCTAACTCTTCATATGCATATGCAACTTCCTCTGGTTGTGTATAAAGAAGAGCATTGTCAATATTTGTATTATCAACACCGTCCTCTTCTCCACCTGTAACACCAAGCTCGATCTCGATATGCATACCGATTTTGCTCATACGCTCTAGGTAAGTTTTACATGTAGCAATGTTTTCCTCTAAAGGCTCTTCTGAAAGATCTAACATATGTGAAGAGAAAAGCGGTTTACCGTATGCTTGGTAATGTACCTCACCTGTACTTAAAAGAGCATCGATCCATGGAAGCAGTTTTCTTGCAGCATGGTCAGTATGAAGAATAACAGCTACACCGTAAGTCTCAGCCATCATGTGAACATACATAGCACCCGCTATAGTTCCTGCGATTGCAGCTTGTTCATTTTCATTACTTAAACCTTTTCCTGCAAAGTAAGAACCGCCACCGTTACTAAACTGAATAATCACAGGAGAGTTTGCTTTTTTTGCAGCTTCTAAAACACCATTGATCGAATCAGTATTTACAACGTTTACAGCCGGGATAGCAAATCCAGTCTTTTTTGCATGCTCATAAACTTTTGTAACATCATCACCAAATAACACACCAGGTTTTACAATATCTAATATACCAGTACTCATACAATATCCCCAAAAAATTTAATTTCGAAATTATATAATACAGTTCATTTAAAACAACTTTATGTTACTATTTCATTCATGAAACAAGAGATAATCACCGATATCATTTTAGTAGACATCATAAACTTTTCCACGCTCACTTCAAAGCAACAGTTGGAGATCATTACCTTTTTAACCAAAAGCTATAGACGTGTAATTGAAAAAATGTTGGTAAGTTCTAAAATGCCCCTTTCAACACTTATAATGAGTTTTGTATCAACAGGAGACGGATTTTACTGCATCCTCGATCCAAAGCTAAAGGGTTACGGAACTTTTTTGGGTCTTAGTTTTAACCATTTCTCAGAACAAATCTCTAAAAAATACCCATATTTTCAAGGTATAAAGATAGCTGTACATACTGGTGGTGTCAGCCGTTTTACAGATATATTAGGTAATGAAAACTATATCGGTGACGGGCTTAATGACTGTTCACGTTTCATTGAGTTTAAAAACTTTACAATTTCAACAGTCATGATTTCAGACACAGCATATAATGAACTGAAAAAATTTTTACGCTATCACCGAGATTTTGAAAAGATATTGATTGAGAGAGAATTTAAACGCTCAAAAGCATATACTTTTCACGATAAACACCAAAATGAGAAAAAAGGCTACTTAGTTTGGCTCAGAAAATCGGGTATAATTACTCCACCAAAAATCGATTTTTTATAACTACATAAGGGATATTATGAGACTTACCTTAGATGAATACGCAAAACATTTCAAAATGTCTAAAGAGATGATCAACTCAAAACTCAGAGCAAAAAAGCTCAACTACATCATAGAAAACGGTGTTACATATATTATAGTTACAAGAAGTTCACTTGAACCTCAAAAGCGTGAAGCGATTCATCAAGAGAAAAAAGAGCAGCAGGTACAGCAAAAAAAACAAGCTCAAATCAATAATGCACCTACACCTGCAAAAGCAAAGACAACGGTATCTATGGTTATCTCTTTATATCAAAAAGAGAACCAGCAACTTAAAGACAAGATAGCCTATCTTGAAGCTAAAATTGATAAATTGATCGATGATAAAGAGCAGATGCTACGTGATGAGATGAGTAAAATAGAACAAGTATACAGTAAAAAAGATGAGCAACTCAAAAATATACTAGAGCTTATCAACACTAAACTAACTATTGAAAGAGAAAATGAGACTATTCACGAGATCGAAACTATCAAACCAATTGATAAAAAGAAAGAGACAAAAATTGTAGAGCTCAAAGAGTATCTTAAAAACCTTGATATTGAGCCGCAACAAAGAAAAATTATTAAAAAACGATTTTTAAGTGCTTACGGAAGCGATATAAGAATCATTAAACAAAACGGAAAAATCTACCTAGATTTCTCAAAATACGACTATTCAGATCTTCTAAACTAATCTTTTAAATCTCTAAGCCTTCAAAGCATCAAATGCTTTGAAGGCTTTTTTTTCATATTTAATATACAGTTTTCCGTGCATATTATTCAAAATAAATATTTTTTATATACATTTATATTATATTTAATATTATTAATTGTATATAATATATATATTTAAGTATATTTATATAAATTAAATGTATATTTAAGTATTTAATCCGTATAATCTTCCCTATGCAAATCGATGACTTGTTCAATATACTTCACAACTCGGTAGAATCACAAAACAATGGACGTAAGATATCTCTTAAAGATATGGCCAACTCTTTAGGAATATCTATGCGCACATACCAAGATTGGAAACTTGGTCGTGCAAAACCGCAAGCTGCCGCAACCGTGATCAAGATGTTAGGTATGTTGGATGATGATGAGATTATTCGCGCTGTAAGAAAAATCAATAAACTAAAGGATGCTTAATGGGAGCGTTAACTAAAAAAGAGAGAGAAGCTTTGGAAGATGTTTTTTTGTCAATTCACTCTAAAAATCGTTCTGAACAATTTTTTACATTAATACAAAAAATTAAGAAAAGAGTATTTACTTATATCAAACTAAGCACCCATAAGATGAAAAACAGCGCGTATTCTCTATATTTTAAGAGTATAAGTAAACGCAATAAATAGCTCTAATTTCACTCAAAAAGAGCTATTTAGGGTAAAAATTGCATCTTTTTTTCTAAAAAAACAAAAAAAGAAGAAAAATTTAAGGAAATAAACTATAAAGTACTTTTAGCTGAATTATTTTGTGTATCCCCCTTTATTAGGAGGATAGGCAGAGATTCGGAAAAATTTTAAATCAAGGGTAAATTTATGAATAAGGCACAATTCGTTGAATTAGTACAAGAATGTGGTAACTACAAAACTAAAGTAGAAGCAGAAGCAGCTATTAAAGCTTTCACTGAAGCTGTAACTGAAGCTTTAGTAAAAAAAGAGGATGTTTCTCTAGTAGGTTTTGGTAGTTTTGCTGCTGCACTACAAAAAGGTAAAAGCGGTACAGTTCCAGGTACTGATAAAACTTATACTACTCAAGATAAAATGGTTCCTAAATTTAAAGCTGGTAAAGGTCTTAAAGACCGCGTTGCAGCTGGTAAATAATCTCTTTATATCGCCTTCACGGCGATATATACTAAATTTATGAACTTTAATCTCTTCTCATTATTTCAAAAAAACAAATCAGACTTAGTCGTTCCCGATACAATCTTAGTCAAACGTATCAAATCTCTTGCAAAAAACAGTGATTTAAAAGTATTTTCTAACGTCGATATTTATCTCCATAAACAAAGTTACAATATAGAGCTTATGCTTTTTGATGAGACACGTGGACTCTATCTTTTTGAAATAAAAAAATGGTCATTTGACGATCTTAAAAACTCCGTTATTGAAAAAGCTCAGAATCAAGAACATGCAAGTAACACACTCGCTTTTGACAAAACACAAGAGCTTATAAAGAGAAAGTTTAATGAGATTAACCATACAGACGGACCAAAAATATACAATTACCTACTAATGGAAAATTTAAGTGCTGATGAGTATGAGCATTTAGATGATTCATTTAAAACACTACTTCCTAAAGAAAAGATCATATTTAGTGACTCCCAAACATCCGATATTTTCAAAAAACTTGAAAGTGAAGAAAAAGTTCCGTTAGGGGAACGTAGCAGAGATGGACTTGAAACACTTTTAACACAATATAGTAAACTTGAAGAGGATGGTTCGTTTACTCTGTGCAGTGATCAAGAGATAGAGTTTTTAAATACGCCGTTAAATAATTTCTCCAACCTCTCAGTCAACTTTCAAAGTGGACAGACATCTCTCTTGCTTCTAAAAGCGATCATGGAAGTGTTTAAAAAGAAGCATCAAAAAGTGATTATTATAAAAGCTACAACGTTAGCACGTGATATTGCCTATAAAAAACTGCTCGATATTATAGAACACGGTATTATTGAGTTTGATATGAATGCAATTGAGCTCCTTACACCGCTTGAGCTTCTAAATAAACACTTGCATAAATTAAAAAAACCTATGATCAATGAGTTATCTGAAGTAGATACTACACTACTCAAAAAAAGCTTTCAAATTGCAGACTTAATTATATGTGATAATGCAAATCTTTTAAACGAACAATTTATCAATTATCTTAAAAATATTCAAAAAGGTAAAACAGCACTGTTTGTAAACCTTAGCGATGAGCAACTAGCTACTCAGTTTGCATTGCCAAGTGATGAGGAACAAACGAAAGAATATCATTTTTTACAAACATATCCTTTAGCTAAAACAATGCAATTGGTACAAAAGCTTCTTCAAGAAAATTCACCAAACGATATTCTTATAGTTTCCAATTCCCAAAATCAACAAAAACTCAAAGAAGATCTAGAATACTTTATAGAACATAATGCTTTAGATATTGAAGGTGGAAAAACACTTTTAGAACAAAATCTTGAAGAGTTAAGACTCGCAACTTACAACGATATGTTTGAACTTTCTACTAAACATATTATATTGCTAGATTTATGTGAATATAATGAAAAACAGATAGAATATGCTTTTAATTTAGCCACGAATAGTGCTTATATTCTCTATGATGATTCTTGTTCAATCATAGAGCTGTTAAAGGAAAAGTATGAAAGTAGTCAAGAGTAAAGATGAATGGAAAAAACAACTAACTCCTGAAGCGTTCTATGTATGTAGAGAGCATGGAACAGAAGCACCTTTTTCCGGTAAATATTACGACTGTAAAGATGAGGGTGTATACAAATGTGTATGTTGTGATGCCCCGCTTTTTGAATCTTCTACAAAATTTGATTCGGGAACCGGTTGGCCGAGCTATTTTGAACCGATTGAAGATGCGGTAACTGAATATAAAGATATGAGTCATGGAATGATTCGTATAGAGGTAAGATGTGCATCATGTGACGCTCATTTAGGACATGTTTTTCCTGATGGTCCTGAACCGACAGGGATGAGATACTGCATCAATTCTGTATGCTTAACACTTGACGAGAACGAATAATGAAAAACCTGATTATCACACTGTTTTTAGTTTTATCGGCAACTATATTAAGTGCCCAAAATCCACATGTTGTTTTAGAGACCAATCAAGGGAATATAGAACTTGAACTCTATCCCGATGCAGCTCCTTTAGCTGTAGAAAATTTTACTACTCACGTAAAAAACGGTTACTACAACAACTTAACATTTCACAGAATCATTAAGAACTTTATGATCCAAGGTGGTGATCCGACAGGAACAGGTCGCGGAGGAGAATCTATCTGGGACAAAGAGTTTAAAAATGAGTATAAAGCAAACGTTATTTTTGACAAACCGGGTATATTAGCTATGGCAAATGCCGGACCAAACACAAACGGAAGCCAGTTTTTTATCACTGTAGCACCTACACCTTGGCTAAATGGCGGTTATACAATTTTTGGAAAAGTTGCAGACGAAGCTTCAATGAACGTAGTTCTAAAAATGAGCAATGTTGCAACAAACGGAAGATATGGGGGAGATAGACCAAATCAACCTCAAATCATTAAAAAAGCATACTTAAAATAGAGAGATTAGATGGATATAGAAACACTCAATAAGCTGGAGAAAAAAGCACTCAAAAAAAGTGGAATGGACTTTACAAGATTAGGGGTTGCACTCTTTTTTGCCGTTGCAGTTTTAACTTTTAGTTTTGTTTCAAACGGCGGCGTTCCAAATAATATGTTCCTGGCTATTGCAGCTCTTATCGGTGCATATATGGCGATGAATATCGGTGCTAACGATGTAGCAAACAACGTAGGGCCTGCTGTTGGTTCACGTGCTATGACTATGACAATGGCAATTATAATTGCTGCTGTTTTTGAAGCCAGCGGTGCACTTATTGCCGGTGGAGATGTTGTAAAGACAATTAAAAAAGGGATCATTGACATCTCTGCTTTTGGAGGCAATGCAGATCCTTTTATCTGGGCTATGATGGCTGCACTTTTAGCTGCTGCACTTTGGCTGAACTTAGCTACTGCACTCAGAGCTCCTGTATCAACTACACACTCAATTGTGGGTGGTGTAATGGGTGCAGGTATCGCGGCAGCTGGTTTTAGTATTGTATCATGGTCAACTATGGGGAAAATTGCAGCTTCATGGGTAATTTCACCTGTTTTAGGTGGGGTTATTGCTGCTGCATTCCTATTCTCTATAAAAAAAGCGATCGTCTTTAAAAAGAACAAGATTGATGCCGCAAAAAAATATGTGCCAATCTATGTAGCTATTATGGCGTGGGCATTCGTAACTTATTTAACACTCAAAGGGCTTAAAAAAGTATGGCCGTCTGTAGTAGAATTTCTTAATAACATCCCTTTCGTATCAATGGAAGTGACACAAAAGCCAACTTTTACAACAGCACTAATTTTAGGTGCTATTACAGCAATAATTGTTTATTTCTACATTGCAAATAAAATTAAAAACAAAGTATTTGATGATTCAAATGACGGGGTAAATACTCTCTTTACTATTCCGTTGATTTTTTCAGCTGCACTTCTAAGTTTTGCTCACGGTGCAAATGATGTTGCAAATGCTGTTGGGCCTTTAGCTGCTATTAGTGATGCCGTAATTCACGGCGGTGTATCTACAAAAGCATCTATCCCTCTATGGGTTATGGCTGTAGGTGCTATCGGTATTGCTCTTGGTCTTATGTTATACGGTCCAAAGCTTATTAAAACAGTTGGTGCAGAGATTACTGAGCTTAACCAAATAAGAGCTTTCTCAATTGCAATGGCAGCTGCTATTACGGTTATCATCGCTTCTCAACTTGGTCTGCCTGTAAGTTCTACTCATATTGCGATCGGTGGTGTATTCGGTGTTGGTTTCTTAAGAGAGTATCTTCACATAACTTCAAAAGAGACACATAGTGTTGAAGATGACTTACAGATTATCGAAGATGAAAAAGCTACAATGAATGCTTATAAAGCAGAGTTAGCAACACTAGAGAAAAAAGATGACAAATCTAAAGCTGACTATGAGAGAATTGTAGAGCTTTACAAACTCATAGCAAAAGAGGAAGAGCTCTTAAAATCTACGAAAAAACATATTAAGAAAATTGAAAAAGTACAGTATGTAAAACGTGACACTGTGAAGAAAATAATCGCAGCTTGGATCATTACGGTACCAGCAGCTGCAATCATTGCAGGTGTACTATTTTATGCTATTAAAGGGATTATGCTTTAATAGCATACCCTTTACCACATAACTTTATTTCTACCCGAAGATTTCGCTTTATAAAGTGCATCATCGGCTTTTGCTACTACATCTTCTAAAAACACCTTCCCAGATACTTCTGCTACACCGAAACTGGCAGTAACATGACCAACCTTATCTATTTCAAGTTGTTCTATTTTCCCTCTTATTTTTTCAGCAATAGTACATGCTTGTTCTAGGTCAACCGTAGGAAAAAGGATAGTAAACTCCTCCCCACCCCATCGACATACAATGTCAACTTCTCTCGTTTCATTTTTCAAGAGTTCTGAAATTTTTTGTAAAACATCATCTCCGACATTGTGTCCATACTGATCATTTACCTTTTTAAAAAAATCTATATCTAAAAGGACTAAAGACATCACCCCTGCTCTTTGAAGCATCGTTTCTAAAGATGAGTTAAAAAGTTGTTTGAACTTATATCTGTTATATAATTTTGTAAGTGGGTCGATTGAGGCTAATAGCTCATACTCTTGATTCTGAGCTTTTAAAATAGAGTTGATCTCCTGCAACTCCTCTTGATGCTCTTTCATCACCAACGCCCATCTGTTGTATGTTAAAAGAATCAACTCTTTTTGTGTGATAATTCCTGACAATCTCCCCTCGTCATCAACAACAATTAAACGTTTATAATGTTTTGCTTTGACAAACTCCAGTGCTTCTCTTATACTTGTTCTTTTATGTATACTCTCAACTGGTGAGTTCATATAAGCTTTGATAGGCAGGTCAAGATCAGCATTATGTTTAATTAACTGTACTACATCTTTTGTTGTAAGTATCCCTATAGGCTTTTGTTCCTCTACAATTATAACGCTGTCATTTTCCCCTGTGTACATGTGAGATAATACATCACTAGTACTCATCTCTTTATTGATCCAGCGCACACGTCGAGTAAGACGTAAAAAATCTTCTATAGTATAGTTATCCATTATAATTTCAGGATCTATATTGCTAGTGATATCTGTATGCGTTATTAACCCATAGATAGTTCTGTCTTCATTAATTACACAAATATATTCAGTTAATTCATCTAAAAATCTTAAAAGGTTAAGAACATTTGTATCTTTTTTTACAGCTGGAGTTCTCTTTAAAGTTAGATGTGAGATAGGGTCTATTAGTTTTATACTTGATTCGCGTAATTTTAAAACCTCTATGGCAGTCAGGACATAGAAAAGATCATAATCCTGTACAATGATATCACGATGATCGCTCACGATCATCATATCTATAGCTTTACTAATCGGTTCGTTAATGTTAATTGAAACTACTTGTGTACTTGCTATATCACCTGCACTTGGAAATTTCATATTTACACCTTTTGTATTTTTTTAAATACCTCTAGAGCCTGTTTATGTTCATAAACATCATGCGCACGTATAATAGAAGCCCCGTTTCTTATAGCTTCTAAATGAAGTACAAGCGTACCGGCAATTCTATCTTCGATAGCTGATGGTGTTATTTTATCGATCATAGATTTTCTTGAAGCACCAATAAGTAACTCTTTTCCGAGTAAACTAAAGTGTTCTAAATGCTTTAACAGTTGAAGATTGTCATCTAAGCTTTTCCCAAATCCTATTCCAACATCTAGAATAATATCTTTCACTCCGAAATCTTCCAGTTTTTGTGTTTGCTTCTCTAAGTACTTATATACATCAAGAATAACATCACTATACTGAGGATTTGCTTGCATTGTTTGAGGAGTCCCCTGCATATGCATCACTACCGCACTTGCATCGTACTCGGCACTCAGTTTACATAGTACGTCGTTTTCAAAACCTGTAATATCATTTACAATTTTAAAACCGTTATCTAATGAATATTGAACAACGCTAGGTGTATAAGAATCTATACTAAACTTTGCTTTTTCATAGAGCTTGTTTTTACCTATAGCATCAAGAATAGGCTGTACTCTTTGCAGCTCCTCTTCAGGGCTCACTTCCGGAGCATTGGGGCGTGATGAAACACCTCCGATATCTATAATGTCAGCCCCGTCTTCGATCAGTTTTTCTATTCTCTTTACCGCAGCTTCTCCAAAAAATCTTGAACCGCTAAAAAAGCTGTCATCGTTTGCATTTACAATACCCATAATCTCAACATCATGAGCTTGCCTTGTTTTTAAATAGTTTTGTAGTTGAAGGGCTAACTCTTTAAGTCCGAAAGGTTGTGCCAGCTCTTTTTTTGCAAGTGTTTCAATCTGCTTTGTTGTAGCTATTAATATACAATCAACATGGGGTGTTTTTGCAATTACTGTCCCTCGCGGAACTGCAAGATCTGCACCTATTGAGAGGGCATCCTGCTTTAAAATATTTGCCCCGCCGACTGCTAAATCTTTTATGTAAAAAATCTCTGTTTTTGCTTTTGAAGAGAGTATTTTAATACCGCCGCTATCTACACCTAAGTCAACAAGATACTTTTTAACATCGATCTCATTTGAGAGTTTTTTAATCTCCATTAGCGCTCCTGAGTAAATCCCATTAAAAGCATAGCAAAAACACTTTGTGGGCGTGAATTTAATTCTACCAACCTGTATGCTTTATCGAAAGTTTCAAGTTGTTTTTGAGAGAGTATAAGTTTTTCAACAACTACGGCTTTATAAAAAAGTGACTCAATCAACTCTTTTGCTTCATTTTTTGAGATTCTCGAATTTGCTTTTAAAAAAGAAAATATCTGTTCATAATCGAGTCTGGCCAAACTTATTTCAAGATCTTTTATATCGTGAGTAGTATCTACTTTTAAGATTGGCAGTCTTGATCGAATTGTAGGAAGCAGTGTTGATTTTGTAGTCGTTATGATAACAAATTCTATATTTGTCGGGGGTTCTTCTAAAAGTTTTAGAAGTGAATTTTGAGCAACATCGGTAAAATCAATCGCAGCTAAAATAATATATTTTGTCGATGATTCACTCACATACGCTGCAGCCATCACCTCTTTTGCATGTTCTATTTTAAAAGTTTCTTCTATAAACTTAACAACACGGTGGCCGCTTAAACGTTTCTCTAATTGTTCAATCTCATTCTCAAGCTCTTTTGAGATGATAATATGACCCTTTAGAGACTCGTTAACTTGCTGCATCAACCTCTCCAAACATTGTGGCATTTAAAGATGCATCAAACAGTCTATAAAGCTGTAAAAGTTTTATATCTAAAAGTGGATCGTAAGACTTTAACGTAAATGCATTATTAAAATCTTCATCAAAAGTCCAGAAGTAACTGTTGTCTTTTCTTTTTGCTATATCACTTCTTTTATCATCACCTTTTCCGATATACCAAAAGAAGTGATCATTTTTGTATGAAAGAGAGATGAGATCATCTACCATGTCGATCATCTCTCCCCCGTTAATATTGTTGTAGTGAGTATACAGAGAGTCTATAGTTACGATTGGTATTAGAGGTCTATCTATATCAATGCTGTTTATAGCATCTATAATGTAGCGCTCCAACCATTTTCTTTTTTGATCGGTAATTAAAATAACAGTCTTACCGTTTAAAATTTGTTCGAGTGCAAACGCAGTTGTTTTAGACCACTCAAATCTATGCTCTTCAAGCCAGCTTAGAGCCCCGCCCTCTTCACGAATAGCATCAAGACTCCACTGTGCAAAATCCAGCATAATTAACTTACTACTTCTCTAACTCGTATGCATCGTGTAAGCTTCTTACAGCTAACTCTGCATATTTTTCATCGATAACCATAGATACTTTAATCTCTGAAGTTGAAATCATATTGATATTGATGTTGTTATCAGCCATTGTAGTAAAAGCTTTTGCAGCTACACCGGCATGAGACTTCATTCCAACACCTACTACAGAAACTTTACAAATATCTTCGTTATAAGTATCATCTGCAATTTCACCATTTTGTACAAATTCATCTACAACTGCTTTTGCATCATGTAAATCACCAACAGCTACTGTAAAATCGATACTTGTTGTATCAGATGCCGCTTTATTTTGTACGATCATATCTACGTTTACATCAGCTTTTGCTAACTTATTGAAAATTTCACTTGCAATGCCTGGTCTGTCTTTTACACCTAAAAGTGAAATACGAGCTTGATTTTTATCTAATGCAATACCACTTACTAATGGTTTTTCCATAATGTTTTCCTCTTTTGTAATTAATGTTCCCTCTTCATCTGAGAAACTTGATCTTGTTACTAAATTTACATTTAATTTTTTTGCCATCTCTACTGAACGGTTTTGAAGAACTTTTGCCCCAAGAGAAGCTAGTTCAAGCATCTCGTCATAAGAGATTTTTTCCAGCTTATGTGCTTTAGATGTAATTCTTGGATCCGTTGTAAAAATACCAGTAACATCTGTATATATTTCACAAAGGTCAGCTTTTAATGCACCTGCAATTGCTACGGCACTTAAGTCACTTCCACCACGACCGAGAGTTGTAACATCACCATGTTCGTTTACACCTTGGAAACCGGCAACAACTACAATTTTTCCCTCTTTAACGGCATCTTGCATCGATATTGGATCGATATCTTCGATACGCGCTTTTGTATGGCTGTTATCAGTTACGATTCCTGCTTTTCTACCACTCATAGCAGTTGCTTTGTAACCCATCTCTTGAAGCGCAATAGAAAGTAATGATGCAGTTACTCTTTCACCAGAGCTTAAAAGCATATCCATCTCTGCACGAGCAGGAGTCTCTGAAAAATGCTCAGCATATCCTACAAGTTTATTTGTCTCTCCACTCATTGCAGAAACAACAACTACAACATCATTGCCAGCATCTTTTGTTTTTGCAACGCGATTTGCAACGTTTTGAATACGCTCCAAATCTCCAACACTAGTACCACCAAATTTTTGAACAATTAACATTAAAGTAGTCCTTCATCTTTAAAATAATTTATTACGCTTTCATAAACAGGTTTTTTGAAATGTGCAGTTATATCTAACACCTCATCAATATCGACAAACTTATATGAAGAAAATTCAGGGTGATGAGTATCAAGATCGATCTTTGCATCTTTATCAAGTTTCACTAAAAAATATCTCTGAGTCTGCCCTTTGTAAGGCTTCATGCTTTTAGCGATTTTTGCAGGGAAATCGTATGAAATCCACTCAGGATACTCTGCAACTATTTCAGCTGCTGCAGTACCTATCTCCTCCTCCATCTCACGAAAAAGTGCATCAAGCACCTCTTCACCTTCGTCAATTCCCCCTTGAGGAAACTGCCAGATATCTCCAAGGTCATTTCTTTGTGCTATAAAAATATTTTTTTTCTTCGGATACTCATGTGACACAATAATCATAGCCACATTCGGACGGTAATTTTCTTCTATTTTCATATAAGCACCCCATTTAATAATTATCGGGATTATACAAAATTTCTAATTAAAATAATATAATTTATGCTAAAAATACTCTTTCGAACTCTTTTGCAGGAAGTGGTTTAGAGTATATGTACCCTTGAATAAAATCACATCCCATATTTGTTAATATCTCTTTTTGCTCTGCATCTTCAACACCCTCTGCAATCACTTGAATATCAAGTTTATGAGCCATCGCGATCATCGCTTCTGAGAGTACTTTGTCTTGTTGTGATGTTGCTACGTTATCTACAAAAGATTTATCTATTTTTAGATAATCTATATCAAACTTTTTCAAATATGATAAAGCGGAATATCCTGTTCCAAAATCATCGATCGCAACCTCGATCCCTTTTTCTCTAAAAGTCATTAGCTTCTGCTTTACAAGTTCATCCTCTTCCATCAATATACCTTCGGTGATCTCAAGAATAATACTTGTACCGTCTATGCCCGACTCATCAATATGTGACATCCACTCATCTAGCGTTTGGGAGACTTTAAACTGTATCGGTGATTTATTGATACTTACTTTAAACTCTGGGTCATACTCTTCTCTCCACTTGGCAACCTGTGAAACTGCTGTTTTATATATCCAGCTTCCAACCTCCAGTATAAGCCCGCTCTCTTCTGCCAACGGAATAAACTCTGCAGGGCTGATTACACCGTTTTTAGGATGCTTCCACCTTGCTAACGCTTCTGCTTTTACAACTTTACCGCTTCTTGTATCAACAATCGGCTGATAATAAACTTCAAATTGCCCCTCTTTAATCGCCTTATGCATATCACTAAGCATTACATGACGTTTCTGTGCCAACTCTTGCATATAGCTTGTAAAATAATGAAATTGACTTCTTCCACTATGCTTTGCCTGATACATGGCCTGATCGGCATTTCGAAGCAAACTTAACTTGTCTCTTCCATCATCAGGATAAAGTGTAATACCGATGCTTGCAGATATATAAAGTGTTCTTTCTTGAATCTCAAACGGTTTTTTTACCGCATCTATAATATTCTGTGCTATTCGATCGATTACCGTTGTATTTTTAACATTGGGAAGTAAAAGTGTAAATTCATCACCGCCAAACCTTGAAAGTACATCTGTATCTCTTATCTCTTTTTTAATTCTATTTGCGACTTGAATTAAAATAGAGTCCCCTACCACATGACCTAAAGTATCGTTAATATCTTTAAAATGATCTAGGTCAATAAAAAGTACTGCAAAAGGGAGTTGATTTCTTTTTTGAGAGACTGATCGCTTCTTCTAAACGTTTTTCGAACATTTTACGGTTTGCCAGATCAGTCAAGGGATCAAAATTAGCTTGTTTAATAATAATATCTTCAGATTTTTTCTTTTCACTAATATCTGAAAAAAGCCCCACATAATGGTCTATTTTTCCCTGAGGATTTTTTACTACATTGATGTTTAACTCTTGAATGTAGAGTTCCCCATCTTTTCGTCTGTTAATAACCTCACCCGACCAACTATCGTGCTTAAAGAGATCGGACCACATTCTTTGATAAAACTCTTCATCAAGCTCCCCTGAAGCTAAAATATTTGGATCTTTTCCAATGACATCTTTAAGAGTATATTGTGTAATCTCCGTAAATGCAGGATTTATACTAATTATTTTATTATCCTGATCACAAATAAACATCGCCTGAGAACTGTATTGATAGATAATTGATGAGAGTTCCCTTTCAGTTATATCGCTATGGATACCGATAATTCTCTCGGCCATCCCGTCTTCACTGCGCTTGAGTACTTTTCCACGACTTAAAATCCAGTTCCAGCTTCCATCTTTTCGCAAGACCCGATGCTTATTATAATAAAACTCCGTTTCACCTTTTAAGTGAGCTAAAAAGTCCTTTCTCACCCTTTCTATATCATCAGGATGAATTTGTGAAAAATTATCAAACTTCTCTAAAGAGTTTGTAATAACTTTATCAACTACCGAGTCCTCTTTGGAGATACAAGCCTGATCTTTTTTAAGATCGCAATCCCAAATACTCTCATCGCTGTTATCAAGTATAAACTTCCACTTCTCTTCACTCTTTTTCAGTGCTTTTTCCGCTCTTATTCTCAGTGCTTTTTCACGCATCAAATCAAGTGTACGTGTCGAGATATCACTGTACATTTTAAGAACTGTATCGATGAGTGTTTTAATAGAGCCGTTCATAAACTCGTTAGATTGCTTCTTTGCTTCCTCTAAAGAGTGTCCTGCTTCAATCTCTAAAACAACTTTTGCCATCCTCTTATCGGTATCGAGAATATGGTAAGCCAGCCATTGTGCTAAGAAAAGGACAATCTCATAGATCACCTCATCAAACTCTTTATTCTCTTTATTCTCTTTAATCGCGACCACTTCATCCATAAAAGAGCCGTGTGTTTTTTCATGTTCACTGAACCACTCGTCATTTTCAAAGTATTGGCTCCAAACACCCTCTTCCGTTTTAAAGTGATAATCTGCATAATTTGCCAGTTCATCAAAAATATCATTTAGTTCATCTATATTGGAGAGGCTGGCTAGGTGTGCAGCTAGACGGTTTAAAATCTCTACAAGTTTTTTATGTTGCTCATCAACTTTTTCTATTCCCGTTTCAAAATTAGCATCCCACGGAAATATTTCAAATATATCTATATTTTTATCCATTTAACTATCATATCTTAGGTGTAATAACAAATTTCTTAAAGTAAATCTTAATATAATACACATTATAAAACTTTATATCTTCAGAGGAATCCAATGCTACTTTATTTTCATATCCCCTTTTGCGATTCCAAATGTTCTTACTGTGCTTTTAACTCTTATGTAGACAAGTTTCATCTCAAACAAGAGTATATGAAAGCCCTAAAAAAACAGCTGGAGTTTGAACTAAAAAGATGCAAGCCTAAAAAAGAGAGTATCAAGTCTGTTTTTATAGGTGGGGGAACACCTTCAACCGTCTCACCAGAACTTTATAAAGAGATTTTTGAACTTATATCACCCTACTTAAAAAAAGATGTTGAGATCACTTCCGAGGCAAATCCTAACAGTGCAACTAAGCATTGGCTTGAGGGGATGCGGGCACTGGGAGTTAATCGTATCAGTTTTGGGGTACAGAGTTTTGATGAGAAAAAACTCAAACTGCTTAACCGTGCCCACAATCCGAATCAAGCGATTGAAGCTGTAAAAAATGCAAAAAAAACGGGTTTTGAAAATATATCACTTGATCTTATCTATGCAACACTTGGTGATACAAAAGAGCTGCTTCAAAACGATCTGAACCTTGCTTTTTCACTTCCGATCAACCATTTAAGTGCTTATGCCTTAACTATTGAAGAGGGAACTGCTTTTGAGAGTAAGCCACAAATGTCAAAAGAGCAGCTTGAGATTACACAATGGCTTTTTGAAGAGATCGAAAAACGGGGCTTTTCTCAGTATGAGATCAGTAATTTCGGAACATACAGGTCTGTACACAACATTGGATACTGGGAGTATGAGGAGTATATGGGTGTTGGTGCCGGTGCAGTCGGCAGAATAGCAAACAAACGCTATTACCCTCAGCCAGATATAGAAAAATATATTCAAAACCCGATTGATATCAATACCGAAGAGTTAAGTGATGAGGATATTAAAATAGAGAAAATCTTTTTGGGACTTCGATCGATTGTGGGAATTGATAAAAATACTTTAGATAAGCAAGAGATTCAAAAAGCAGACCTGTTAGTCCAAGAGGGAAAATTAATTTTTCAAGAGGGAAAATATTTTAATAAAGAGTATCTCTTAAGTGACGAGATAGCTCTTTATCTGACTTCTTAGTTCATATCTACTTTGATAACGATATCATCACCGTTTTCTACAGCTTGGAAAACATGTTTTTTACAAAATACTTCATTCATATCTTTTGCGATCTCTAAAGCTTGTGTTAAAGCTTCCTCTTTTGTTGCATACTCTACATTGTTTTGATAATCACTTCTTTTAAAACAACCACACTCTTTTTCAATAATTACACGACTCATATACTTCTCCTAATTTTTTCCGAATTTTATATATTTATGCTTTATTTCAATTGAATTTTTTATTCTTGAAGAATTTTTAACCATTCTTTAGATAAAATCACGTCAACTATAATTTTTAAAGGCACTTATATTATGTTTGGTATGGGTTTTACAGAGATACTTATCATCGCCATTATTGCTGTTTTATTTTTAGGGCCGGACAAGCTCCCTAGCACTATGGTAGAGATCGCAAAATTTTTCAGAAGTATGAAAAACACGTTAGGTACTATGAAAAGTACTATAGAGGAAGAGATGCATGTTGCAGATATTAAACAAGAAGCCCTTGCGTACAAACAAGAGTTAGAACGTGCATCACACAATGTTTCAAATGCTGCGAATATCAATTCTCACATAGATAATCTTATGGATGACGAGCCGCAACCTGAAACAAAAAAGGCTTCTAGTGAACCTGAAGAAGTGACTTTTAAGAAAAAGAAAAAAAAGAAAACTGAAGAAGAAAATATAGATGTTTGAAGAGATTAGACCCCATTTAGTTGAGCTTAGAAAAAGATTAGGTATTTCAGTCGGAAGCCTGATCGTATTGTTTTTTGTAATGTTTTACTTCCACGAACCGATCCTTGATTGGATGGTATCACCACTGAATGATGCCTTGATCGAAGTTGGTAAAAAATCTGTGCATGCAGCTGACGGTATGGTGACAACGAGTCAAGTGGGTGGTGCATTCTTTGTAGCGTTAAAAGTTTCGTTTTTTGCAGCTATTTTAGGAGCATTACCTGTTATTCTTTCTCAAATCTGGATGTTTATAGCACCGGGCTTATATTCACATGAAAAGAAGATGCTCATACCATTTATAGTGGGTGGAACATTTATGTTCTTGGTAGGCGTTTTATTTGCCTACTACATCGTTACCCCTTTTGGTTTTGATTTCTTGATCACATTTGGTTCTTTTAAATTTACACCGCTTATTAATATTGAAGATTATGTAGGGTTCTTTACAAAGATCATGTTTGGTTTCGGTCTTGCGTTTGAGCTCCCTGTTTTTGCATATTTCTTAGCTCTTTTAGGCTTAGTTGATGATAGACAGATGGCAGCATTTTTCAAATATGCAATCGTTATTATCTTTATCGTAGCAGCACTTTTAACACCGCCGGATGTTTTAACTCAGCTGCTTATGGCAGGTCCGCTTATAATTCTTTATGGTTTTTCTATCCTTATAGTTAAGATGGTAAACCCTGCTCCGCCTCTTGAAGAAGAAGAGGATGATGAGGAAGATGAAAAAGAGGAAGAAAGTGCAAGATAAGGCACTTCTTACTTCTAGCTATGATTTTCATCTCCCAGATGAGCTCATCGCTACTCACCCTGCAAGTCCTAGAGATCATGCAAAACTTTTGGTATATGATCGCAAATCCGATACTATTACCCATGCACACTTTTACGATCTTGAAAAATTTATTCCCAAAGATTGTGCCCTTATATTTAACGATACGAAAGTTATAAAAGCAAGACTTTACGGTCATAAGCCAAGCGGTGGAAAAATTGAACTGCTTATAAACCGTGCATTAAATGCAAACGATGTTCATGTATATATCCGCGGGCGTGTAAAAGAAGCTCAAGAGATACTCTTTGAGGAAAATCTCAAAGCGGTTATTAAAGAGCTTAAAGATGACGGTACACGTATAGTAAACTTCTTTCATAATGAGCAACTTCTCCGTTTTGAAGATCTTTTACCAATCATCGATAAAATAGGTCATATCCCTCTGCCTCCATATATCCAGAGAGAGGATAATGAAGAAGACGCTACAGAGTACCAAACAGTGTTTGCCAAAGCTGAAGGTGCCGTAGCAGCTCCAACTGCCTCGCTTCATTTTACTCCCGAACAACATGAGAGAGTATGTAAAAACCATAAGCACGCTTATGTTACTTTACATGTAGGAAGCGGAACATTTAAACCTGTTGAAGCGGATGTAATCACTGAGCACCCTATGCACTCTGAGTTTTATGAGATCTCTGAACAGGCGAAAGAGATTTTAGATTCCGATCAGCCAATTCTTAGTGTAGGAACAACATCAACAAGAACCGTAGAGTTTTATGCAAGACATAAAGAGCAAACAAGCGGTGAAGCGAATCTTTTCTTACATCCAAACAATAAACCGCTTCGAGTGAATCATCTCCTTACTAACTTTCACTTGCCAAAATCAACACTTATTATGTTGGTAGCTTCTTTTGTAGGACTTGAAAAAACTTTAGAACTATATGAGGAAGCTATTAAAAATAAGTACCGTTTTTATTCTTACGGTGATGCGATGCTTATCATCTAAGATGGTATAATCTTTCTCATGAATGTGTTTATAAAAAAAATCTCTTATATATTTGGGATGTTACTGCTGATCTCAATTATCTCATTTTTAGCAATCCATGCGGCACCTAACAGCTTTTTTGGTGCCGGTGAACTAAACCCTAATATGACACCCGAAGCAATAGAGAAACTCAAAGCAGTTTACGGTTTAGACAAGCCTCTGCTTACTCAATATACCGACTGGGTAAGTAATATGGTGCAACTAAATTTCGGCATCTCTTTTGTAAGCGGTGGGGATGTAGCTTCTGAAATCCTAAAGCGACTTCCGATCACACTTACAATTAACATAACTTCACTCGTATTTGTATTTATTCTCTCTTTATATCTCGGTATAAAGGCAGCTCTAAACTATGAGAAAAAATCTGATCTAGCTATTAGACAACTTTCACTTTTATCATTTTCTATGCCCTCTTTTTATTTGGCCCTGCTTCTGATCATAATTTTTTCGGTGAACTTCAAACTCTTTCCGATCGCAGGTCTGCACTCTGTAGATATTGAAGGTGAAGGTTTAAGCTATTATCTTGATATGCTCTGGCATTTGGTACTGCCAATTTCCATTATGATATTCGGGGGACTGGGAAGTATGATCATCTACATCCGCTCACTGACACTAGAGATACTTAAAAGTGATTATTACTATTTTGCACGCTCACGCGGACTCTCTACAAAACAACTTTTACGTTACTATATTTTGCCGAATCTTTTACCGCCGATCGTGACACTACTCGGTCTTTCATTACCTGCTTTAATAGGTGGGAGTGTTATTTTAGAATCAATCTTTGGAATAGACGGGATGGGACAGTTCTTTTATATAAGTGCACTTTCACGTGATTACCCGACTATTATGGGGATCCTTATGATAAGTGCTTTTTTAACGCTTCTTGGAAACGTGATAGCGGATTTAATCCTTTTAAAATTAAATCCATATATGCACAAGGCTTAGTTAAATAAAGCCTCTAGTGCATCTACACCATCTTTTTCTTCCTCTTGTTCAACAGCAGCGTTTTCCGGAGTCATAGAGTCGTTTTCAACAAGTTCAATATCCATACCACATAACATAGAAGCAAGACGGATGTTTATACCGCTTTTTCCAATCGCTTTAGATTTTTGATCACTTGGAAGAGTTACAACAGCTTTTACATTTTTTCCCTCTTCATCTTGTTGAATTTCAACATGAGAGATAATAGCAGGGCTCATTGCACGAGAGATAAAAAGCTCAGGAATATTCGTATACTCGATACAGTCGATATTTTCACCGATAAGCTCTTCACTTACAGAGTTGATACGTACCCCTTTTACACCAACAGTAGCACCAACTGCATCAACTTGCGGATGTGTAGAGTAGATAGCAATTTTTGCTCTCTCCCCAGGGATACGAGCAGATTTTTCAATAACAACACTACCATCTTCAATCTCAGGTACTTCAAGCTCTAAAAGTGCTTCTAGGAATTTTGGAGATGTACGTGAAAGTTCAATTTGGATACCGTTTTCTTTATCCATATTTACACGACGAACTACAGCTTTTAGTACATCACCAACTTTAAATACTTCACCTTTAATACGGCTTTTCATAGGAAGTACGGCACGGATCTCATCTACTTCGATATATGTTGCGTTGTTTGAATCCACACGTGTCACACGACCGTTTACAATAGTTCCCACTTTTGATTTGTATTTACTAAATACTTCATCCTCTACCATTCTTTGGATATGGTATTCAATTTCACGGTGAAGTTGTGAAGCAGCAGTTCTGCCGTAATCTTCCAGATCGTGTTCCTCTTGAAGTTGGTCTCCAAGTTCTACTTGATCATCGTAACTTCTTGCATCACTGATTGCCATGTATGCAGGTGCAGTCTCTTCATCTTGTAATTTTTCATCATCGTCTGCTACGACTGTAATTGTTTGAATAATTTTTATTTTTTTATTGATCTCATCTACTTGTGCTTCAAAAGCAAAATTTGGATTGATTACTCTCTTTGCAGTTTGTACAAAAGCTGTTTTTAACGCTTCTAAAACTTTTTCCGGTTGCAAACCTTTTTCATTTGCAATAGCTTCTGCGATATCTAATATTTTTTCCACAGTAATATCCTTTGTTTTTGTAAGAAATCTGACAATGATAAGTAATAATTGGGGGATTTCTTATTTGATAGTGTGAAATTGTACCGAAGTTGTTATAAAAACATCTTTAATCGGACTTTTATTACAAATTAAGTATAATTCACGAACTATAAAAGACTATATAAGGAAAAGTTATGGATTTAAAGCTTGTAAGAATGGAGCTAGACGCTAAACCTAAGAAAATTGACTTAGCAAAAATCGAATCTTTAGTTGAAAAAGAGAAAAGTGTAATTCTTTATTTTGACAGAGAAAACTCACACAAAGATCTTTTAGCATTACAAGATCACTTTGAAGCTGAAGGAAAAAGCTTCTACATGAATGAAGTAAAATACGCATTAAGCGATAACGATTACATGTACCAAGTACATATAATGGCGTAAACAGAGAGAAAATATATGAGTAAAAAGTTATTTATTGAAACATTAGGTTGTGCGATGAATACTCGTGATTCAGAGCATATGATAGCGCAGCTTAAAGAGCGTGAAGGGTATGATACAACGACAGATCTTAAAGAGGCTGACCTAATTTTAATAAATACATGTTCAGTACGTGAAAAGCCTGTACAAAAACTTTTCTCGGAACTGGGTGCTTTTAACAAAAAGAAAAAAGAGGGAGCAAAAATAGGTGTTTGCGGCTGTACAGCTTCACACCTCGGTGATGAGATCATTAAACGTGCTCCTTATGTAAGTTTTGTTCTGGGTGCTAGAAACGTTTCTAAAATCTCTGAAGTGCTTCACAAGGATAAAGCAGTTGAGATCGACATCAACTACGATGAGAGTGAATTTGCTTTTGACGATTTTCGTACATCTCCGTATAAAGCTTACATAAACATCTCGATCGGATGTGACAAAAAATGTACATTTTGTATCGTTCCAAAAACTCGCGGTGAAGAGATCTCCATCCCCGATGAGCTAATTATCCAAGAGGCACAAAAAGCTGTTGATACAGGTGCAAAAGAGATCTTCTTACTTGGACAAAATGTTAACAACTACGGTAGAAGATTTTCAGACTCTGAACATGAAAAAGTAAACTTTACGAAACTTTTACGCCGACTTTCAAAAATAGAAGGCTTAGAGCGTATCCGTTTTACTTCACCGCACCCATTTCATATGGATGATGAGTTTATCGAAGAGTTTGCTTCAAACCCTAAGATCTGTAAATCTATGCATATGCCGCTTCAATCAGGTTCAACAAAAGTACTAAAAGATATGAAACGCGGATACACGAAAGAGTGGTTTTTAAACAGAGTTGAAAAACTGCGCAAAGAGTGTCCTGATGTGAGTATCTCCACAGATATCATCGTTGCTTTCCCTGGTGAGAGTGAAGAGGATTTTGAAGATACATTAGATGTTATGAAACAGGTGGAGTTTGATCAGATCTTCAGCTTTAAATATTCAGCTCGTCCACACACCGAAGCGGAACACTTTACAAATGTAGTTGATGAAGAGATAGGTTCTGCTAGACTTTCTCATCTTCAATCAATGCAAACAGAGATAATAGATAAAAATATGCAGAAACATCTAGGTAAAACGTATGAGGTTTACTTTGAAGACCTTAACCGTGACAACTATGTTTCAGGTCGAACAAATGCTAACCTTGTTGTTAAGGTAAAAGGTTCAGAAGAGCTTTTAGGAAAATTTAAAAACGTTAAAATTACACAGATTGGACGTACAATCTGTACGGGGGAGATAGTTGAGTAAAAAACTATCTCGCTTTTTAGCGCTTGTATTTATTCCGCTTCTAGGATCGCTTCTGATCCGTTTTTTATACCGAACAAATAAAAAAATATACCACTCTCCCGAATCAATTTCTGGGGACCCTATTATATTTGCATGTTGGCACGGAGAGCTTTTAATGCTTCCATATCTTTACAGCCATTATAGAAAAAAACCTCATGCTAAAGTTTTAATCTCACCCCACTTTGATGGAAAACTGATCTCTAAAACGATCTCATACTTTGGGCTAGGTACGCTTGCAGGTTCGAGCGATAAATCTCCTGCAAAAGTACTGATACAAGCGATTAAAACTTTAAAAGAGGGGTATGACATAGGTATAACACCTGACGGTCCTAAGGGGCCTCGCCATGAAGTAGCAGATGGTATAATAGTTATGGCACAAAAAGCAAAAGCGAAAATAGTGCTTGTAGAGATCAAACCTACAAAGTACTGGCAGTTTAATTCTTGGGACCGCTTTACAGTTCCAAAACCTTTTGGTACAATACATTACTACTCCACACAAGAGATAGATATAAGTGGGATGGAACTTGAAGCTGCAAGAGCTCTAATAAAAGAAGGTTTACTTAAACATGAACATTAAAAATCTCTTTATTTTTATAGCCGTTTTTATAGTCTCTTTTATGATACTTTTCTTTTTAACAAATCCCTCTTACGAAAAATCTCTTGAAGCAAAATACCACTACGAAATGGGTGATTACAACAAAGCATATACACTTGCAAGTGAAGCTTTTTCAGAAGATGTCTACAACAGAATGGCTTCAACTATAATGGCACAATCAAAAACTTCTATGAAGTATGAAAAATACATCAAAGAAGCAAAACAATACCTCAGAGAGATTAACGAGATGATTTCTCAAGATACTATTGATGATGCACAAAGAGCTAGAATAAAGCTTATGAGTGAAATTATGGTTGAGAGTTATATAAAACTTGCTCCTAGCGTCATAACAAATAAAGAGCTTGTCAGCCAAGCAGCAAAATATCATAAACAGTTCGAGAAAATCCTTGAAAAAGTCGATAGATGAGTATAAAGAAAAGTTTTTAGAACATCTAAAAAACTACAAGGGCTACTCAGACCTAACTATAAAAACCTATAAAGAGGCTTTGGATGAAGCCCTTGGTATTATAGAGGTTGTTGAGGAAAAAGATCATCTTCTCTTTAACCTTATGCCCTATCGCATCCATATCTCCTCCCTACAATCTAAAACAATCAGTAAAAAATTGAGTGCCATTAGAAGCTTTAGCGAGTATCTCGGTGAGCTGCAAATCAAAGTAACTCTCAAAGCTGATGAGAGTGTAAAAGTTGCTAAAACACTCCCTAAACCGATTGCACATAAACATATTATTGAAGCTCTGCAACAAGCCGATCTGCATGAAAAAACCATTATAACTATTCTTTATACTATGGGGCTTCGTATATCTGAACTAGCAAACCTGAAACTAGAAGATATATCTGATCAGTGGATACGGGTTATCGGGAAGGGAAACAAACAAAGAGATATCCCTATAATAGAGTCAACAAAAAAAATCCTAGAGGAATATTTACGAGATTTTTCGCCAAAAAAATTTCTTTTTGAGAAAAATGGCGAAAAATTAAGCGAAAATAGTCTAAGATATATCATAAATAAAGTTTTTGCTAGAATTTCATTAAAAGTAACACCTCATCAACTGCGCCACTCGTATGCAACATCTCTTTTAAACGGTGGAGCTCCTATTGTTGATGTAAGTGAACTTTTAGGACATTCTTCGATGGCAACAACGCAAATCTATACGAAATTAGGTAGTGCCTTGAAAAAACAAAACTATGACAAAGCACATCCGTTATGTGGGGTTAGTTCTTAGTGCTAAGTAAAATACTGGAGTCTTTGTACTTAAAAGTTTTTATTAACATTATTGTTGAAAGATCTAGTACGACTATTCATGTGGAGGTACACTCAAAAACAAATGAGGTCTCTCACTATGAACATGTTTTTCAATCTACTAAACTCACAGAAGAGATATATGAATATATCACAAGTCATATAAGCGAATCTCCCTATTATTACATCTCATTTTTAGACACATCTCATGAACAAGGTGCACTACCAAGCTGCGATAAAAACAAACTTTCGCAGTATCAAGATCTCTCAACTACCGAATACAGATGTATCAATAAAAGCTGGACAACATACACTTCTAAAACAGATCTTTATGAACTTGAAAAAAAATATGAAGATATAGGAATAGACTTTATATTTTCACCGTTTGTGGTTTTAACAAAGTTTTTTAAAGATAAAATCGATAAAAACCTTGCAATGTTTGTACTCATAGAAGACAGTTCTTTATCTCTTGCTGTTTTTGAAAATTCAGAACTTCTGTTTGCAGAACATCTTGATATGGAGGTCGATCTGGAATCTGAGAACATGGCTTTAGATGATCTAGAAGATGAAAAAGATTTTGAGCTTGAACTGGATGATGAGGGGATAGTTCTTGATGATATGGATGTTGATGATGAGCTTGAAGATTTTTCCGATATTGAAGATCTTGACTCTTTAGAAGATATTGACGAGTTTTCTGAAGGCAAAGACTTAGAAGAGGAACTTTATGAAAATGAAGTTCGAGAAAACACAACAGAAACACCTGAAAGTGATGATTCCCATTTTAATGAAGATTATCAAAGATTCTCTTTAATACAAAATGCATTTAACCACTTTTATAAAGATACGCGATATGAGAGTAAATTTATAGAAAACATCTACATTGCAGACAATACACACGTAAGCAATGATCTTAAACGTTATCTTGAAGAGGAGATGTTTTTAAATACATACATCAGAACTGTCGATTTAGGAGCAGAGATCTGTGAACTTGCAAAAGAGGAGCTTGGTTTATGAAATACAGTTATATAAAACCAAGAACGAAAACTCCTTTTACCCAAGAACTTAAACTCTTGGTAACCTTTTTTTCAATGACACTTATTATGATCTTTTCTACTTTCATTTTTCTGGTATATAAAGACTATAGCTTCCAAAAAGAGAAAGCTGAAACTATTGAAGCACGATTAGAGTTGCAAAAAGATATAGAAAATATGAAAAATCAGATAACATATATTAAAAAACAAAAAGATCTCTCTGAAAGAATTTTTACGAAAAACAGTGTTTTAAAAGACTCTATAACAAACCTTTTTGATCTTGTTCCCGAACGTATAACACTTTCAGAGGCAAAACTGCTCGAAAATGGACTAGTCCTTTACGGTATTACACCAAATAAAGATGTATACAACTTTATGTTACAAGCACCTTTACGCTCCATTTTTCACAAAACATACAGCAGTTTTTATCCGGCAGGAAACGGTTGGTTAAGATTTGTATCTACCAACTACATCGATGAGATGGATCAGGAGTTAGAAAATGAGAATTAATATCCCTCGTCACTATCTTTACCTCTCATTAATTTCGATAGTATTACTTATATTTGTAATTGTTTTTTCATTTACACTGCTTATTCCAAAAGGGAAAGAGTATAGAATTGAAAGACTGGATTTTAAAACAGAGCTAAGAGAGTATAATAAATACCAAGAGTTTTACGATGAAACACTCGATGTACTAAAAGATCTCCAAAGCAAAAATAGACACATTATCCAGGCCTTTGATAAACCTTTTAATCCTCAAAGATTTGAAAAGCAACACAAGACTTATTTTTCTGATTTGAAAATCTCTAAAGTTGATCGAACACAAAACGAGGAAGGTTTTGCAGTATATGAAGTAAATACTACTTCAAAAATAAGCTCACCGACTAACTTCTATGACTTTTTAGATGCAGTTAACAAAGGGGATTGGATCATAGCTGTGAACTTTCCTATAGTTTTTAAAAGAGAGGGGGAGATGATTAACTCCTCTTTTACTATGAGAGTTTACTCTAACAATAACGATACAAACTCTACTGCCTCAAAATCTGAAGCTAAATAGCCTCGAAGCTTCACAGGTACTCTCAGTAAACGGAACTTCTCTTTTAGCTCTTTATCCAAGCCTACTGCTTGAATATAAGGTGCTATAAATACATTTTCACTATCTTGTGTGACGATATATTTTCGCCCTATCACTACACTCTCATTTTTTAAAAGCTCTTGTTTTTCATTTGCCGTTATCAACTCTCCGCAAGATTTTAAATATTTGTCTATATGTACAAGGTTTGTTCTTCTATCTTTCGATTCAAAATACGCCAGCTGATTTACCACTTTCAGTTCAATCTCTTCTATCAGAGAGTCTATATCCTGATCTATATAGCTAAAACTTTTTTCTATCCCGCTTTTATATTTTTGCAGAAGCGGCTCAGAGAAATTATGACGAAAATAGTTTCTCTGAAAACGCTCATCACTGTTTGTTTCATCTTCAAAATATTTAATCTCTTTAGAATTGAGATATTCAAGTAATTCCTGCTTATCTAGATGAAGTAATGGCCGTACAAGATTATAGTTCTCTCTATTCTCAACTCTTTTCATCCCTGAGAGTTCAACACACCCTGCACCTTTACATAACTGCATTAAAAACCACTCCAGTCTATCACCCAAATGGTGTGCAGTTAAAAGGTATTCATATTCATATTCTTCAATCAGCTCTTCAAAAAAACCGTATCGCAGTGATCGAGCTTCAGCTTCAAAGTTTTTCGTAATTTTTGAAGCTGTTTTTTCATGACAAGTAAATCCATACTTCTCTGCCAATACTTTTGCATAAATGAGTTCATCTTTACTCTGCTTACGTACACCGTAATCAACAATAGCGATATCAAATTTAATATTATTTTCTAAAAGGAGAAATAGGAGTGCGGTAGAATCCCCTCCGGCAGAAAATGCCAGAAGGTTTTTAGAGTCTTGTAAAAGCTCTTTAGTTGTTTGAAGGAGCATTGTCCACTGTTGCCATTAGAATATCACCGGCAATTCCAGTAATTTTAGCTTTATAAGGTTTCCCGAAAACAATCTCGGCATCCTCATCTGTTCTGTCATTAACAAAGATCTCACCGTCAATATCTCTGTCCCAAAGTAGTTCTCTGGCACTTAAAAGATACTCATGTTCGTCACTCTCGCCGTCAATAACGATATCAACCTCTTTACCGATTTCAGCCTCAAGTGATTCAAGTGTAACTTCTTTAACAATTTCACCCAAAATCTCGGCACGTTTTGCAATAGTCTCATCATCGATCTTATCTGCCATATCATAAGCAGATGTTGTCTCTTCATCAGAGTATGCAAAAACATTCACACGATCGAAGCCAAAACTTTTGGCAAATTCACACATCTCATCAAACATCTCCTGTGTCTCCCCAGGATGCCCCACGATAAAACTTGTTCTTACAAAAGAGTTTGGCATATTTCTCATATAGTTTAATAACTCTAAAGTTTTCTCTTTGCCGAACCCACGCTTCATAATACGTAACATATCATCGTTTATATGTTGGATCGGCATATCGAAATAGTTATGGAATACTTCACTTTTCTCAATACGTTTGAGTAAATTAAGCGATGTAGTTGATGGGTATAGATAAAGGATTCTTGCAGACTTTACACCTTCGATCAGCTCAATTCTCTCAATCAGAAGTGAAAGTCCATCTTTTACATTTTTATCCCTTAAGTATGAACTTGAATCTTGAGACACAAATGAAAAATCCCAGTACCCTTGTGCGACTAAAGATTCTACCTCTTTTGCGATCGAATCAAGCTCGCGAGAGTTTAATTTTCCTTTGAAACTTGGAATAGCACAAAATGAACACTGTTGGTTACACCCTTCACTCAACTTCACATATGCATGATATGATGAACCTGTAACTACTCTTTCAGCTCCGTCAATAAGATATACTTCATCACTAAATCTGCTTTTTTTCTCTGCTAAAAGCTCATCAATCTTATCGTAGTCACCAACACCTGTAAAAATATCAACTTCAGGAATCTGTTCTTGAAGCTCCTCTTGATATCTTTCACTTAAACATCCAGCCATAACTAAAACAGAATCATCTTTTCTCGCTTCATCTAAAGAGAGAACCGTATTTATAGACTCTTCTTTTGCAGCATCGATGAATCCACATGTGTTTACAATGATCACATCTGCATCTTCATTGTTGTCTGTTAATTCAAAATTTTTGAGTCGTCCCATCATAACTTCAGTATCTACAAGATTTTTTGTACATCCTAGTGAGACTATATGTAGTTTGTTTGCCATTACCCTACTTTTATTGTTTTTGAAATTATATCTTATTTTGGGTTCATCAGTTATAATTGCATTTATGAAAAACTACGATGTACTTATTTTAGGGGCTGGCGCTTCGGGACTTATGTGTGGAGCCAACCTTTCTAAAAATCTCTCCGTTGCCATTGTTGAAGGAAATGACAAAGCTGCAAAAAAGCTCAAAATTTCCGGTGGTGGGAAATGTAACATTACAAATGTTAGTGTCAAACCAAGCAATTTTGACGGTGACAAAGAGCTGATCAAACAGGTTTTTAAAAAATTCAATAAAGAGAAACTGCTTCGTTTTCTAGATCGTAATCATATTGACCTTGAAGTACGTAAAGAGCGTTACTATTTTTGTAAACATTCTGCACAAGATATCATCAACCTGTTATTACAACTAAATGAGCAACACCACTTTTATCTCAATCATAAAATTATATCTCTAACAAAAGAGGATGATCTTTTTGTACTCAAAACAGATAAACAGCATATAAAAGCCAAAAATGTAGTTGTAGCCACGGGTGGGAAAAGTTTTGCAAACCTCGGTGCAAGCGATATCGGTCTGGAGATTGCTAAAAGTTTTAAGCTTGAAGTAAAAGAGTTCACCCCTGCCCTAGTCGGACTTACTGTGCAACCAAAAGAGGCATGGATGAAAGAGTTAAGTGGTCTGAGTACCTATGTAAATATAAAGGTTGGAGACAAACTTCTCAAAGAGGAACTTCTTTTTACCCATAAAGGACTCAGCGGCCCAGCCGTCTTATCGGCTTCTTTGTATTGGAATAAAGGCGACATTAGCGTTAATTTTCTCCCTGAGGAGAAAAAAGAAAATCTTCCAAAACGCTTGAGTAATATAATGAAAGACAAATCCCTTACAAACTACAAATTTTCTCCTGCAGGCAACTATGGTTTTACAAAAGCGGAAGTTTCTCGAGGCGGTGTTCTTGCAAATGAGTTAGATTTTAAAACTTTAGAGTCAAAAAAGGTAAAAGGGCTTTACTTTATAGGTGAAGTTGTCGATGTTACTGGGGAACTTGGTGGTTATAATTTTCAATGGGCTTTCTCCAGTGCTTATTTTTGTGCCAAATGCATAAAAGTATCATAGTTTAAAGATACCATAAAAAAGTATGATGTATAATCATCTATTATGCGAAAGGGAAAAATATGAAAAATAGTTTAACGAAATTAGCTTTAGCTACTTCTATCGCGGCTATGCCTTTATTGGCTGACGACACTTTCAAGAATGCAAAATCATTATTTGCTATTGAGGGTGGCTACAGTGACTTAGGTGTCAATGTGTACGATTCTGGAGTCGGTATCTCTAATTTAGGTAAAGAGAACGGCGGAATGGGGACTATCGGTATTAAAGTGGGTGCGCAAAGTGAAAATTACAGAATTTTCATTAGTGCAAGACACTATGATACAGATAAATTAAGCAGATTAAACACTTATGGCGCTGAAGCACAATATATGTTTAACTTTTCAGAACCTGTTAACTTCTTTGTTGGTATCAATGGTGGTATAGCTAACCTTAGAGTTAGCAGTACAGCGACATATGATACAGCTTATGATAACTTAAAATATGTTGGTGGTGATTTAGGTTTTAACTATCATGCTACTGAACTTGTTGATGTGGAACTTGGATATAGATTTATGACATTTCCGGATGATATAGAACGTTCAACTTACACGTATCAATTCGATAGACTACAAACGTTTTATGTAAGTGCTATCATTAAATGGGATATGGATTAATTTCCTATCTCATTTCCTCTTTTTTTATCTTCCAATATAACAATTCAATTATCATCCAATAAAAATTAAGTTATCATCTTATAAATTTAAAATTTTAGTAAAGCAGTAAATTATTTTTAAGTAAATAGAGAAGAAGTTTCAACTCCAAAAAGGAGTTGAATTTAAGAAAGTTATTTCTTAGAAGTTTACAGTGATGTAAGCGTTAACTCTGTTTGAAGCATCAATATTTTTTCCTAAATCAGTGTAGATATATGCTAATTTAAGATCTAAAGGACCATAAGTTCTGCTAGCAGCTACTGCTACCTCAGTTAAGTCTTGTGAACTAACTAGTTTATCATGGTCTGCATATGTATATTGAGCAGTTAAATCAGTACCTGCTAATGTAGCATCTACACTTGCTTTATATGCAGTAGTATCTGCTGTTGTAACTTGACCAAAGTTACCACCCCAGAACGCTTCAGTATAAAGTTTAGACTGAGAGTTTGCATGAGTACCAGTACCAGTACCAATATTTTGTCCATGTAAATCACCTTTATCAGATGTTTGAGAATAAGCAACTTTAAAAGTAGCCATATCTTTCATCTCATAACCAGCCATTAAAGCGTATGTACCACTTGAATCACCATCACCAACTTTTACTGATGTATACTGAGCACCAGCTAATAAACCAGGAACTTTTTGGCATTTTAAATCAGCTTGTAACCAATATGCTTTTGCAACATTTACTACATCATAATACCAAGCTTGTGCAGTTAATGGTTTAAAAGAGTTATTAATTGCAGCAACTGCATATGCACCGCTTTTACCTAATGTATTGAATTCACCATTAGCATTCACAACTGGTGCCACTGCTAAACCAAGATCATTTACATTACTGCTAATGCCACCACCGTTTGTATTACCAACATATGCACCTACTAAAGTAGTATCTGGAATATCCTGGTTCATTACAACAGCAGCTTCAAAAGTATTTTTTTCAATTGACCATTTTTCAGTAAATGCTATTGGAGTATCAAGTTCCATACGACCAAGTTTAATAGTAGTTTTACCTGCAGTAGCAGCAACCCATGCTTCATTCATCCAAGAAGCATTTTCAACTTTATGACCACCAGCATAATTAGATGTACCGTTATCTGTAGCAGTGTGAGCAGAACCCCATACATTTGATACAAACACATTCTCTAAACCTAAAGTTGTTAGAACAGTATACCCAGCACCTGCACTTAAAGTAACCATATCATTTTTTATTAAATCTGCAGTAATATTTAAGTTAATTGATGCATCAGCAGCAGAGTTATCCTTGCCAAATAAATCATCTTTATTAGCCATTGTTGGATCAGCATACCCAGCTTTAGCATCTGAAGTACTATAATAAAGATTAGCATCTCCACTAACTTTTACGTTGTCAACAGCGAATGCAGCTGAACCAGCAAGTAATGCAGCTACTAAACTTAATTTTGTAAATTTCATATATTCTCCTTGTTTCTTTACAAATTTCATATGCAGTATAGCACACCCTATTCTTAATTTATCATTAAAACTGTTTATTATTTACGCATCTTTAGTTAAAATGACGTTATGAAACAAAAAACACATATCACATTATTTACATTTATCACATTTTTGAGTTTAACTGGATGTAGTTCAAACAGTGCTGTTTCCCCGACTCAGAATGATGAATTAAATAGTGTCAGTCCAACAACAAGCAACAAAAAAGCCGGTTTTATGCAGAACTCTTTAGATAATTGGCTTAAGGATGATTGGTCTCCAGCAGTAGAGAAAGATCCGGAAATTCAAAAAAAGTATATGACAAAAGAGGTAGTGACTGTAAAGGAGAGTAACACTACTAAAGAAGAGGTAAAATATACTGAAAGTAAAACAAAGGGATTTACACTACAAGAGTATGTAGATAAGATTGGAGCATATCAAAAGGCTAAGCCTAGTGATGAAAACAGTTCCCATCAAAAGCAGATGGAAACTTTACCTGTTATTGGGAAGTGAAATTATTTCACATCCCAAGAAAGAACAGTTTTTCCTTCATCGTTTGACTCAACTGCAGCCATTCCCATAACATTATAACCGCTGTCTACATAGTGTACTTCACCAGTTACACCAGAAGCTAAATCACTTAAAAGATACATTGCAGAATTTCCAACCTGATCGATTGTCACATTTCTTTTTAGTGGAGAATTAGTTTCATTCCATTTTAGTATCTGTGAAAAATCACCGATTCCCGCAGCTGCTAAAGTTTTAATAGGACCTGCAGAGATTGCATTTACACGTTGCCCTTTTTTACCTAAATCTACCGCCATATATCTCACAGTAGATTCTAGAGCAGCTTTTGCAACACCCATTACATTATAGTTTGCTACATATTTAGGTCCGCCTAGGTATGAAAGTGTAAGGATAGAAGCATCATCTGCTAAAACACTCTCAAGACGGTTTGTTAAATCAATTAAAGAATATACTGAAATATCCATTGCAATTCTAAATGCCTCTTTAGATGTTTTCATAAATGGTTCAGATAAAGCCTCTTTTGGAGCAAATGCAACAGAGTGTACTAAAAAGTCGATTTTTCCAAAGTCTTTTTCAATTTTTGCCGCAATTCCTGCCATATGCTCTTCATTAGATACATCTAGTTCATATACATAATCACCACTACCAAACTCTGTAGCAATAGGCTCAACTCTTTTCTTAAGAGCATCATTTAAGTATGTAAATGCAAGTTCAGCACCTTGTTCTTTACAAGCTTTTGCAATTCCATATGCAATCGATTTATTATTAGCAAGACCTACGATTAGACCTTTTTTACCTTTCATTACCATCTTTGTATTTCTCCTTAATTTTATTTACTTGTTTTCTAGTTCTTGTGCAAACGTAACCATTTGACAAAAGTCTTCAACTTTTAATGCTGCACTACCAACCAATACACCATCAACATTTTGAAGTGCCATAATCTCTTTTGCATTATTTACTTTTACACTTCCACCATATAAAAGCGGGGCAGGTGATTTTTTCTTCAACTCTCGATGAATTGCTATAATATCTTCATTTGTAGGAGTAAGCCCCGTACCGATCGCCCAAACAGGTTCGTATGCAATAATCAGTCTTTCATATGATGTATCGATACCTCTATATTGAGCATTAATATAATCCATCATTTCAGCAACACCTGCTTCTCTTTTTTCCAGTGGTTCACCTACACAATATACTATCGTATATCCAAGCTCTTTGAAGTAATTAAACTTTTGCAATATTACATCTTGAGTTTCACCTAAAATATGGCGACGTTCACTGTGTCCGATCAAAATAGTTTTCAAACCGAACTCATCTAAATGTTCAACACCTATCTCACCGGTAAATGCTCCATTTTGTACAGGATAAGCATTTTGAGCACCGATAGTTACATCTGTATCATAACTATCTAAAGAGGATGTAGCAGGGAAAACAAAACTCTCTTGGTTTATATGATTTGTTTTTACAAAATCATCAAGTGTTTCTATATACTCTTTTGTTTGTTTTCTTGTCAGGTTTGTTTTTAAATTAGCTGCTACTATCATACTTCTTCCAATTATCCTTTTACTAGTGCTTCAACACCCGGTAAAACTTTACCTTCTAAAAGTTCAAGTGAAGCTCCGCCACCTGTAGATATAAATGTGATCTCGTTTCCTACATTTATACGTTGTACAAGATCAGCCGTATCACCACCGCCAACTACAGTAGTTGCATAGCTATCTGCAACAAAGTGTGCTATTTTCGAACTACCTCTTGCAAATTTTTCCATCTCATAAACACCCATTGGACCATTCCAAAGTATTGTTTGAACATCATTAAGACCTTCACGGTAAAGTCTTACAGTCGCAGGTCCAATATCTAGTCCCATCCATTCAGTAGGAATCTCCTGAGCAGTTACTATTTTACTTACAGCATCTGCCGAGAATTTCTCTGCAGCTATAATATCTACAGGAAGATAAAATTTCACACCTAACTCTTTTGCTTTGTCCATAATCTTTTGTGCCTCTTCAAGAAGATCATCTTCAACAAGTGATGCACCAATGTCATATCCTAATTGTTTTAGGAATGTAAAAGCCATACCGCCACCGATAAAAACTTTATCAACTTTTGGAAGTAAATTAACAAGTGCTTCGAGTTTTCCTGAAACTTTTGAACCGCCAACAATTGCAGCAAATGGACGAATAGGATTGTCGATCAGATTCGCAAAAAAGTTAATCTCTTTTTCAAGTAAGAAACCGGCTGCTTTATGTGCATCGTCAAAATATTTCGTAATTCCGTGAACTGAAGCGTGTGCACGGTGAGATACACCAAATGCATCATTAATGTAAAACTCTGCCATAGATGCAAGTTTCTTAGACAACTCTTCATCGTTTTCAGTTTCACCTTTTTCAAAACGAAGGTTCTCTAAAAGCATAACTTCATGACGAGGTAACTCTTCGGCCATTTTCATAGCATCTTCACCCACTACACTCGGAGCCAGTGCAACAGCACGCTTTAATAATTGTTGTAATCTGCGAGCAACAGGTGCTAAAGAGTATTTTTCAACCACTTCACCTTTTGGACGTCCAAGGTGAGAAGCAAGAATAACTGCACAGTCTTCATCTAAACAATGATTGATAGTAGCAACTGCTGAACGGATACGTCTGTCATCCGTAATATTTCCAAACTCATCCATTGGAACATTAAAGTCACATCTGATAAAAACTTTTTTATCTTTTAAATCTAAATCTTTTAAATGTAATAATTCCATCTACTGCCTTACATAAATATTTCTGCTTCCTGCAAGGAGGCAAATTTTAGTGGCCAAGTGGCCTAAGAGAGACTTAAAGGAGAGCAAACTCCTTTAATTTAATTATTTACTAATATGGATAGCCATATCGATAAGTCTCATAGAGTAACCCCACTCATTATCGTACCAAGCCATAACTTTTACCATGTTACCGCCGATAACCTGAGTAAGATCTTCTGCAACGATTGAGCTGTATTCACACCCTACGAAGTCTTGAGATACTCTCATCTCTTTATCTACTAAGATAAGTCCCTGATGAGAACTAGCAGCTGCTGCATTAAATGCTGCATTTACTTCCTCTTTTGTAGTCTCTTTTCTTACAACTACGTTTAAGTCAACCATAGAAACATCAGGTGTCGGTACACGAACAGACTGACCATGAAGTTTCCCTTCAAGTTGTGGAAGAACAAGGCTGATTGCTTTAGCAGCACCAGTTGTTGTCGGGATCATGTTGATAGCACCTGCACGAGCACGACGCTTATCTTTAGAATGTTTTACATCTAGGATGTTTTGGTCATTTGTATATGAGTGGATAGTTGTCATAAGACCTTTTTCAATTCCAAAAGCATCATCTAAAACTTTTGCAACAGGACCTAAACAGTTTGTTGTACAAGAAGCATTTGAAACGATTTTTTGACCGTCATATTTATCTTCATTTACACCCATTACGAATGTTGGAGTGTTTTTATCTTTTGCAGGAGCAGAGAAAAGTACTTTTTCTACACCGTTGTCAATATGAACTTGTGCACTCTCTTGAGTTAAAAATACACCTGTACACTCTAAAACCATATCTGCACCACAGTCCGCAAATTTTAGATTTTTAGGATCTCTATCAGAAAAAACTCTAATTTTTTGTCCATCAATACTAATGTTTTCTTCATCAATTTGCTCAATTTCACTGTTAAATGTACCGTGAACAGAATCGTTTTTAAGAAGATACAACATCATATCCATACTTGCCATATCATTGATAGCAACAATCTCTACGTCATCTCTTTTTGCTGCTATTCTAGCAACACAACGACCGATTCTACCAAATCCATTAATTGCTATTTTAAGTGCCATTTTATATCCTATAAAAAATTAAATTCGGTTATTTTATCCAAATTTAGTTATAATTCTGATTAAATGAAAAATATAGCACTTTTTGGCGGCTCATTTGATCCTCCACATTTAGGTCATCTAAAAATTGTAGAGGCATTAAAAAAATTAGATTTTATTAATAAGATCATAATTATGCCAACATACCTCAATCCATTTAAATCAAAGTTTGTAGCAGATGCAGCTTTACGGTTAAAGTGGCTAGAAGATATATTTCAAAATGATCCAAGTGTAGAGGTGAGCTCTTTTGAAGTCGATCAGGCTGCAAAAGTTCCTACTATACAAACAGTACAACATCTCAAAAAATATTATGATGTTATCTATCTTGTAATAGGTGCTGACAACTTAGCATCTTTAGAGAAATGGTATAAGTATGATGAGCTAAAAAACTTAGTAAAGTTTATAGTTGTTACAAGAGAGAATATTACAATTCCTGACAGCTATATAAAAGTAGAAGTGGATGTCTCTGTATCATCTACTGAATTACGAGAGAATATAGATATAAACTATCTTCCTCCAAAAATTGCAAAAAAAATAGAAAATTATTACAAGGAACATAATGTTAGATAGAATAGAAAAAATAACTTCTGTACTAGATAAAAATAAAGCTGAAGCTATTGAGGTGTTTGACCTGCAAGGTAAAGACTATATTGTTGACTATGCGATCATCGCTTCATCACTTGGACAAAAACATACAATCGCTCTTTTAGACCACCTGAAAAAAGAGTTAAAACCGGAAGAACACTTCAACAATGTTGATGAGAGCGGAGACTGGGTTGTTATAGATCTTGGAGATATCCTCATCCATATCATGACTCCTGAGTATCGTGTTAAATACGATATGGAAACTTTTTTAGCAGAACTTTCTAAAGCTGGTGAGTAGTATTCTCATCTAGCTTTTTTTCCTCCTCTGCCTTCTCTTTTTCATCAACCAACTTATCTAAAATAGATTTATAATTATAAATAGCCTCAACATATTTTACAGGTTCACTCCCTCTAGCATAACCGAATTTGAGTGTTTTATAGTATTTTTTCTGTGATAAAAGCGGTAAAACAATCTTCAGATCACTCCATACGTATTGGTTGAGTCCAAGTTTTTTTGCTAACGACATTGCATCTTGAATATGCCCGCCACCCACATTGTATGCAGCAAGTGCAAATTTCAATCTATCCTCACCTTCTACACCTTCAGGAACATTTTTAATCATCTGTTTTAGATGTCTTGTACCACCGACAATACTTTGCCTTGGATCTAGTCTGTTTTTAACACCTAGAAGTCTCGCAGTATGACGCGTTAACATCATCATCCCTCTAACACCCGTAAAACTTTTTGCTTTAGGATTCCAGTGTGATTCCTGATATGATACCGCAGCTAAAAGTGTCCAAGGAATTCCAAAGCGCGTCGCTGAATTTTTAAAATAAGACTCATATCTTGGCAGTCTTGAATCAACTCTTTTATAAAACATCTTTGTATTGTAATAGTCAAAGAAAAGTACATAAGAGTAGTAATGATCTTTTAAACGTGTCATTTTTCCTGTTTGAACAAAACTATTGAGCCAGGTGTACATGTTTGTCTCTAACTTTGTAGAGTTAGGCGGCAAGATCCATGCAAGCTGTTCCCGTCCACTGATCGCAAAAGCCATCGCTATATCTGGAAAATATTTTAAATTGATTGAGTAGATGTTAGAATCGGCCAATGTACAATCTATCTGATGGTTTGAAACCATCTCTAAAAGCTCTTCTGTAGAGTATTCTGATGTAACACTGACATTTATATCAAAGCCGTCATCTATAAGAGAATTTACCGTTTCATAGTAACTTGTATTTTCCCCGACAACAATCTCTAAACCTTCCAGATCTTCTACATCTCTTGGAAACTTGGAACTCCCGAGCATCCCACGATGACATATAACCTGCTCTTGTACTTCAAAATAGGATGGTCCAAAATTATATAGCTCTTCTCTATGGGGTGTTTTTGTAAGTGAAGCCGAAACTAAATCTATCCCCTCTTTGCCTACATATTCCAGTGCCTCTTTAACCGTATGTGCAGCAGTGATATTAAGTTCAACTCCTAAGCTTTTTGCATATGCATCTAATAGTTCATATTCAAATCCGCTAGGACCGTCAGGTCCGATATAGTAAGTTGATGGAGCATTTAAAAGGACAACATTTAATGTTTTTCTCTCTTTTATAGTATCTAAAATAGATTTTTTTTCTATACGTTTTCCGGGTTCGTAAGTTGCGTGGCTAAACCACCCAAAAAGGAAAAAAGAGGATGCAAAAAAAAGATACACACCAATGTGGAGAAATTTATTCATTACAACAGTTTACATATTTAAACTTACGCAAATATAAAACGATTTACCCCGTTTTCATACTCGTGAGCTAAAATTTCTCCATGTGCTTTTAAGATAGAATCTACCAGGTAAAGTCCGAGTCCAAAACTATTTTTTGACGGGTTTTCTTTTGTAAAAGGTTCTATATAATATTGTAGAGGATGCTTTAAACACTCCCCTCTACTTTCAAAACAAAGTTCACCTTTTTCATTGATAAGAATTTTAATATATGCATCATCAGAATACTTCATCGCATTGTCAATCATATTTTTTATAGCGGTTGTATAAAGGCGATAATTTACATCTACTTTGACGTCAGTACTTATCATCACTCCCACTTTTTCTCTATCAACCATTGCCATGTCGATCGCACCGTCAATGATATCTACTAAACGGTACTCTTTAAACTCGGTAGTATCACCCAGACTTGTCACCTCTTCGATCAATGCAAACTCTTCAACCAAAGTCTCTAAACGTTTAAAAATTGAAGTGAAACGATCACGCTGTTTTTGCTCCGAGAGCATTTGTGTAACAATGGTCCCTTTTGCAATCGGTGTCTTTAACTCATGCATCAGGTTTCGTAAAAAAAGTGTACGTGATTCTAAAATTGTATTGATCTTCTCTCTTGTATTTTCAAGCTCATTTGCAACAGAGCCTATCTCATCAATATTTTTCGTTTTAAAAGAGATCTCCATATCACCGTTTCCGTAAAGTGCTATCTTTTTTCTAAGTCTGATAAGGGGACGCAGTTTTTGCATAACTAGGACAAACGAGAGTGAGATAATAATAAAAACCATACTATAAAAATATAGAATATTCAGATAACTATATGGGTGCAGTCTTTCATCCTTGATCAACACTTCAGAATCGGGGCTTTCTATATAAAAATAGATCTGCTTTTGATGTTTTAACATTGAAGCTTCAAGGTTTGTCACGGTATTTTTAGTAAAAAGTCCGTTTTTGTTGAGCATTAAAGAAGTACCAAAACTTTTAAACCCCTCTTTTTTAAGGAGTTTCGATTTTTCTAAAATATCTTTTTTCTCTTTTTTATCTTTAATGATGAAGAGATCATATACTGCAAGGTTGGCTTCAAGCATAATCTCCGAAGAACTTCTTTGCATATGCTCACGGTAGATTTGTGCAATAACAGAGTATTTCGTAAAAATATGATCTATATATTGTTGTTTGTTGAGCTTATAAAACTCCCAAAAAATTGCACTGACACTTATGAGTGAAACACTCAATGCAAAAAGTATCGTGATAAGGACTGCGTTTCGTTTCATCATTTAAGCAGTTTATATCCTACGCCACGAACCGATTCGATAAGAGATTTATCCCCTAGTTTGCTTCTAATACGTCCAACCATTACGTCAATTGACTTGTTGGAACTGTCTTCATTGATCGCATTTACGTTATGAATCAGATCTTCGCGAGACACTACAAGACCGTGTTTTTGGATCATATAAGCCAAAATCCCAAATTCGGCATTTGTAAGATCGATATTGCGACCTTTATATGTGATTGTCATTGTTTCTTTATCACATTTGAAATCACTTTTATTTTCCGCTTTTGCCTCTGTTTTTGCAGCATAACGGCGTAGAACAGACTGGATTCTCGCTTCAAGTTCACGAGGGTCGTAAGGTTTTGGCATATAATCGTCAGCTCCGAGTTCCAGTGCTTTTACTTTATCTGTTACGTCACTTCTAGCCGAAGAGATAATTATAGGGATATCTTGACGTTCACGAATTGCTTCACACACTTCAAGACCATCCATCCCCGGAAGTGTCAAATCTAAAATAACAAGGTCAAAAGGCTCTAATTTTAAAATACTAACAGCTTTAAACGGATCATCTTCTACAGTGATCGCAAAATCAAACTGCTCAAGATATTCTGTTAGGATCTCGGCAAGTTCAAGATCATCTTCTATCATCAATATTTTATGTTGTGCCATTCTCTAAACCTTTTTAATTTTTCTCAATTATAACTTTATGAAAATAACAATTAGCTAACACCTGTCAGAGCCAATGTTACTCTGTATGCGATAAACGCCATCACATATGCAGCTACCGAAGTAAATGCAAAAAGGTAGAAAAAGTATTTGATACTACCCGCTTCACGTGTAAAAACGATAGAAGCTGCCAGACACGGTAAATAGATCATAACAACAACTATAAACGATACGGCTGATGCAAAAGGAATATTTTTACTTATCTGATTTACCAAAGTTTGGCTCTCTGCATCTACATCATCCCCTAAAGAGTAAAGAACTCCAAGAGTTGAAACCACAACCTCTTTAGCAGCAAGACCAGTCTGCAATGCTATATTCATTTTCCAGTCAAATCCAAGCGGTGCAAAAATAGGTTCTGTAAACTTTCCAATAGTGCCGAGATAACTCTGTTCCAAATGCTCCATTGCCAGTTTATTCTCAAGCTGAATAATCTCCTGTTCACTTTGTGCCTTTTGAATTTTAACCTCGTACTCAGCTTCAAGCGTACTATTGTGTGGATAGGTTGATAAAAACCAAATCAACATCGATGCACCCGCGATAAAAGTACCCGCTTTTTTCAGGTACATCATTGTTTTTGTAAGTACTGTATGCCAGATAAGCTTCACACTCGGCAATCTATACTTCGGCATCTCCATAACAAATGGTTCGTCCACACCTTTGAATGCAGTGAGTTTTAAAATTTTTGCCGCAATCAGTCCTATGATTGCACCACTGATATAGATAGCAAATAAAACATTTCCCGCCATATCCTCAGGAAAAAAAGCTCCAGCGAAGAGTACATATACAGGGAGTCTTGCACCACAAGACATAAACCCGATAATAAAAAGCGTTAAAAGTCTGTCACGGTCATTTTTTAAAACTCTTGCACTCATATATGCAGGAATAGAGCATCCAAAACCTGTTACAAGCGGGATAAAACTTTGCCCATGAAGCCCAAATTTATGGAAAAATCCATCAAGCAAAAAAGCTACCCTAGACATATATCCCGTACTCTCTAACAGTGCTATACCAATAAATAAGATAACAATATTAGGAATAAAAAGAACAACTGCCCCTACACCGGCAATGATCCCATCCACCACAAGAGAGCGTATACTCTCATTTGTAATAGTAGCTCCGATCACATCTCCGAACCATCCGAAAAATGCATCGATATAATCCATAGGAATTGCACCTATCTCAAAAGTGAGCTGAAACAATCCCCACATAAAAAATAAAAATATCGGAATACCCACAACAGGGTGAATAAGTACCGAATCTATCTTCTCTGTAAGTGTTTTTTTCTCTTCTCTTTTATCCTGTTTTACTACCTCGGCAACTATACCTCTGTTAAATGATGCATACTCTTCGGCAAAAGCTTCTTTTACATCATCCGTATCATGATGGATCTCAATATGTCTTGAAGCTTCGATCAAAACCGGCTGTAATTCTGTCCAAATAGGATTATCATGCAGTTTTTCGTAAGTTTTTTTATTGTTTTTCAGAAGATTGATCGCAATATTTCTATGTGAATTTACCGCTTGATATTTATGCTTTTTAAAATAACTTACAAGATTACTGATCTCATCTTCTACACTCACTGAAAAAACAAGTTTTGGATCAACCTTTTCAGCTTCAAACTCTTTTACAACAGTGTCGATCAGCTGATCGATACCCAGTTTTGTAGCTGCTGAAACCTTTACACAAGGGATCCCCATCAGTTCCGTCATATACTCGGCATCTACTGAGATCCCTTCTTTTTCAGCTTCATCACTCATATTAAGTGCTATCACCACTTTTTTACTCATTGTAAGAAGTTCAGATGTGAGTTGTAAATTTTTCAATAGATTTGTTGAATCTACTACATTAATAATAATGTCATACTCTTCAGCACAAAGATAATCGTGTGTTACACGCTCTTCGATCGTATAATCTGTAAATGCATACGTACCCGGAAGATCAACTACAGTAAAGTTATACCCTTTATAGTCAAACAGTACTTCCGTTTTATCTACCGTCACACCTGAAAAGTTTCCAACATGCAGGTGGGCATTACTTACCGAATTGATAAGCATACTTTTACCTACATTTGGTTGCCCTACAAGTGCTACTTTTATATGTTTTGCAGTAACGGGACAGGCTAATGTCTCTTCATTCATATCTCTTTTACCTCTATCATTTCTGCTTCTTGGGCTCGGAGTGCCACTTGCATATTTCCCACTTTAATCTCTATAGTTTTTTTTCTAGGTGCCTCACCTATAAACTCTATAAGGGTATGTTTCATTATTCCAAAAGATATCAGTCTGTGTTTTAGTTCTTCATTTGCATGAAGTTTTACAACCTCTAACTTTTGCCCCCGTTTAGATTCAATCAATCTCATATAGCCTCTTTTAAAAATTATAATTTATCATTAACTGTGTTCTATCGTAATCATATTCTGTTTTCAAAACACTTTGTTTATCTTCACTCATAACATAGATAAATGCTACTAAAAACTCATCATTGATGTTGTAGTCTACATTAAAGTTTTGCTCAACAATATGTGCTTTCTCACCTAAGCTGTCAGCTTTACCTGAGAAATCACCGTAAGCATATAAAAGTGATATGCTACCGTGATTATACACCAAACCTGAAACGATTGCATCAACTTCTCTGTCTTTTGTAATATTATCCATGATCATCATGTCCATATTCGTAAACAATGTCCCTCCGCCTGCTCCGGAGAAACTCTCTTTATCTGTTTTTTTATCAGAATGGTTATATGCAAAGTTAATCCCTAGATCACCAAAAACGAACTCACATAAACCACCGTAAATACTCGCTTCGTATCCACTATTGCTCAACTCTTGTTCATTCAGATACTGTGCCATTAGATGTAGTGTAAAATCATCATTAAAAGGGTATTGCACTCCAAAATCCACATAATATGCATCCATCATACCTGTCATATTGTAATACCAAGATTGAAACTCCCACATATCGAAGTATCTTGCACCGGCAAAGTTAATACCGTTATCACCAAGTTTTACCTAGCCGTCATCAAGACCGTTTTCAAGGTCTATTCCGTGCCACGATTCAATATGTCCAGCCTGCAGCTCCCAACCGTGTTTGATATATGAAGCTACATATGCTTCAAATGTATTTTGAATCATTCTAATATCATCACTATCAGCTAAAGGAGTGTCAAGCACCTGACGACCAAACCTTAGATTGAAATAGTTATATTTATAATTAATATATGCTTCATTCATATCTTGATCTTCACCCTCAGATGAAGAAAGTTCAAGGTTTCTATTCTCCCCATTACCGCTAAGTGCAGGGATATCTTTTGATGTATAAAAAGCAACACCCCCGTGAAAACCATTATACGCTGCTAATTCATATTTTAATACTCCGCCGATTGCTGTAGCATAAAGATCCGGATCACTGTTTTTATTATGGTAGCCTGCATAAACAACTCTTACCTGTCCGCTCACTTCCCCATCTTGAAACATGTTTTTAAAGTTATCAACAACAGATATCTCTTTCTCTTCCAATTTTCCAATTTCAAAAGCAACTTCTCTTACAGAGTGTTTTCTTTGTAATAGTTCATTTTCTTCTGAAAATAATACGGTTGTCAAAAACAATAGACTTATTAATAGTAATAAACGCTTCATAATTATACCTTAAAAAATAACATATTGAGAATGATAATCAAAGTTTACTTAGTGATATCTTAATACTGATAATACTTATCAATTTCAATACATAACTAATATTTCATTCTTCTGCTATAATTTCAAAAAATTACAAGGCTTATTTTAATAATGAAATTTCTATTTACACCATCATCACATTTTAATCTTGCTAATATGTTTACATTTGTAAATATAACTGCCGGTTTACTCGCAACTTATTTTATTACGCAGAACAATTTCTTTCTTGCTATTATCCTTGCTTGGATCGGTGGAGCATTTGATATTTTTGATGGGAAAATCGCAAGAAAATTTAATCTCTCTAATGAGTTTGGTATTCAGCTTGACAGTTTTGCGGACTTTTTAAGTTTCGTACTTGTTCCCGTATTTTTAATCTTTCAGGCAACATATGCGACAAGTTTTGACGGAGCTTTTCTAATTGTAGCGGGTGTAATCAGTATCTATTACGTTATTTCAGGACTTAGAAGATTGATTCAATTCAATATAAATTCAGATGCGGGTTCAGTTGAAAAACATTTTGTAGGGGTACCGACACCACTTGGTGCTATACTTTTATGGTTAGTATATCTTGCAAATACGTATGAATTCTTACCGGCTTACGGCGTACTTGGATTTATGATCCTTATCGGTTGGAGCCTAAACTCAACTATAAAAGTAAAACACCTGTAAACACTAAATTTATTTAGAGTTTACAGCGTATTTCCCGCTTCCTAAAAGTATCACTAAAATACTCATAATAAAATAAACAAGAGCTAATTCCCAGCTCAGTCCCCCATGCTTTGAAAGACTAAGAGAAAAACCGTATGCTAGATAGATAGCAATAAACATATTAAATGCCAATACGCCTGCAGCGATTCTTGCATATAAACCTAAAATAATAAATATAGGGGCGATAAGCTCCCCTACAAAAACACCGTATGCAAAAAATGTAGGAAATGGTGTTGATGCGATCATCGCTTTTACCCCTCCAAGTCCATGAATCATTTTATGAATTCCGTGAAAGAGGATTAAGATACCAAGACTCAGTCTCAGTAATAGTTTTGCTATATCTGGATTTTGTAACATTATTTTTCCTCTTTTTTTACTCTGAACTTACAAGAACCTACTGTGATCTCTTTACCGGTTTTGATAACCTCTTTGATATACACAAGTGTCCCTTCCGGATCCGCATCACCAACCTCTTCGGCAATGATCTTTAAGAGATCTGCCTCTGAGGTTAGTGACCATGTTTTTTCGTAGCTGTATTTTGTTTCTATCTTCATGATAGATTTATATCATTATTCTCTTTAATAAATCTTTTATACAGCATCGGTAAAAGCACTAATGTTAACACAGTTGAAGAGATCAATCCAAAGATCACAACAATAGCCAGCGGTTTTTGAATTTCCGAACCCGGCCCCGTTGCATACAACATAGGTACTAGAGACAAGGCTGCAATAGTTGCCGTCATAAGTACCGGACGCAATCTTCTTTTAGCCCCTTGAATAACAACCTCTTCTATCTTCATAGTTTGTGCCAATTCGTTAAAGTAACTGATCATCACGACGCCGTTAAGAACTGCAATCCCAAGCAGTGCGATAAATCCGACAGATGCAGGAACCGAGAGATAAGAGTTTGTCAAATAAAGACCAAAGATCCCACCCATCATCGCAAGTGGAATTGTTGTAAAGATAATAACACTCTGTACAATTGATTTAAATGTCATATAAAGTATCATAAAGATAAGTACAAGTGCGATCGGAACAACTAAACTAAGACGCTCCATTGTTGCTTGCTGATTTTTAAACTCTCCACCAAAAGTAAGAGAATATCCCGCAGGCAACTGTAGTTCTTTTGCAATATTTGCTTTAAGATTATCTACAAAAGTTACTAAATCCGTTCCGTTTACATTTGTCTGGATTGAAACAAAACGTCTTGCTTTTTCATGTTTTATTTCAACAGGACCGCTGCTTCTTACAATATCTACAACTTCAAGAAGTGATATAGCCTCCCCCTGTGCACCTACAAGATAGACCTCATCAAGATTTTTTGTTTTATATTCACCCTTTATGATGATTGAGAACTGTTTCATCCCCTGATAGATTGTGCCAACCTCTACACCGCTTACTGCAGCTTTAAGTAAGTGTGCTACATCACTTTTATCAAGTCCGTAGTTTCTTAATTTCTCATCATTAAAACGAAGTTCCTGATAAGCTGCTCCTTCATTTTGACGCATATAAACATCTTCTGAGCCTTGCGTATTTTCAGTGATCTCTTTAATCTTAGTTCCAAGTTCGTTGAGTTTATCTATATCTTCACCAAATATTTTAATTACAACATCACCGCGTGCACCTGTGAGCATCTCTGATGTACGCATCTCAATAGGCTGTGTAAATCCATACTCAATCCCTTGAATCTCTTCAAGAGCTTTTCTCATCTGCTCTTTAAGCCACTCAGTATCTTGCTCTCTCCACTGCTCTTTTGGCTTAAAAACCAAGAATGTATCACTATCATTAAGACCCATCGGATCAAGTCCTATCTCATCAGAACCTGTTCTGGCAATAATAGCTTTAATCTCAGGAACCTCTTTGAGCAGTTTTTGCTGGATCTGCGTATTTAGCGAGATACCTGCCGGGATGTTGATCGAAGGTGGTGCTTCAATCCCAATCACTATATTTCCCTCATCCATTGTAGGCATAAAAGTTTTTCCTATGTTGGAAAAAGCGAAAAATGTCCCTACAAGTAAAAGAGCGAGTAATCCATAGATAGTTTTTTCCACTCTAAAAGCTTTTTTGAGTAACGGCTCATACCATGCGATCAGATGACGTACTAAAAATGTTTCGGTATGCTCAACCTTTCTAATTAAAAACGAGGCAATTGTCGGGATCACAAAAAGTGCCAAAAAGATTGCCGCAGCAAGTGTAAATACAATACTCAAAGCTACCGGAGCAAACAGTTTTCCCCCTAAACCCTGCAGCATCAATAGCGGTGTAAATACGATAATAATGATAAGTACACCTGAGATGATCGGAGTACTCACCTCTTTTGCGGCATTATAAATTGTGTGTAGGCGGCTTGCTCCCTTGTTTTCTGCCAATCTTGCGATCACGTTCTCAACTAAAACAACACCGGAATCTACAATCATCCCTATCGCGATTGCAATACCTCCGAGACTCATCAGGTTCACACTTATCCCAAAATAGTACATAAAGATAAAAGCACTAAGTATTGACAGAGGTAAAATCAGTGCAACAGTGAGTGCCGAAACAAAACTACCTAAAAATAAAAAGAGGATAATAAGTACAAGTATTACCGCTTCAGTAAGTGATTTTTGTACCATGCTTACCGCTTTAGAGATCAGATCTTTTCTATCGTAAAACACATTTATGTGTGTCCCCTCAGGCAGATTTTTCTCTAACTCGTCAAGACGCTCTTTTACTTGTGAAGTAACACGCGAAGCATCTGCACCTTTGAGTCCGAGAACAAGTCCTTCAACCGCTTCACCCTCACCATTTTTTGTAACATATCCGTAACGTGTTAGTTTATCTGTCAGAACTTCTGCTACATCTTTTAAACGCACAATAGCACCGTTCTCATCAACTCTTACTACCAGGTTTGAAAGGTCTCTGCTGTTTTTCATACTTCCCGGAAGTCTTACAAGTAGTGCTTCATCACCACGTTCAATTCTCCCCGCACCGAAATTTGCATTGTTTTTTTCGATCTTGTTTTCTATATCTTCTAAAGTAAGTCCCAATGATGCCATTGAAGTAAAATTTGGTTTAATACGGAAAGTCTGTACCTCACCCCCTAGGGCATTTACATCTGCAACACCCTCTATGTTTCTCAAACTTGGGCGTATAACCCAGTCAAGTAGAGTACGTTTTTCCATTAACGACAAACTTTGAGATTCGATCGTAAACATTAAAATCTCGCCAAGCGGTGTAGTAACAGGTGCGATCCCTCCCGTCATAGTTGAGGGAAGAGAGTTTTTAATGTTGTTAAATCTCTGATAAACCCTATCTCTTGCCCAGTACAGATTAGTACCCTCTTCAAAATCGATCGTAATATCTGCTAAAGCATATTTAGATATAGATCGCACTATTTTTTGATGCGGGATCCCCTGCATCTCAAGCTCAATAGGGATCGTAATCTGCTGCTCCACCTCTTTTGGTGTCATTCCCGGTGACTTTATAATGATCTTTACCTGTGTTGTAGATACATCGGGAAAAGCATCAATCGTGAGTTTTGAATAAGAAAAAACACCGCCGATTGCAATGGCCAAAGCGATAATAAGTGCAAGAACTCTTTGTGAGAGTGCAATACTTATAAGTTTATCAATCATTACCCTGTGCCTCCAGCGCACCTTTGAGTGCTATGGCACCGCTTGCTGCAAGCTGGGAGTTGTTATCTAACTCTTTAGCGATAACATACACATTAGAGATATCTCTGCTGAGTACTGTAACCTGAACCAGTTTATAGCCGTTTTTTACCTTTACAAATACCGATGTATGTTCATTAAAGTCTACAATAGATGATGCAGGAATTTCATAAGCCTCTCTCGGCCAAAACAGTTTAATATTTTTCTTCTCTTGCGGTAAAACAAACATCTCTTTCTTACTTAAAAGGTGTACAGCTATTGTTTGTGTTTTCGGATCAATCTTTGCAGCAATAGATTCAACTTCGACTGCTTGTTCCTCTATGTAAAGTTTAGCACCAACTTTCAACTCTTTCGCTAAATTTATAGGAAGTGAAATCTCAAGGTGTGTTTTTGTAGCATCAACAACACTCATCATATGTTCACCCCGTTGCAGATACATTTTCGGGTTAATATTGAGATCAGCCACTTTTCCAGATATTGGAGCATATATTTTAATCTCTGTAATTGCTTTTTTTGTCTTTGTTACCGTATTTATTTGATTCTCACACAATCCCCATTCTAAAAGGAGATTTCTATAAAACTTTAACTGTGTTTGATATTTTTTAGAAATATTTTGTGCCATAAGATACTGTTTTTTTGCCACTACAGCCGCTTCATAAAGAGGTTTCAATCTTTTTAGCTCATTTTGATTGTATTCTTCTTCGATCAGAAGATTGATATATTCAGCTTCAAGTTCAAGAATTTTTGGACTTTTGATAACGGCAAGTACAGTCCCCTTTTTTACTTTGTCATATATATTTGCATATAGTTTCTCTACGATACCCTCAAGAGGAGCATCTATTCTAAAAGAGGCATTAGCAGGCAGGTGACCTTGAGCTAAATAACTTCCAAGATATACGCTTTTTGTCTGCTTTACTTTTGTTAACTTTACCATTGGGTTTTCACCCACTACTACTAAATCATTTGCAAATAATGATGCGATTGTTATAAAACTTAATATTATTATTTTTACCATTTTTTTACCCCTTGTGGATCGATAGAATAGTCGTACATATATTGCGCAACGGCATTGTGTCTTTCAATTTTTAAATTTAAAATAGTTTCAATCATACTGAGCTTTGTCTCTGTAGCTTTGATCATTGACAGAAAACTCTCTTCTCCGGCTAAAAACCTCATATTGCTCTGTTTAATAAGTTGATTTGCATGTTGTAAAATAGTTTTTTCACTTGAGAGCAAATACTTTTTATAAATATCTATCCTTTGTTTTAAAGCATTGCTTTCATGTCTGTAATGATTATGAAATGCTTCTAGTTTATAGTTTGCGGCACTTGTTTGACTCATAGCTATTGCACGCTTTGCTTCGTTTTTTTCACCTATATTCAAAGGGAGTGAAAGATTTACCATATATCTGTTTGTATCTAGTTCATCTGTATACTTTGCCTCTACGTTTAGAGTACTGAAACTGCTATGTGCCATCTTTAGAGATGCTTCGCTTTTTTGCACATTAGACTCCAGCATCGGCCAAAGTGCTGAGTGTTCTGGATCAAAAAGTTTGTCTATATCAACTTCCAAGTTTTTACACTCAAACTGCCCGTCAAAATCAACTAAAACTTTAATTTGCGATTCATACATCTGAACAAGATTTTCCAATTTTGAGAGTTCAAGATTCAAACTCTCCAATGCCAAAGAGGACATAATAAGTTTCGAGTTTTCAAACTCTCCATACTCTACACCTTTTTGCATATGCTCTTTGATCTCGTCATATACCGATGATAGTTCTGCTTTTGCCTGCAATGCTTCCATAGCGACACAATAATCGCCGTAGAGTTGCCAGATCTGTACTTTATAACGGTTCTGAAGACTCTTTGTTTGCAGGTTTTTATATTGACTGCTTTGACGTAAAAAATTATCTATTTTTGAACCGTTTAAATTCAAATCTTTTGAGATAAAGGCCTCATACTCAAGCCCTGAATCTGAATTGTCTTTGATGTCGGCATAAGCAACACCGCCGCCAACATTAAATCCGTCTGCTAAAACACTTGCTTTTGTAGTTTGAAATTCTACATTTAATGTTTCTACTTTACTTTTATAGTTATTACTCTGAGATACCTTTTCGTAGAGTGTCTCAATGCTATCTGCCATAATGATATAGGGCAATAGCAATACAAGAATAAATCTCATATCTAAATTCCTTTATAGTGGTGATTATTTTTTTATTGTGAATTTAGTTATATGTGTTGGGGTGGTTTAAAGAGGGAGTTTGTAAAATTGATAATTACAAAGTTTTTAAGGGGATAGATACTTTTTTCTATAAATGCGAGTTCAAAATCTGTATCTAGATCGGTTAAAATCATAGGGGTATGAAAAACATTATGCTCCATTTTTGTAAGTGTCTTTTGTTTTTCTACACCACCAGCCAAATCGGTCTGAGTAAGGATGTAATCGTGCATCGAAAAAAATAACATTGCAAACAATAATCCGCTCAAAATCAATTTAACTTTTTTCATAATTCGAAGTATATCAACTAATTAATTTACAAAATTATAAAATTGTTAACTAATCTTTTTTATTCATCTTCATTTGTTTTTACAGGAAGTTCTTTTTTTGTTTTTATCCCTAATTTGACAATATTTTGAGCACGTTTGATCACGTTTCCACGTCCTGAACTAAGACGATTCATAGCTTTTTCATAAGAATCATGCGTTTTTTGGATCTGATTGCCGATGTTATTCATCTCTTCTAAAAAGAGTACAAGTTTGTCATACATCGCTTCTGCTTCTTTAGCTATCTTTTGAGCATGTTCCTCTTGTCTTTGGGTACGCCAGATATGTTCAATCGTTCTAAGTGTCACTAAAAGAGTTGATGGAGACACTACTAAAATATTTTGATCATACGCCCGTTTAAAAAATTCTCCGTCACTCTCGAGTGCGAGTAAAAAAGCTCCTTCGATCGGCATAAATAAAAGAACAAAATCAAGAGAGTTTATATTCTCCAAGTTTTCGTAACTTTTGGCACTTAACTCTTTTACATGGTTTGAGATACTCCCTATATGCTCTTTAAGTGCCTGTTTTCTATCAAGCTCATCTTCAGAATTCATAAAACGCTCATACGCCGTAAGAGAAACTTTTGAGTCAATTACTATATCACGCTCCCCGGGCATATGTACAACAACATCTGGTCTGTATGTTTTGTTCTCTTCATTTTTGAGTGTCGCTTGAAGCTCATACTCTACACCTTTGCGCAGACCTGATTGTTCTAGTATCTTCTCTAAAACGATCTCGCCCCAGTTCCCTTGCGTTTTATTTTCCCCTTTAAGCGCCTTTGTAAGATTTATCGCTTCACTTGCCAGTTGGGCATTCATCTCTTTAAGTCGGTAAAGTTCATCTTTTAAAAGGTGTCTGTCTTTAAGTTCAACTTCAAAACGCTCCTGTGTCTGTTTTGAGAAATTTGCTACTTGTTCACGAAACGGTTTGAGTAAAAGCTCAAGCTGTTCCTTATTTGATGAACTAAATTGTTTTGATTTATCCTCAAAAATCTGATTTGCCAGATTCTTAAACTCTAAAGAGAGTTCATCTTTTGCATCTTGAAGCAATTTTAACTTTTCATTGGAAGCTTTGATCTCTGCTTCATATCTACTTTTTAAAGCTATATACTCTTTTTCAATACTGTTTTTTAATTCTGTCTCATTTTTTGAAAATGCTTTCTCTTTTATAAGTAAAAACAGTGTGCCAAAAAGTGTCACTAATAACACTAAAATTATTAAAATATTTATATCTATTTGCATTATATCCCTTTAGTTTTATCCCAAAATTATACATTTTTTTATTTAACTCATTAACAAAATATTACAATTTGCAATATATAAACTTAAACTATCTATAAAATTAATAATTTTAATAACTTCTATGGTTTATTTGGGTATAATTCGCAAAACAATTTGAGGAGAAGGTGCTATAAAGAGTTTAAATAGTCTGTATCATCTCCTTAATATACAAGGAATATGATGCAAGACAATGCACAACAAGAAGAAAAAGTACTAACGTTTGACGACTTAGGCTTAAAAAAAGAGATACTAAAGAGTATCAAGTTTGCAGGGTTTACTAGCCCTTCTCCAATTCAAGCACAAGCAATTCCAGTAGTTTTAGCTGGCCGTGATATGGTTGGTCAAGCACATACAGGTACAGGTAAAACTGCGGCATTCAGCCTTCCAGCACTACACAATATGAAACTAGACGGTTCAGTTGAACTTTTAGTTATCACTCCTACTCGTGAACTTGCTACTCAAGTAAGTGATGAAATCTTTAAATACGGTAAAAACTTAGGTGTTAGAACTGTAACAGTTTACGGCGGTAGCTCATACAAACGTCAACTTGATCTTATCGGTCGCGGTGCAAACGTAGTAGTTGCTACACCTGGACGTATGTTAGATATCCTAAAGAAAAATATGCTTCCTGATTTTGCTCCAAGTATGGTTGTACTTGATGAAGCTGATGAGATGTTAGATATGGGATTTTTAGATGACATTACTGAGATCTTCTCATATATGCCGACAGATCGCCAAACACTACTTTTCTCGGCAACTATGCCACAGCCTATCAAAACACTGGCACACAAAATTTTAGAAAACCCTGAATTTGTTTCAATCACTAAAGGGGAAACTACAAATGCCGACATCGAACAACTTTACTATGTGATCGATGAGCATGAGCGTGATGATGCTATCATCCGTTTAATGGATAGTGAAACTACTAAAAAATCGGTAGTTTTCTGTAGAACGAAATCTGAAGTAGACAGACTTTCAAACGTTCTTTCAAATGCTGGTTATTTAGCAAACGGTTTACATGGAGATATGGAACAACGTCAACGTGAAACAGTTATCAAAGGTTTTAAATCTAACTCTGTAAAAGTGTTAGTTGCGACTGACGTTGCAGCACGTGGTATCCATGTTAACAACATCTCTCACGTATTTAACTACCATATTCCGTTTGACCCTGAGTCTTACGTACATAGAATCGGTCGTACAGGTCGTGCAGGAACAAAAGGTAAAGCGATTACACTTTTAACTCCTTTAGAGTTTAAAGAGCTTCAAAAGATCAAAAAAATCGTTGGAACTTCAATGGAGCACGCTTTTGTACCAAGCAAAAACGATCTTCGTCAAACAAATATTGACAATATCGTAAAAAGCATCGAAGATCAAAAGATCTATGATGAAGCACACCTTATCCTTGATAAATTAAAAGAGGATATTGATGAAGAGACGATTATGTACAAGCTGATCTCTATGATTCTTAATAAACAAGATATCAAAGGGCCAAGTAACATCGGTATCCCTGCTGATAAACTTCAAGCTATTTTAGATCGTGCTAGTAAAAGAGGCGGAGATAGAAATTCAAGAGGCCGCGGTGGAAACAGACGCGCTGGACATAGAAACTCAAGAGGACGTTCTGGCGGTTCTCGCGATGGTGGTTCTCGTAGTTCTCGCGGTGGAGATTCTAGAAGAAGATCGTCGAACAGACACTAACCAAAACTACACTAAATCCATCTTTGGATTTAGTTTTCCCCCTTTTTATGATAAAATATACAAAAAAGTGACGTGCTTATGTATATTATTTTCGAAAATCAAGATTTTTATATAGAAAAAGAAGAATCCCAAATCCCTTGGGTAAAAGTTTTTACAAAAGAACCATATAAAGAGATAAGTGATTTAAGTGATGAGTTAAGACATCAACTTTTTGATATCGTTAACGTAGTTGAAAAAGAGATGCTTTCATACTACAGACCTACAAAAGTAAACGTTGCATCGTTTGCAAATATGCTTCCACGTGTACATATCCATGTTATGGCTAGATTTGAAGATGATAACTACTATCCAAATCCTATGTGGGGAGAACAACAAAGGGACACTCAGCTAAAACTTCCTGATGAAGAGAGATTTTATAAAAATATATTTAATAAATTAACCGCATTGTATAACTAAAAGGTTCAAAAAACAGACTTGTTATTAAATAATTTTTTTAATTAACTATTTATACTAAATAGACTATCATAGACACTATTTAAAGGATAGTGCTATGTTTAGACGAAGTATCCGAACAAATATTCTAGGAATATTTTTAATAATTGTCGCTATTGTCGCTCTCTCTTTACTAACATCACAATACTATTTTAACAATAGTATGGCTATTGAATCTACACACAAAACATTTAAACTCATAAGCACTAACATCTCTGAAGAGATCACATCTAATAACCGAGATATTGAAGATATTTTAAAAACAAACACTGCAAACACTAAACTTTATAAGAAGATCACATTTGATTATAATCATCCTGCTTTAGATACATGTATACAAATAATGTCACTAAATAAGAACATATACGCGACCTATTTTGCACACAAAGAGGGTACGTTTTATGAAGTGATTAATATGCATGAATCCCCTTTACTCTTTGAAACCTATAAAGCTCCCAAAGATACAAGATGGATAGTACTAATTCATATAAACAACAAAGTAGAATATTACTACTTGGATGCAACAAAAAAACTCTTAAAACAATCTTCTAAAATAAAAAAATACAATCCACTCTCTCGCCCTTGGTATAAAAGTGCGGTCAATACAAATAAACCAATTATGACAGAGCCCTATCTATTTACAAACCTAAAAAATACGGGAACTACATATGCAGTTGAGTTGAAGAAAAAAGGGAGTGTACTTGCTATAGATATGACAATGAAAAAACTCAATAATTTTCTTCATCTGCAAAAATTTGAAAAAAATTCTGAAATATTTCTTTTTAACAGTAATGGGAATATCCTAGCATCTTCCAATGCTCTCGAACAAAACAGTAAAAACAATTTTCAAAAATCAGAACCGGTCAATTTTACACAAGAGGAGCAGGAGTATATAAAAAACTCCCCTCCACTAATCGTCTCAAATGAAAAAGACTGGGTACCTTTTGATTTTCAATCGGCAGGTAAACCGACAGGATATTCCATAGATCTCTTACACCTGATGGCAAAAAAAAGCGGACTGAAACTAGAGTTTATCAACGGTTTAACATGGAAGCAAATTATCCAAAACTTTAAAAACAAAGAGATAGATATTGTCCAATCTATTTATAAGACACCTCAAAGGGAACAGTTTGGTTTATTCTCCGATCCGATTTACCACTTTAAAAACTACTTTATTACAAATCAACATACAACAAATGTTTATTCATTAAAAGATCTAAACTATAAAAGGGTCGGTGTAGTTGAAGGCTGGGCGATAGAAGATCTTATCAAAGAGAAATACCCAAAAATACAACTTAAACGATATGATGATCTTACATCAAGTATCTTAGCGCTTTCCCAAGATGATATTGATGCAATCATTGAGACAAAAGAAGCGTTCCAGTTTTTAACAAAACAACTCTATGTAAAAAACCTCACTATAGGTGCTTGGTGTGCCGAATATGATAATTATGAACCCCGTGCCATCTACCTAATGTCTCAAAAAGATGACCCTATACTTTTATCTATTCTCAATAAAACTATTCAATCAATTACACCTCAAGAAAAAGCACTCTTAAAATATAAGTGGTTTACGAAAAATTCAAATAATAATACCATGATTGATCCACCAATAATGGAACACTTTTTAAAAGGTAAACAACATGTTGTTGAATATAGCACTAACAAAAAACACTACTATGCTATCTATAAACCCTTGCAGAACGGTCATCTGTTTCTTGGTATAAAACTTGATTCTGACGTACTTTTGGCACCATATTATGAGAATATGAAGTTTTCATTTATAATCGCCATTATACTTCTTATACTCTCATTACCTGTCATTTTTTATGCAACACGTATCATTATAGAACCTATTAAAGATCTGATTGTTGAAAATGAAAAAATTAAAAATAGACAATTTACAAAAGTGAATAATATTAATACGAATATAATAGAGTTTATAGAATTATCAAACTCTATGTTTTCTATGTCACTAAGTATTGACGAATATCAAAGGTCTCAAGAACATTTACTTGACTCTATCGTAAAATTAATAGCAGATTCAATTGATGCCAAGTCTCCTTATACGGGTGGACACTGTAAACGTGTACCTGTAATTGCGCAGATGCTCGTTGAAAAAGCCAATGAATCTAATGAAGGGATTTTCAAAGAGTTCAAACTAGAAACTGAGGATGAACTACGTGAATTTGAGCTCGGTGCCTGGCTTCATGATTGCGGGAAAGTAACTACACCTGAATATGTAGTGGACAAATCTACCAAACTGGAAACTATCTATAACCGTATTCATGAGATACGTACAAGGTTTGAAGTTCTATGGCGTGATGCCCAGATCAGATACCTAGAAGCAAGACTTAACGATAAAGATGAACAACAAGCACTTGAACAATTCAAAAAAGAGCAAGCACAACTGCTTAAAGATTTTGAATTTATTGCCAGTGTAAATATTGGCGGAGAGTTTATGAGTCAAGAGCAACAACAAAGGGTCAAAGATATATCAGAAAAAGAGTGGATTAGACACTTTGATGACTCTTTAGGTCTAGGTGAAGAGGAGAGTTTACGTTACGATAAGTCTAAAGCATCTACCCTGCCCGTTACGGAAAAATTACTTAGTGACAAACAAGAACATATTGTCAAAAGAGAATCATTTGATTATGAAGCATACAGACGAAGCGGCTTTAAACTAGAAGTCCCTCAGTATCTTTATAACTATGGAGAGGTCTACAATTTGTGTATTGAAAAAGGGACACTTTCTGAAGAGGAGCGTTATAAAATTAATGAGCATGTTATTATGACAATAAAAATGCTTCAAGATATCCCTTTCCCAAAACATCTGACAAATATTCCTGAATATGCGGGGACTCACCACGAGACACTAATAGGGACAGGGTATCCAAAACAACTCACAAAAGATGAGCTTTCAATTCCTGCTCGTATAATGGCAATTGCAGATATATTTGAAGCCTTAACAGCCTCTGACAGACCTTACAAAAAGGCAAAAACACTTTCCGAATCATTAAAAATACTCAGTTTTATGGTAAAAGATCAACATATTGACGGAGATATATTTAAACTGTTTTTAGAGAGTGACCTACATAATATATATGCAAAAAAATACTTAACTCCTGAACAAATAGATAGTGTAAATATAAAAGATTATTTATAAGAGCTACAAGAGAATTTATATGACAAAAATGGATAACTTTTAGTTCATATATTAATAAATATATTCACAAAAAATAAGCAGACAAGTTACCTTGAATCTACTACAATGATTGCCTGAATTAATTAAAGGCATTATTATGAAAAAAATAGCAAAAATTTTAATAGCAAACCGTGGAGAGATTGCACTGAGAATTATCAGAGCATGTAAAGAACTTGATATAAAATCGGTTGTAATATTTTCCGAAGCAGATGCAAACGGCTTATGGGTAGCACGAGCTGATGAAGCCCACCCTATAGTAGGTAATCCTATCGATGCCTATCTAAAATATGAAAAGATAATAGATATAGCAAAAAAAACTAAGTGTGATGCGATTCATCCCGGGTACGGTTTTTTATCAGAGAGTGCAGAGTTTGCACAAGCTTGTGAAAATAACGGTTTAACATTTATCGGTCCGAAGCCTCACCATATACAACTATTCGGTGATAAAATGGCTTCAAAAGTAGCTATGAAAGATGTAGGTGTACCTGTAGTTGAAGGGACCTCTACACCCGTAGTAGATCTTAATGATGGTAAAAAGATAGCTCAAGAGATCGGTTACCCCGTAATTATCAAAGCTGCATTTGGTGGCGGTGGCAGAGGTATGAGAATTGTCCATTTTGCCAATGACTTTGAAGCGATGTTTGAATCAGCTACGAATGAATCTATCAAATATTTTGGCAAAGGGGAAGTATTTATTGAAAAGTATGTACAAAATCCAAGACATATCGAGATCCAAATTATAGCCGATCAATATGGCAATGTTCTCCATCTTGGGGAGCGAGACTGCTCTATTCAAAGACGCCATCAAAAAGTGATAGAGATAACTCCTTCACCCCTTTTAAATAATGATGTAAGGGAAAAACTCTGCCAAATTTCGGTAGATGCTATGAAAAAGCTTGGCTATGAGAGTGTCGGCACGGTTGAGTTTTTGGTAGATGATAAAGATGAGATCTATTTTATAGAGATGAATACTCGTGTACAGGTTGAACATCCCGTTACAGAGATGGTAACAGGTGTAGATATTATACAAAGGATGATACAGATAGCTGCAGGTGACACTCTTAGATACAAACAAGATGAGATCAACTTCCGCGGCTATGCAATAGAGTTTAGAATCAATTCTGAAGATCCGCAGAAAAGCTTTATGCCCACAGCGGGAACAGTGAAAAAATATCTCACACCTACAGGTCCCGGTGTAAGGCTAGAGAGTGCTCTGTATGCAGGGTACGAACTCCCGACTTGCTACGATTCGATGATAGGAAAACTTATCATCACAGCATTAGACTGGGAAGGTGTTGTAGCAAAAGCAAGACGTGCATTGGATGAGTTTCATATAGAGGGCTTTAAAACAAATATACCTTTACATAAAGCTATAGTTCGAAATGCAGCATTTAAAGCAGGGAAATTTGATACGGGATATCTTGATCTAAATCTAGATACACTTACATTGGATACTACAAGTGATATAGCAAATGAAGATGAGAAGTTTTTAGAGTTAGCAGCAATGATTCAAGAACTCAAAGAGAATAAACTCGTTTCACTGCAAAATGATTTTACACTCTATTAATCTATACACTCCCAACTAAAAGTATGGGAGTGTTTTAAAAAGAGAAAAAATAGTTTTCTTACTATTTTAGGTTGTTAAAATTCTCAGCGAAGTTTGGTTTTGTTGAGGAGCTTACTGAAGTAAGTGACGAAAGAAAACCAAATTTCAACGAAGAAATTTGGCAAAAATGTTATTTTAAAGGTGAAAATGGGACTAGAGCTGAACCCCATGTTAAACCGCCTCCAAAAGCGTCAAGCAACATAAGCTCACCCGCTTTTAGTTTCCCCTCTTCATAGATATCATTGATAGCCATAGGGATTGATGCACCTGAAGTATTACCGTATTTTGCAACAGTAAGTACTACTTGTTCATCTTTCATTTTTAGTGCATCACCAACCGCTTTAATGATACGGTAATTTGCTTGATGCGGTACAAAGTGTACTACATCGTCACTTGCAACATTATTGTCAGCTAAAATCTCTTGAACATCTTTTGTCAGAGTTCTTACCGCAACTTTGAAAGTTTCATTCCCTTTCATTTGCATAAAACAGCTTGCTGCTTCTTGGTCAAGTGAATCGTGAGCTGAACCGCTTCCACCATTTGGAGTCATAAGAAGGTCTGCATATTCACCATCTGCACCTGTATGTACGTCAATGATAGCTTCCTCTTTATTATCTGTAGCAGAGATAACAGCTGCACCGGCACCATCACCAAATAGGATACAAGTACCGCGATCAGTATAATCAGTAATAGCTGAAAGCTTTTCTGCACCGATAATCAGTACATTCTTTTTCATGCCCGCTTCAATGAAAGCTTTTGCGATTGAAAGGATGTAAACAAATCCTGTACAAGCAGCAGAGATATCAAAAGCTGTTGCGTTTTTAATCCCTAATTTTGTACCGATAATAGTTGCTGTTGAAGGCATACAAAAATAATCAGGTGAAATTGTTGCACATACGATCATATCGATCTCATCTTTACTTATACCGCTTCTCTCTAGAGCTTTTTCAGCAGCTTTTACACCTAGGTCACTTGTAAACTCATTGTCAGCTGCAATGTGACGCTCTTTAATACCTGTTCTTTTTGTAATCCATTCATCTGAAGTATCAACCATATGAGTCAGATCTTCATTTGTTAAAATTTTCTCTGGAACATATGCACCAATAGAACGAAATGCAGCGTATGCCATTAAGCTTCCTTTTGTTTTAACTCAGCTATTCTAGCTTCTATATGTTTATTTACACCAGTATCAACATATCTAATTGCCTGATAAATAGCATTTTCAATTGCTCTAGCATTACTTTTACCATGGCTTACAATTGCACAACCTTTTATACCGATAAGCGGTGCACCGCCGATCTCAGCATAATCGATCTCTTTTTTAAGAAGTTTAAAAACTTTTCTCATTAAAAGAGCACCCGTAATAGCTACAGGTGATTTTCTAATATAGTCTTTAATAAGTGCAGAAATTGTTGAGGCTACACCTTCACTCGCTTTAAGTACAAGGTTTCCAACAAATCCGTCACAAGTGATAACATCACAACTTCCATTAAAAATGTCACTTCCTTCAACATTCCCTTTAAAACCTCTGTAACCTTGAAGAAGTTTGAATGTTGCTTTTGTTAATTCATTCCCTTTTGAGTCCTCTTCACCGTTTGCTAATAATCCGATAGAAGGTTCTTCAACATTTAAAACATCTTCAGCATAACAGCCACCCATTACGGCGAATTCTGCTAAATGTTCAGGTTTAGAATCAACATTTGCTCCAACATCTAATACAACAGAACGACGCCCTGTTCTTGTTGGCATAAGTGTTACAAGTGCCGGACGAGAAACACCTTTTAGACGACCGAGTCTAAGTGTTGCTAATGTCATCGTTGCTCCGCTGTGTCCAGCAGAAACTACACCGTGTGCCTCACCGTTTTTTACTAGTTCTACAGCTTTGTAAATAGTACTCTCTTTACGTTTTACTGCATCTGTAGCTGCATCTGACATACTAATTACATCGTCAGCATCAACTATTGAAATCTTATCTCTATAACTTTTTGGTAGTTTTTTTGGTAATAGAGATAAAATCTCTTCTTTGTTACCCACTAGTATAGGTGTGAAGTCTTTACGTTTAAGTGCTTTTAAGCAACCTTTTACAATTGGTTCGGGACCAAAGTCCCCTCCCATTGCATCAATAGCAATTGTAACCATTAATTATTTGTACTCACCAGTAGTTGGATTAATGTGGTGTGGTAATCTATAAGTTCCATCTTTATCTTTAACTGGACGAGCTAAAGAAATTTTATAGTGAGTTCTACGTTTCGCTGAACGTGAGTGAGATACTCTTCTCTTAGGTACTGCCATAATCTATTCCTTTGTTGAATTTTAATCTTCTTTACAATTATCACAAGAGTGGTAATCGCTTTTAATCATTTCAATCTCTGAGTGTAAAAGCTCATCCAAGTCTGCATGGCCGTCAAAAGACTCAACAACATCAAGTTCGATGTCGCCTTCATCTTTATATATTCCATCAGATATATAAAACTCTACATCCTCATCAACTGAGATCTGCATATCCTCTGCGCATATATCGCAAGGCTTTTCAAGCTTTCCGTTTAAATTTGCTTTGAGCAAAATCAACTTTGGCTTATAATACTCCAAATAACCTTTAAAAGTCATTTCGTTTGAGTCTAGCTCAAACTCCACTGGAGTATTTGTTACTTTTCTAAGTAGTATTTTCAAAAAATACAGCTTAACTTATGAAATTTCTCTTTCAGAGAAAAAGAATGCGATTTCAATAGCTGCATTTTCTAAAGAATCACTTCCGTGAACTGCATTTGCATCTATATTTTCAGCGAAATCTGCACGGATTGTACCAGCTTCAGCTTCTTTAGGATTTGTAGCACCCATAAGATCACGGTTTTTAGCCATTGCGTTTTCACCTTCTAAAACAGAAACAACAACCGGTCCACTGATCATGAAATCAACTAAGTCATTGAAAAAAGGTCTCTCAGCATGAACTGCATAGAATGCCTCAGCATCTGCTCTGCTTAATTGAAGTTTTTTAGTAGCTGCGATTTTAAGACCATTGCTTTCAAAACGATCTAAAATTTTCCCTATAACACCCTTTGCAACTGCATCTGGCTTAATGATTGATAGTGTACGTTCCATCAAATCTCCTCTGAAAATATAAAATTAGGGTGCGATTATATCTAAAAAAAAGTATATTTTAGTTTAAAAATTGATTTTTTTGATTTAAATTAAGAAAGATGTCGACTTTTCGACTAAAATAGTGAGGCGAGAGCCCCACTAAAAACCAGAATTATTCTACTACTGGTTCTTGACTTGAACGTTGCTCATCAGTGATATCATCACGGTGCTCTGGAGAATCTCCGATAGCATCCCATACGATACAACCCTCAGTAGGACATGCAGTAGCACATGCTGGCTCATCGTGGTGACCAACACATTCTACACATTTATCACCGTAAACGTAGTAAATTTCTTCACCAGTTGGATTATCATCTTCATCAACGATAGCTTCTACTGGACATTCGTCAATACAAGCACCACAGTTGATACATGTATCATTAATATAAACTGCCATAATTTTCTCCTGTAATTATTTGAAAGTAACTATACAATGAAGAGTTTTAAATGTAGCTAAAACTTATCATATAGTTTACTAAGTGTAATAATTAGTTACACTTAGATGTTTAAAAAGCTTTTTATCGCCTCTACTTTGTCTGTTTTCTCCCATGTAAAGCCCTCTTCTTCTCTTCCGAAGTGACCATACGCCGCTGTTTTTCTATATATAGGACGAAGTAAATCTAAGTCTCTAATAATTCCCGCAGGTGAAAGGTCAAATATCTCTTTTACACATGCTTCAATTTTCGATTCTTCTACTTTACCAGTTCCGTGAGTATCTACCATAACAGATACAGGGTGTGCAACACCGATAGCATACGCTACTTGGATAGTTGCTTTATCACATACACCAGAAGCTACCAAGTTTTTAGCAACCCATCTTCCTGCATATGCTGCACTTCTGTCAACCTTGGTCGGATCTTTTCCAGAAAATGCTCCACCACCGTGAGGACAGCTTCCACCGTAAGTATCAACAATGATCTTACGTCCTGTAAGACCTGCATCACCTTGTGGACCACCAATTACGAACTTTCCTGTCGGATTGATATGAAACTTAGTTTCATCACTCATCATCTCGTGCGGGATTACATGTTTGATAACCTCTTCGATCACATCTTTATGGATCTGTTCTTGCGCAACTTCCGGAGCATGCTGAGTAGATACAACTACCGTATCAACTGATACAGGTTTATCGTCAACATACTTCACACTAATCTGTGCTTTTCCATCAGGACGAAGATATGGGATAATTCCCTCTTTTCTTACTTGAGCTAGTCTTTGCGTTAAACGGTGAGATAAATATATAGGTAACGGCATAAGCACATCAGTTTCACGACATGCATAACCAAACATTAAACCTTGGTCACCCGCTCCAATATCTCCACTTGCTTGATCAACACCTTGGTTAATATCAGGTGATTGTTCACCTATTCCGTTTAAAACTGCAGCAGAACGGTAATCAAAACCGTATGTAGCATCAGTATAGCCTATCTCTTGAACCACTTTTCTAGCAATCTCTTGCATCGGCGCATATGCCGTAGTCTTCAGTTCGCCTGCTATTACACAAAAACCATTAGATACCAGAGTTTCACATGCAACTCTAGCATTTTTATCATTTTCAATAATATAATCCAGAATTGCATCACTGATCTGATCAGCCATCTTATCAGGATGCCCTTCTGTTACAGACTCTGAAGTAAATATGTACTCTTTTTGTGACATTATTTTCTCCCGTCATCGATTGTTTATTGAAGTATGGACGCACATGATAGCGTGCTCATAAATCGATGAAAGTATATCCAAATTCAATAAATAATAGTTTATATCTATCTAAATTTAAAAATGTACTAAACATATTATATAATTAATGTATGCAAAAGAATTCTCTAAAAGCTTATCTGATTGAGCAGTTTGATCAAGCCATTGAAAAACTGCCTTTGATTTCTGAAAAATCAGATATTGAACATCTACACAAGCTAAGGGTAACGCTAAGACGTTTACGCTCTTTAGTAAAACTTTACCTCATTGAGCCTTCAACCTTTAACCATACACTGAAATCTTTTATAGAACCTACAAACCAATTACGTGAACTAGATGTATTTTTATCCTCTCTCGATCCTCTGGAATATCCAACTTTAACAAAAGATATTCAAACATATAGAAGCGAGTGTTTCACTAAAGTTTGGAATGAAGCTTTTAGAACTAAATTTCTAAAGAACCTTTCCTTATTAAAGGAAAAACTTCTAAAGCTTCCCCTCTCCTATGATTCAAGCTGGCTTTTAACAACTACTCAGCTCCATAAGCAAAACACTTTTATTGCATTTGAACACTTAGAGGAACAACCCTCCACTAAAAAAATGCACAAACTGCGTATAGAGTTCAAAGTTTTACGATACGCACTAGAATTCATTCATCAATCTAAAATCAAAGACTACTCCAAAACAATCAAAGAGTGTAAATTAATTCAAAAACATTTGGGGATGGTACAAGACTATGCAAATCAACTTGAATGGCTACAGCACTTTTGTGAAAAAAAGCCATCTAAAGAGTGTCAAAAACTAATTAAAGAGCGTACAGAAATTCTGGAAGCTCTTAAGAGAAATATTTCAGAACCTCATAAAAACAAAAATAGCTCTAAACGATAAAAATTATCCTTAACTTAAAATAATCATTTAAATACTAGGAACTAAATTTAGCTTAATAAACTTTAGATAGAATTTTGGTAACTTAATTTAAAAAAAGGACATATAACAATGTTAGTAACAAACAAAGCTCCAGACTTTACAGCAACAGCAGTTTTAGCAGACGGTTCAATCGTAGAAGATTTTAACTTAATGGATAACTTAGGGGAAAAAGGTGCAGTACTTTTCTTTTATCCACTAGACTTTACTTTCGTTTGTCCATCTGAAATTATCGCTTTCTCTCACAGAATCGAAGAGTTCACTTCTCGTGGTGTTAACGTAATCGGTGTATCAGTTGATAGCCAATTCTCACACTTTGCATGGAGAGAAACTCCGGTAGATAAAGGTGGTATCGGTAGAATCAAATACCCACTAGTAGCTGACCTTTCAAAATCAATCTCTAGAGATTACGATGTACTTTTCGGTGAGTCTGTAGCACTTCGTGGTTCATTCTTAATCGATGCAGACGGTACAGTACGTCATGCAGTTATCAATGACTTACCACTTGGTCGTAACATTGATGAGATGATCCGTATGGTTGATACTATGCTATTTACTAACGAGCACGGGGAAGTTTGTCCAGCTGGTTGGAACAAAGGTGACGAAGGTATGAAAGCTTCTACTGAAGGTGTTGCTGACTACTTAGCGAAACATGAGTCTGAGCTTTAATAGCTCAACTCATTCACTATCTAATTTATTTAGCGATTTTTCACTCGCACTGTTTGAGCGGTCATACTCTTTATCTGAAATCCCACTACTTTTTGAACTACAAGCACTAAAACCTAAAACAACCAATAAACTTACAAAAATAATTTTCATAAAAACTCCTTAAAAAATTCTATACTACTTTTTCTTAATGCCACATTGTCTCTTTACTTAGCAACTGCCTATTTTTCTTAAAGCTCTGATGCATTTCATGTAAAATATGGCGTAAAATCGTAATGGTTTCTGCAGCAAACATCCCTTTGTTTAACATTACACACTCTGCTCGACCTCCCATTGCCGCATCAGTGACCTCAGCACGACTAGGCAAATTATTTTTCATCTGCCCCTCCAATACCTGTGTCGCCCAAATAACAGGAATATGTGCCGCATCACATATGTCGAGTAACTTCTCTTGAATAGAAGCCAGATTTGCAAAACCAACCTCAATAGCAAGATCACCGCGTGCGATCATCACCCCAGAAGATTGCCATTGAAGTAGTTGTCGTAAAATCTCCGGCATCTGTGTAACCGCCTGTTTTGTCTCTATCTTTGGAACAATCCCTATATCAGTGCATCCCTTTAAAGTTAAAATATTTTGTAACTCTTCAACATCTTTTGCACTTTGACAAAATGAGATTCCCAACAGATCTACAAACTCCAGGATTCCATCTATTAAACCTTTATCATGTTCTGTTATAGCTGCTGTCTTTATAAATGTCTCCGGAAAGTTTATCCCTTTCTCCTCTTTAAGTACAACACCCTTGATTTTAGTATTTTGTACTTCACATACTATATCGTTATCAACAACCTTTACAACTTTAAGTCTAATCTTTCCATCATCTATAAAAATCGGATCACCAACTTGTACCATTGAACTTAGATCTTTGAAACTACAACTAATTATTGCAGGAGTAATAACTTCTCCACTTGTTTCAACTTCTGCAGAACGGCCTAATATATCTCGCTCTGTAAGTACCAAAGTATCTCCTGTATATAAACGGATAGATTCCATCTGTTTTACAATATCTTTTACTGAGCTCTCATATATTTTATATTTTAGGTGTGAATCCTCATCGATATAGATCTTTTTTTCAATGCTCCCTTTTACATAATCAGATCTCACATCTATAATTTTTATTCGAGCTTTTTTCCCATCTACACCATAAAGTGTAACTGTTTTTCCAAGTTCTAATTCACTAAAGAGCTCTTCATCAATCTTTATCTTTGCCGGTATCTTCTCTAAAGTAAAAGGGTCACGACTTTGTGGCATAGTGCTTTGAGTAGTAGATAAAAGTACTTCACTTTGATGTTTATTGCTCCCTATCTTCACCGGCAGGGACAACCTTTGTATCGCACCTGTTCTAATCTTTGGTCCTGCAAGATCGACAAATATTCTGATCTTCTCCTCAATTTTACGTCTTTGGTTGATCTTTTCAACTACAGCAGCCATCTTTTTCCATACACTTAGATCATCATGTGCCGTATTGATACGCAATACCTGTACACCCTCTGATGCAAGTTCCTTAATAAGTGCGCCGTCATTCTCAGTAGCATGTGAAGGAAGTGTGACCATCACTGCTGTTTTTTGTTTACTGAGCTTTGCTGCGACATCTCCGCCAAAAAGAGCTGCTGCATTTTTTGAAGATTCTGTAATTGACTCAGATATACTGATATGGAGAAAGCTCTTCATCTTCTTCTTAGAGATACTTTTTTTATCTGCCCAACAACTCAATTGGTCATAAAGAGTATCTATACTGGCTGCGACATGAGCATATGAGCGTCCTAAAGATGAGAGTGAAAGTAAAAAAAGTTTCTCTTGCAGTTCTGTTCTGTCTTTAGAACGTAGGATCATATAATGTTCTAAATTGAGTAAACTTTTGAAATGTGTTTCATTATCTGAGAGCTTGGATCGAGCATGAAAAAGTTCTTCTCTTAATAGTTTGATCTCTTGAAGAGTTTGTTTTATGAGCTTTTTATCTAACATTATATGCACCCTTTTAATTGAACTATGATACCAAAAAATTAACTCTTTTTTCTCCCAACCAATATACCGCCAAAAATAATCAGTGCTATTCCTAAAAATGTTAAATTGTCCGGAAAAGCATCCCCAAGTAAAAATCCAAATCCGATCGCAAAGGGGATGTTTGTATAACTGATCACACCTACGACACTTAATTTTTTTGCACTGTACGCTTTTGTAAGGAGCCATTGTGAGAGTGTAGAGATCAACGCCATAAAAGCTATTAAAGCCCACAGTTTGAAACTACTTGGCATTATAAACTCGGGAAATAGAAAAGCTATCGACTCAGGTGCCGTTATATATGGAGCTGCCAAAAAGAGTAAGCTTGGAAGAATTGTCCCCACCCCTACAAACGATAAAACTATCACCCTTGAATCGTAAATATCTTTGATCCTCTTAATAGTAGTATACGCAGCTGCTGCAAAAAAACCGCCGAATACTCCCAAGATATGTTCATACGATAAACTCATACCAAAAGGTTTTACTATTAAAATCACCCCTAAAAAACCGATAAGCAGTGCTAAAAGTGTCATAGGACTCAGTTTTTCATCCAGAAGATAAAAAGCAAGTATTGTGACAAAAAACGGTGAGGTTTTATTGAGCGTTATTGCTTCGCCTAAAGGGATAGTCGTAATAGTGTAGAAAAAGAGAATCATTGCCAAAAACCCGAACAAGCCTCGTGTTAAGAGCAGATGAAAACTTCCACCGCTGAGTTTAGGCGGGGTATGTCTAAGTGCATAAAGGATTAAAAAGATTCCAATCATATTTCTAAAAAACACTATCTCCAAAGCCGACATATCATCTGCGAGTATTTTTGTAAGTGCACCGTTGAGTGCCGAGATAAGTGCTGAGAGCAACATGTAGAGTATGCCGTTATCGAGTTGTCTTAACATTTTGAACCTTGTTTAACAAATGCGAGTGCTTGAGGGTCTACAAAAGCAAGATTATACCATTGTGTATTTGGTGCGATCAGTATAAGATTATTTGGATTAGAACTTCTTGAGAGCGCTACATAAAACTGTGATGGGGCAAATATCTGCCTTGTATCTATGATCAGGTTTTCAATACTCATCCCTTGCGACTTGTGAATGGTGATCGCAAAGGCAAGTTTTACAGGATACTGATAGATTGAAAAACTGCTCTCCTCAACCATCTCTTTTTTGCCGTTTATCGTTTTTTCAACCCACTGCGATTTGCTTTGTGCAACCGTTTCCAGTTTCACTACACGTCCGTCAGATTTTTGTACGTAAAGATACTGCTCATCTATGTTTACGATCACGCCGCGCTCACCGTTATAGTAGTTCCAAGCGTTTCTTGTAAAAAGTACAGGGGCATTGATCTTTAGTTCCAGCTCTTTTTCAATCCTGGCATCATCAAAAAATCTCTCTACCTCTTTATCGTTAACACTTGTTTTGTGTTTAATTACCTGTGCCTCTTTAGAGTAAAGCTCCCCTTCAATATTTTCCAGCTGATTTTTATTGTGCTGTGAAGCGGAGATATTTTTTCCGAACAAAAAGGTAAAGTTATTGAGTTCATTTGGAAGCGGTTTTATATAATGATTAAGCTGGTTATGGACATCTTCATCTACATAGCCGAAACGTACATGCCCTAAAAGCTCTATAAATTTCTGATCATCGGTTCTGTAGATATGTGTAAGTTCAACAACTTTAAAATCCAATTCATCCCAAGATGGCGATTCAAAAGCAAACTCTGCTCTTTGCGAGCCTCTAACCACAGGCGGCAATTGCAAGAAATCCCCGACTACCAAAACAGAGCCTTCAAATTCACACTGCTCCAAGCGATAGGCAACCATCTCCATCAAAGAGCTGCTAACCATAGAGATCTCATCAATCACAATAAGTGTAAGGGAGTTTATAAGTTTTTTTAACTTCTTCTTCGGTTCCAGTTTGCCGTTTTTTTCCAACTCCTCTAAAGAGCCTGCAATTCCAAAATCAAAAAAACTGTGAAGTGTCTGCCCACCCACAAGGGTAGCTGCCATTGCTGTAGAGGCCAGTTTTGCAACTTTTTTTGCCTCACTTTCATAATGTTTGATCACCTCTTGCGTGATCGTAGTTTTACCAACTCCGGCCCCACCCGTTAAAAAAACATTACTTCCTGATTCAAGCAGACCCGTTACTTCACTTTTCATAAGTGCAAGAGTAGCAAGTATTTGTTTAAATTTGCTACAATTTCAAAAATTTATATTGTTTTACAAACAGTTCAATGAAGGAAACCATTATCAAAGCACTTACACAAACAAAACTCATACTTTTTACGGCACTTTTTTTAGTCCTTTTTGACAACTACGCTTTTTTTCACAATGTGTTAGAAGTGTACCCTTTCAACTTTTCAAATTCAGGGTTTTTAATCTCTTTGGCAGTTGTACTCTTTGCAGTTACAAGCTTGCTTTTAACACTGGTAAGTTCCAAATACACACTTAAACCTATCATTATCCTCATCCTTATTGTCTCATCAATGACAAACTATTTTATGAATTCATACAAAGTCGTTATAGACGACACTATGATCAGAAATATGATGCAGACAGATATGGCTGAAACACTTGATCTTATTAGTATCAAACAGGTTCTTTATTTTATCTTTTTAGGTTTGCTACCGGCATTTTTAGTCTATAAATCAAAGATCGAATACGGTTCGTTTAAAAAAGAGATGTTTGCAAAGATCGTAACTGTGTTTGGTGCGTTAGCACTTGTACTGCTCTCTGTGTTTATCTTCTCTAAACACTACACATCGTTTTTCCGTGAGCATAAACCGCTTCGTTACTCTACAAATCCTCCATACTGGATCTATTCAACTGGAAAATACATCAATAAAACATTTAACTCGGGTCCTATCATTGTAAAACCGTTAGGTGAAGATGCGAAGATCGAAGGGGATGCAAACGAAACTAAAAAACTTGTAATCTTTGTAGTGGGTGAAGCGGCTCGTGCTGATCATTTTTCACTCAACGGTTATGAAAGAGAGACAAATCCACGTTTAAGCAAAGAGGATATTATCAACTTCTCAAATGTATTTTCATGTGGAACTTCAACGGCAGAATCTGTACCTTGTATGTTCTCTCCGTTTGAGAGAGATGAATATTCATACAAAAAAGGGATCACACACGAAAATATTTTAGATGTACTTGCACATACAGATGACATAGCAGTTTTATGGCGTGATAACAACTCAGACTCCAAAGGGATGGCGCTAAGAGTTCCTTATGAGAACTATAAATCCAATAAACTTAACACAATCTGTACAGAGGACGGTGAATGTCGTGATATTGGTATGCTTATAGGACTTGATGACTTCATTGAGAAAAACAAAGACAAAAATATGTTTATTGTACTGCACCAAATGGGTAACCACGGTCCGGCATACTACAAACGCTATCCAAAAGAGTTTGAAAAATATACACCTGTATGTGAAACAAACCAACTTGAAGAGTGTACACAAGAAGAGATCAAAAATGCTTATGATAATGCATTGTTATATACAGACTTTTTCCTTTCAAAAACAATTTCATTTTTGAAACAATATGACAAAGATTATAAAACGGCAATGTTTTACATGAGTGACCACGGTGAATCTCTCGGGGAAGGTGGTGTATATCTTCACGGTCTGCCGTACTTTATGGCCCCTGATGCACAAACACACATTGGTGCATTTATGTGGTTTGGCGAGCAAATGAAACAAGATGTAAATATGGAAAAAATAGAAGCTGTAAAAGAGCAAAAATTTACTCAAGACAACCTGTTTCACTCAATGCTCGGTATCTTTAAAGTAAAAACAGAAGCGTACGACAAAGATCTGGATGTCTTCAATGGCAAGCACTAAAAATATACTTTTTACTTTTTCCCTGCTAGTTTTTAGCATAGTTTTTTTTGGTCTTAGCGGTTTTGATCTATATCTTCAAGATATGTTTTATAACTTAAGTGAAAAACATTGGATCCTCTCACCCAATGTAGAGCCTTATAAATTTATTTTTTATGACGGGATCAAAAAACTTCTTATCCTTATCAGTGTTTTATTTTTATTCTCACTTGCCTTTTACAAAGTGAGTACACTTGTCAGAAAATCAAGACGAGGTATTTTGGTTGTTGTTCTAGCTGCCATTATGGTACCCTCAATCACAGGGCTTTTAAAATCAAATACAAATATGCCTTGTCCAAGAGACGTGATCCAATACGGCGGACTTTACCCTGAAACAAAAGTATGGGAAAACTATCCCGAGGAAGTTCTTTCTCGCGGACATCAGCTAAAGTGTTGGCCTGCGGGTCATGCAAGTGGTGGTTTCGCACTGCTGAGTTTGGCTTTTTTATTCAAAAAGAGAAAAGACCAATACTTCACAATTGGGGTAGCACTTGTTATCGGCTGGAGTATGGGTCTGTACAAAATGATCATAGGGGATCATTTCTTCAGTCATACGTTTATAACAATGGTGCTCGCTTGGCTAATCATTCTTATTATTGCACGTGTTGTAAAAGTTGAAAAGGTAGTAGAATAATGGAAAAACAAAAAATACTAATCGTTGAAGATAACAAATCACTCGCAAAACTCATAGCAAAAAAGCTCTCACTCGCTTTAGATATGGAAGTTGATACCGCTTTTACATTAGCAGAGGCGAAACTCTTTTTAAAAGGGTATAAATACTTTGTTACGGTTCTAGATGTAAATCTTCCGGATGCTCCCGATGGAGAGGTGATCGACTACGCTTTAAAAAACAAAAACCATGTACTTGTTTTAAGCGCTAATATCGACAAAGATTTCAGACAGAAAATGCTTGAGAAAAACATTATTGACTATGTAAACAAAAGTGGTATGAACGATATCGAGTATATTATCAATACTATTAAAAGGCTCCGTCAAAACCAGCAACATAAAATTTTAGTAGTAGATGATTCTCTTGTATTTAGAAACCAGATGAAAACTATGCTTGAAAATCATTTCTTTAATGTTATCACTGTAGCCCACGGTGAGGAAGCTTTAGGGATACTCAACGTAAATCCGGACATCTCTTTAGTTCTGACTGATTACAATATGCCTGTAATGAACGGCTTAGAGCTCACAAAAGAGATCAGAAAAACATACCCGAAAGATCAACTCTCAGTAGTAGCTTTATCGGGTAACGATTCAGATGATATCAATGCACTTTTTCTAAAAAACGGGGCAAACGACTACATCAAAAAACCTTTCTCAAAAGAGGAGTTTTCATGCCGTATTACCAACTCGATCGAAGCGTTGGAAAATATACAGATGATAACTCAGTACGCAAACAGAGATCACCTTACAGGTCTTTATAACAAACGAAATTTTTACAACCTAATGAATGAATTCCTAGAGGATATTCAAGAGGATGAGATAAAGCTCGCAATTGCTCTTATCGACATTGACAACTTTAAACACCTTAATGATACATACGGTTCTGAAGTTGGAGATAAAGTGCTTGTAGCCCTTGGAAATATCCTACAAAGTGGAACAAATGCAAGCGATATCGTAGCACGAATCAGCGAAGAGGATTTTTGTGTAGTTTTAAAAGATATCGACAGAGACACTGCAGCAGATATCTATGAAGCGATCCGTTCAGAAGTGGAACTCGCTACTATTAAAATCGACAAAGAAAAAAGTATCAAGTTTACAATTTCACTCGGTGCAACTCTATACAATACGGACGAGAGCATTGAAGAGAACCTAAACGAAGCAGATATGCTTTTATATAAAGCAAAACACTCAGGCAAAAACCTCTTAGTCTTCGAGTAAGTTCAGCTCTCCAAATGGGATTTCACTCTCTTTTAGAGAGACCCATTTCACTTCATAATTTGGTTCCTCTTTAGGAAAAATACCGTCGAGATCAGTAAAATAAAGCAACAGTTTCACCTCATCTATATTTTGCTCGATAAACTCAAATACAGGGCGAAAATCAGTCCCCCCACTCCCTACAACTTTTACTTCTAAAGGCTCTCCGCTGTAAAAAGTTTGGTGTGAGTGGATCATATCGTCACACACTATAAGAGTAATCTCATAGTTTTGTACATGCTCCATCAAAAAGTTCACTTCGCTCAAAAACTGATTTAACAGCTCCTCATCGATCGAGCCGGAGGAGTCAATGGCAATCACAAGTTTAAAAGTGTTTGAGATGTTTGATGGAAGGTAGATCCCCTGATACAACAGTTTTTTTGAAGGTGGAAGCAAAGTGTAGTCATCTCTATAATATTTATCGATCGCATCTCTAAGCTCATCACGCCAGTTTATCTTTCCAAAGCCACTTATATCAAAAAAACGCTCTATAGATTCAGGAGCTTCACCGCTTTGAAACTTTTGCTCCAAAAGAGAGATCGCCTCTTCCGCCATCAACTGCTCTTGAAGTATCTCCTCTTGCAGTTCCTCTTCAGTTTGTTGCTGTTGCTGCTCCTGCTTTTGCTCTTCATCTTTTTTCTCAACATCGTCGGCATCATCCGCTTCATACTCTAGATCTTCATCATCGCGTAAGATATCATCTTTTAACTCGGCATAAATCTCTTCGGCATACATCCCTGCAAACCGTTTTCTATACTCTGCACCATAAGGCATATCAAGACCGTTTTCAAGAAGCATATCATTAATCGCTATATCTGTAGCCATTCGCCATAACCAACCGCTTCGATCTCCTTTGCGGTTTTCATGAGCTAGAGCCTTGTGCATGGCACCGTTTGCCAAGATAAACTCTATCTCACTAAGCTCAAGATCTGAAAGATACTCTTCGCGATACTCAATCTTTTTACCGTCAGACTTGAAACTCTCTAGATCATCATTAAGTTCTAATGAGATCTTTGAAGCAAGAGTACCAAAGTAAGGATACTCTACTAAAAGTTTTGCTTTGGCTTGTGAAATCTTTTCTTGTATATTCATATTATGCTAGCAGATAAGAAAACTTCTGTACCCATTCTTTAAATGCAGGGCTATGCTCCATAGTTATGCCGTTTCTTTGCAAGTCTTGTACGATCATAACGGCAAATTCCCCTTTAAGTTCAAGTGTATATTTTAAAAGATTTTCTAACTTACTCTCATCTTTTAATATACCGCTTACAAGAGCTGAAGCAAGTGAATAAAGCACATCGATCTCTTCAGGGTACTCAGAACTATTCCCCTCAAGGATTTTGTTAATATCAGGCAGTTTGTCCATCACTTTTACGAAGCTCAAAAAGCCAACTGCCACATCTTTTCCGATCGCACCGCTTAGCGTATCGAGTATCACATCAGAAGTGATCTCCGCTTTCATAATCTTATCTACATATTCCCAGCTTCTCGGAGTGGCAAAACTTTTTGTATCGTTTTTAGGATCAAAGGTAAAAAGGTGTTCGTTTTTGTATGAGATATAGGCAATGATGCTCGGTTCTATCTCACTTTTATACGCCCACTCTCTCCAGTCATCCACATCCACTTCTAGCTCAAAGTGCACAAATCTGTTTGCAAGAGGGGAAGGCATTTTATATGTAACACCGCGATCACCCTCACGGTTTCCTGCAGCTACGATCGCCCAGCCTTCAGGTAGCTCATACTCTCCGATCTTACGATCGAGGATCAACTGGTATGCAGAAGACTGCACAGCAGGAGGAGCGGAGTTTAACTCATCTAAAAAGAGTATCCCTTCCCCCTCTTTTGGTAGAAATGCAGGCGGTGCCCAAAGTGCCGTATGACTCTCTTTATCGTAAAAAGGAATTCCCTTGAGATCTGTCGGGTCCATTAGGGCCAGACGCAGGTCAATAAAACCAACATTTTGAGATTCTGCTATCTCTCTCACTATGGAAGATTTTCCAATCCCAGGAGCACCCCAAAGAAATGTAGGTACTTTTTTCTCGATCAAAGCCGTTAATGATTTTACTAAATTTGTCGCTTTCATAACCATCCTATATTTTCTGTCTGAATATGTTTTCCAAAGGCCTCGTTTGTTCTTACAGCCCTCTCAAATCTGCTGTCTAACTGCATTTGGTAAAGCAGTTCAACCGGTGTGTTTTCATTTTTTGCAAGCTCTAACAGCACTTCGGCATCACCCAATTCATAAAGTTTCGTAAGTATCTCTTGTGGAGTGGAAATATTTTTAGCAAGTGAGAGATGATTGTTAACATCTTCAAAAGCACTCTCTAAAATCTCTTTTGGTGTCGAATTGTTCTCTAAAATGTAACGTTGCAGATGAGCCGATTTTTGATAGAGTTCTTCTAAAAGCTCTCCCTTTACACTGCTGTTTTGTACCAGATTTTCATCAACACTCTCTTCAGACATATCAAATAAGCTTTGCTGCATCTCCTCAGTTAGAGTAGTGTTTTTTGCGAGCTGATCCGAATAGTTTTCTAACAATCTAAACAGCTCATCATCAAGGGCTATGTTTGCCGCTATCTTTTTCGCGATATCTGCTTCATCTATCAAGCTCTTTGCGATCATCTTATCGAGGTTGACGTTAGAGTAGATCACTTCTAAAACCTCATCGTCACCCTCTTTTAAAAATCGTTTTAAAACCTTTTTAGGCGTGTTAGGATGAGTCGCTAAAATAACTTTTATCTTTGGATGAAACTTGATAGGCTCAAGATCACTAATCGCTTCAAGCAACTCTTCATCTTTCGTCTGAGATATAAGATGGATTAGACCCGTTGTCGCAAACTGTACATTGTGGTTACGCTCTATATTCTCATAAAAACGCTCAATGAGTGCCGCCGTTACGTCACGGTTATCATCGTTTTCAAAGAAATCTTCCCCGCCCCATTTGTAACTCTTTAGCAGTTTAAAAAAGAGCCCGTCAGTTATACACCCGTTTTGCAGAAAACTCTTCATTCGATCACGGTCATGTGAGAGTTTCAGACTCATCAAAAGTACGTTATCATCGATCTCCTCAGCTAAGAGTTTTTCGAGTTCATCTATAGAGACAAATTCAAACTTTTTCATCTCATACAACTCATCGGAAAAGTTTTGCTCGTAAGGGCTTAGAACTCTCCCCTCTATAATAAAACGAACATTATCCTCAAGCTCTCTAGTCAGCTCAATATTATGAGTTTTAAGTTGAGAAAGAAACTCCTCCTCGTTAAAAGCTCTCGGTTTTCCAAGCAATAAAATAGTTTGATTTTTCAGATTCTCTAAATTCATAAAAGGATTATACAGCAGTTTTTTCCATACTTTTATATAAACTCGCAAATAGTTGCTATAATTAAGAATTAAGACTTTTTGCAAAACTTTACAAGGAAATATATGAAACTTTATGCACCGTGGGAAAAGACATTTCAAAAGGTGGCGACTCCGCTTGAACACTTTATTCATGCACAAACGACAACGGGTATTATCCTCGTTTTTATGACAATAGTTGCACTTATACTGGCAAATACTCCCCTTTATGAATTTTATAAAGATGTTTTCCATCTTAAAATATCGTTCAATGTTAGTGACTGGAAACTCTCACACACTATTCACCACTGGATAAACGACGGCCTGATGGCAATATTTTTCTTTCTAATCGGTCTTGAGATCAAAAGGAATATACTAGTAGGTGAGCTCTCAAACGTACGTGTCGCAATTCTTCCGATTCTTGCTGCTCTTGGCGGGATGATTGTACCCGCACTCATATACATCTATATAAACAGCGGTCTGCCAAGTCAAAACGGCTGGGGAATCCCGATGGCGACAGATATCGCCTTTGCCATTAGTGCGCTTGTTTTACTAAACAAACGTGTATCTCCGTCACTTGTAACTTTTTTAATTGCCCTTGCCATTGTAGATGACTTGGGTGCCGTTGTTGTGATCGCAGTATTTTATACTGATCAAATACATCTGCTTCCTTTAGTACTGGCTGGAATCAGCTTTTTAATAATGGTTATATTTAACAGATTTGGTATCCATGCAATACTTCCATACTTTCTTGTAGGTATGTTTTTATGGTTTTTCATGCTCGAATCGGGTGTGCACGCAACGATCGCAGGTGTTATAGCGGCAATGGCGATCCCTTCAAAACCAAAATACACTCCAGATGACTTTACCCACCATATGGAAAACAACCTAAACGAGTACGACAACTATCCTGTTGCAACAGACTACTCTTTGCATGAGAAACAAAAAGCACTTCTTATCAATATGTCTGAGAAGATCGACTCTATCCAATCACCTTCTGCAAGGTTAGAGCAGGTGCTGCATCTTCCTGTGAGTTTACTTGTTATTCCCCTTTTTGCCCTTGCAAATGCGGGTATCAGCATCAACTTTGCCGAAGTGGATGAAGCACTGCTGCAGCCTATCTCTTTAGGGATTATTTTAGGGTTAGTGTTTGGTAAAGTTTTAGGAATAGCGGGAGTCTCTTACATCGCTACAAAACTGGGGATAGCTCAACTTCCGGACAACAGCTCTATGAGTCAGGTTTTTGGGGTTTCACTTCTGGGCGGAATAGGTTTTACGATGAGTATCTTCGTAGCCGAACTCGCTTTTTACGGTAATGCCTCTTACATCTTTCAAGCAAAAATAGCTATTTTAACTGCTTCGCTTCTAGCAGGTCTGGGTGGGTTTCTTTGGCTGCGCTTTATCGCACAAAAACCTCACCCCGATCGAAATGGAAACTAAGCAGTTCTGAGGGCTCTTTATAGAGCAGCGGGCTGTCAAGATCGACAAACTTGATCACATCTCTGTAGTTAAAAGCGAGCTGCACAGCTGCATTAATCGAGATGGGACCTTCGATCATTGAACCGAGCATACACGTTATGTTATGCTCCCTTGCATACTCCAAAATCTTTATAGCCTGACTTACACCACCACACTTCATCAGTTTAATATTTATCATCTCTGCAATACCGTTTTGGTGAATATGTTTCGCATCTTCAAAACTAAATACCGCTTCATCGGCTAAGATCGGAATGGGTGAATTTTGCGAGATGTTTTTTAACCCTTCTAGATCTTTTGCGATCACAGGTTGTTCGATCAAAGCTATAGAGCTTAGATCTTTTACCCCCTCGATATACTCCAAACTCTGCGCAACACTCCACGCCTGATTTGCATCTATGAGGAGTTGATGCTCGGGGAACTTTGCAGCCAAACTCTGCGTTACCTCTATGGCATGCTCTATATCTTTGCCGAGTTTTACTTTAAAGAGTTTTATCCCCCGCTCTTGTGCAATACGTGCTTCATTTAACATCTCCTCTTTACTGCCAAGCGAGATCGTAATATCTGTCTCTATCGGCTCACTGTTGCTGATGGTCTCTTGGATAAAAAGTGCCATATCTATTGCCGCTTTTGAAGAGGAGCCGATCGAAGAAGTATGTAGAGTTTGCAGAGCTTCTGCACGATTAAGCCCAAGGAGTAAAGGAGTGAGCTCTTTGATGTTTTGCTCAATGCTCTCTAAATCTTCCCCAGTGATCGCTTTGGTTGCAGGAGCTTCTCCAAAACTCTCACTCCCACTCTCAAACACAATTTTCACCCGTATAAACTCCGCATCATACACAGTTCTTAGAGCTGTTACAAACGGAGTTTTTAAAGGGATCCTCTCCCTTGTTGTTGTAATGCTTACTATCTTCACTGCGCCATCCCCACTAAAATATTTCCCACAAAAAGACCTCCGAAAGTTCCAATGATGTAACCCATGATCGCCATGAGCACTCCCACACCTACAAGTTTTTTATCGTAAGTTGCAGCAAGGATCGGAGCCGAGGCTACACCGCCGATGTTGCTGAGTGACGCCACTGCGATCGAAAAAAGATCGAGTTTAAAAAGTTTTGCCCCAAGTGCCATAAGTACAAAATGGATAGCCAAAATTAGAAACCCTGCAAGAACATACAAGCCCACACTCCAAAAACTCTCGATTACCGCCTGCGAACCTATAAGTGCTACCAAGATGTAGAGCATTGTCGTTGCGATCTCGCTTGAGCCTCCAACCTCTCTTAGTTTTGTAAAGGAACCGAGGATCCCAAAAAGGGTAGCGAGTACCACTATGGTTGTAGTAGAATTTAAAATAGTAAACTGTGTTGCCAAAAGTTGAGTGACAAAAGAGACTAAGATCGCAAGCAGAACCAAAAACCAGTAACGCTTTGCACCAACTGTACATGAACACCCGATTCCATTCATAGTCACAACACTATCGTCCGCTTTGCTCCAACGGTTAAAATAAGATGCAAAGGGAGTTAAAAAGAGTAAAAACGCTACCCAGATCGTATAGTTTACACTGTCAACGACAAGTGCATACGCAAAAGCATCTTCACTCACACCAAGAGCCGAACCGACCGCCACCATATTTGCCGTACCGCCCATCCAGCTTCCAGCCAAGGCGCCAAAAGAGCTTGCGATCGTCTCATCGAATCCAAAAAGATACACCACTGCCATAAAACCGACTGCGATCGAGACCACCGCCAGCAGATAGGCGATGAGAAGTTTACGTCCAAGTTTTATAAAATCTTTTAAATCAACCTGCAAAAGAATTAAAAAGAGCATTGCAGGGAGCAGGTTTGTTTTTGCAAGTTTATAGATATCGTGGATCGCATCGTTTTGTGCAAAAACATTCATACTTGCCAAGAACATGGAAAAAGCGTAAATCATTACAACAGAGGGAAGGAAGGTAAAGATCTTGTGTTTTGACTTCTCTTCCAAAAAGTAAAATCCACTTGCCAAAATAGAAAGTATAAGTAAATATGTCAAAGGATTTTCGATCACTAATCTGCCCTACTTTTTTGGTATAAGTGTAGTGAGTTTTCTATTTTATATAGATAAAATCAAGCTATGACAGATATAATAGTTCTAATACAACAGTTATCTCACAAAAGGAATTTTGACTATATGAAAACAAAACTTACAGATTTTATGCAACATCTTTATCATGAAATTGATGATGAAGAAAAAGCTGAAGAATATTTGGAAAATGCAATTCCATTTATTGGATTAATTATCATGTATTTCAATTCTTTGGAAAGTTCTTTAGATTCAGTACTTTGCGAAAGATTTACAGACCGAACCGATTCTACAGGTTTAATTGTTTTAAGTAAAATGAGCTTTTCTGCAAAAGTAGACTTATTGAAAAGATTTTGCGATGATTTTCAAATTGCTTTAGATAAAAATCTTATAGGTTATGAGCAACTTGTTAACGATTTAAAAGAATCTGCTAAGTTACGTAATCTTGTAGCACATGCTAATTGGGAAAGTACGAACGAAGAGGGATATGCTTTTGTAAAACTTAGAATGTCAAAAAATGGTATGCAACAAGAATATGTACAATTCACAGAAGAATCTTTACAAAAAATCATAGAGCTTATAATTAAGACTAAATACAATTTATATGAATTTTGGGAACATAGAAACAATATATTGCATGAGACGTCAAGTACAGAACAGACATAAAAACAGTATAGTTTAGCCTCCGAAAAAAATTATTACTTCAGACAAATTTTTCATAAAAGAGTATCATTAAATACTTTATTAAAAAATGTACTCTTATGAAAATTCTTTTCTACCAAAATGTTAGATTTCCGCATAGTTAAAGCAGGTATAATTACGCAACTAAAACTTACAAATATCTCTTTCATAATTTTAAGGAGCAATAAATCAAAACCTATTTTTTAATAACTTTATGTGTACTATTTTGGTCTGTAAACTTTGTACTCGGGAGATTTGTCAAAGACGACATAACACCTATGGAATTAGCTTTTTTTAGATGGTTTTTTGTTTTTTTGATGGTATCTCCGATTTTAATCATCAGACACGAAAAAATCATCCATTCTCTAAAACAAAATTTTACAATTCTAACAGTGCTGGCAATACTTGGGATCACGACATTTAATACCCTGTTGTACTACGGACTTACATTCACCACTTCTACAAATGCCCTGATCATAAACTCGACTGTTCCGATCTTAGTGCTTGTTCTCTCTTTCTTTATTTTAAAACAAAAGATAAAGTTTTACCAAACTACGGGGATCATACTATCAACCCTCGGCGTAATATTTTTAATACTCAAAGCCGACATTGCAAATATTTTGACTCTGGAGTTTAATCAAGGGGATATTCTCATTATCATCACTTCATTATCGTGGGCTTTATACTCTGTTTTACTCAAGTACAAACCAAAAGATCTTAATGATTTTGAGTATTTTTCTACAACCGTGGCAATAGGTTTGATAGTCTTGCTGCCGTTTTATCTCTATCAAGGCTACTCGTTTCAACAAGAGCTGGAAGTGTTGCAAAACAACTACCCTGTTTTTTTGTATGTCTCTATTTTTGCATCGATCTCCTCTTACTATTTATGGCATTACGGCATAGAGAAAATAGGTGCATCAAAAACGGCACAGTTTACCCACCTTATGCCGATCTTCGGTATCATTTTAGCTTCAATTTTTTTAAAAGAGAGTTTACACTCCTACCATCTATTGGGCGCTAGTCTCATAGCCTTTGGGATCTACTTATCTCTATTTTATAAAAACACCCAAAAATACTTTTAGACAAATTTTTCATAAAAGAGTATCATTAAATATTTTATTTAAAAGGGTACTCTTATGAAAACTCTCACATCACTTTTACTTCTTTCATCTCTGGGTTTTGGTGCTACGCTTTCAACTGAACCGACAAACTCTTCACTCGTTGTTTACAACTCTAACCGTGCGCTTGTACATGAGGCAAGAGATCTCAAACTAAACCGCAACGACACTCTGATCGTCTACGACAATGTTGCAAACAGCATCAACACCGATTCTGTCAACATAAAACTTCCAAAAGGGGTAACTCTTTACTCGCAGCAGTATCGTTACGATCAACTCTCCCTTAGAAAAATGTTGGATGCCCACATAGCTAAAGAGGTGACATTTAAAACAGATAAAGATAAAACAAAAAAAGCGACACTCCTCTCTGTAGAAGGCTCACGCGCTTTGGTAAAGACAAAACAAAACCAGATCATCCCCGTAAAAGTTGAAAATATCATCTTCAAAGATATCCCAAAAACCCTGATCACAAAACCCTCACTTGTCTGGAATGTTAAAAGCTCTAAAAACATAAAAGCTCCTCTTGAGCTAGAGTACCTCATCTCCAACATTTCACTCACTAGTAATTACATTCTCAACATTCACAAGAGTGCAGTAGATTTAAGCGGCTGGCTGAGTGTCAATAACCGTTCGGGAAAAGCGTTTCACGACACTTCACTCTCGTTTATAGCGGGTGATGTAAACTTTGTAAACAAGCCTCAACCCGTACGCTACAAAACTTTGGCCGCAGCCGAGATGGACACAAGCGTACAACACCAGTCGTTTGAGGGATACCACCACTACAATGTCCCTTTCAAAGTTGATCTGGCAAACAATGAAAAAACGCAGATCAAGTTTTTGTCACTTGAAAATATGAAGTTTCACAAAGAGTATGTAGCCCGGCTCTTTAATCCGCTACACCTAAAAGGGGAAACAAAACATGACGTGATTCAGCATGTAGTTGTTCAAGAGCTTAACCAGCCGCTCCCAAAAGGGACTGTTAGAGTTTACTCAAAACTAAAGGGACAGAGTATCCTTTTAGGGGAGAGTTCAATTTCACACACTCCTAAAAATACTCAAATAGATCTCGCCATCGGCAAAGAGTTTGACATTAAAGTACTCCAAACACTGATCGAGCGACAAGAGAGAAAACATCTTCTAAGTGCCAAGATCAAATACGCCGTAACAAACAGTTCAGATAAGCAAAAAACCGTAATAATCCGTGTTCCTTTTAGTAAAGATAAAAGAGCAAAAGTTTTTTCACGGGAAAAATACAGTTATACTAAGGGAAATTTTGTTACATTTACCCTTACGGTTCAAGCAAATACTACAAAAACATTTACAGCAGAATTTGAAAGAAAAAAATAGAGAGACTTTAATGGCAAAATATATAATATTAGATACGGAAACAACAGGGACAGATGAACTCGATCGCATTATTCAGTTAGGATATTTAGTACTCGGCGGCAAAGAGATAGAGGTTTATAACGAGTTTTGTTCAAGCGATATAGAGATCAAATACCCTGCCATGGAGGTTCACGGTATCACTCCCGAGATGATCGAGGGAAAACCAAAATGTACGGATATGGCTTCATATCAAAAACTATTGGAGCTCAATACTCCCGATAACTACATGATCATCCACAACGCTCCTTTTGACATTGGAATGCTTCAAAAAGAGGGTTTTAATTTACAGATGAAACTGATCGACACTCTTCGTGTAGCTAAACATATCTTTGAAGATGAAGATGCACATAGACTTCAATACTTCCGCTACAAAATGGGTCTTTACAAACAAGAGAAACAAGAAGCGGATGCTCTGGGCATTGAGGTAAAAGCGCACGATGCGATCGGAGATGTTTTAGTTTTAAAACTCTTTTTAACTGAGCTTAGAAAAGCGGTTCAAGCAAAATTTCCAAATGAAAACCCTGTTGAGAAGATGGTTGCACTTACAAAAGAACCTATCCTTGTAAAAATATTCCGATTTGGAAAATACAGAGGAAGAATGCTTCAAGAGGTAGCCGCTGAAGATCCGCAATATCTTCGCTGGATGCTAAAAAGCATGGAAAATCTTGATGAGGATATGAGATACTCTATTAATTTATATCTAGGAGACTAAAATGGTACGGAGCTTTTTTGTTTTTATTTTACTTTTCACTTTCTTCACTGGATGCAGTACGAAAGAAGAGAGAGTCATACATGTTGACCAACCGATAAAACATGAGCTCCAACCAACAACAAAAAAATCCCTCCAGCCATCACTCCATGTAATAGCACCTTCAGGTGCTACTGTTAAAATCCTAAATATAAAACCAAAATACTATGACGGTATAGAACTCGATGCCGGGAACTATCTGATCGAGGTAAGTAAAAAAGGGTATCAAAAGTTTACCAAATGGCTACAAATTGACAAGCCTCTTACTTACAAAGTTGAATTGCACAAACAACTTAACATCCAAACTTTTAACTGGAAGTTTGACAACCAACAGTTCTACACACTCTACGATAAAAAAACAGATCTGATCTGGGCACTCCCTACTCCTTACGTTGACTACGTTGAGAAATATAAACCCACAGAGTATCTCCCTAAAACAATAGGGGTTATATCGAAATGGCCGAAAATAAACAGAGCTAAATTCAACACTCTCATCTATAGCGGTAACTTCAGAGAAAAAGGGAACTCTTACCTCTTTAGTAAAAATAACTCTATGGTGCTATATCTTCAGTCAAAACGTGATTCACAAAAACAGAGTTACGATTCACTCTCACACTTAACTCTTAACGGGGTTAAGAACAGTTGGGATATCCCAACATTGCAAGATTTACAAAGAAACAACCCTTTTAAAGAGTATCAGCAGTATTATCAGGTTGTTTGGAACAAAGGGAACATTGTCAAGATGAACTTGCCGCTGCTTTATACATACAAAGCAAAGGATGGATACCGTACAAACGGTGCATTTGGATACAAGAAAAACAAAAAGCTCTACAATGGTGTCCAAAGCAGTTACATAAAAAAACTGTCTCATGCTCAGGGGATATCACTTATCACTCCCGTACGAAAGAAAAGCTCTGAGGCAGATGCTATTGTCTACGATAGCTCACTCTCTCTCGATGAGAAGTTTGCACAGCTTTATAAACTCATTGGCTCTACAACACAAACAGCCAAAACACTCTTAGGGGATCCAAAGTTCAAAGATATCCGTTACAATAAAAAAACCGGTAAACTCGAAGCTATTCTCTACTCAACTACAAACAGTTTTCACAAAAAGATTGCTCTAAAAATAAAACGAAAAAACTTTCAAGATTTAAAAGAGAAACTTTTAGAGGAGCGTCTTATCCCTGTGGTGAAACTCTCTGTTAAAAAGGGACATTTAGCCTATAAATCTCTTACACTGCAACGTAACCGTATTCAGGAAAAAGAGGCCTACAGAGAAGCAAAACGCTCAGAGAATATAAACTTCTACAGAGAGTACATAAAACGCTATCCTAAAGCGCCGGAAGCGAAAAAACTAAAAGCGCTGATCGAGAAAGAGTATAGAAGTAAATACACCTCTTTATAATGAAAAGAGTATAAAAAACACCAATGCGATCAAAGCACTCAAAAGTGCATAAGGGAGTTGTGTTTTAACGTGTTCTACTACATCACATCCGCTCGCAAGTGAGGAGATGATCGTAGTGTCTGAGATTGGTGAGCAGTGATCCCCAAACACTCCCCCGCTTATAACAGCTCCGATAACCAAAGCTACATCCCCGTCAAGTGCTACAGCCATAGGAACTGCAATCGGAATCATAATAGAGAAAGTCCCCCAGCTTGTCCCAGTTGAAAAAGCGATAATCCCGCTGAGTATAAAGATCACACCTGCAAGCAGAGAAATATTGATATTTTCACTTGCAAATGAAGCAAGATATAACCCAGTTTTGAGCTCACTGGTCACCTCGCCTATTGCAAATGCAAAAAGAAGTACCATTGCAATCGGAAAAAGTTTCTTTCCTCCTAGATAAGAGGCTTTGAGATAGTTTTTAAAAGGCATGTTTTGAATAAATACATACAAGATCAACATAAATATCATCGTCGATACTGTAGTATAAAATATAGAGCTTGAACCGCTCCCTTTTAAGATATCTCCATCACCCGTCAGATATAAAAAACCAAATACAGAGAACACTAAAAACAGAATCGGTAACAACATACTCCAAGCACCTGCACTTCTTATGGAAAAGTGTGCATTAGTTGGTCTATAAACTTGTGACTCTTCCATGCTTTTTGTATAAAGTCCAAACCAAACTACTACAAAAGTCACAATCAGTGCACTGATAGAGTAGAAGTTATACACAACCGCATGGATTAAAAGAGATACGCTGTCACCCTTTATCATCCCACTTTCTATTTGTGTAATAATTAGCCCTAAAAGCAAAGCACCCCAGCCGTTAAACAGTATAAGTGAGCTAATCGGTGCAGATGTTGAATCACACACATACGCAAGCTTTGCACGACTCACCTTTTCTCTGTCACACAAAGGTTTTCCCACAGCACCTGCTATAAGTGATGTTATAGAGGATTCTATAAATATAACTACACCTATAATGTAACTAATCATTAATGCCGAGCGGGGAGAGTTTACTAATGCACGCTTTTCCGTCATATATTTTACAAATGAACCGATCGCACCAGAGCGTTCTAAAATCTCCATAATGCTTCCAACAAGAATAGCAAACCCTAAAGTTTTTAATATCCACCCTTTGGAGAGTAATGTTGTGAAGAGTTCTAGAACACCGCTAAAAGTTGCAAAAATAGAAAAATCGTATATAAAGAAGAGACCTAAAAAGATTGCACCAAATAATGAGAGAAGTACATTTTTTGTATAAAGTGCTAAAAAAATTGCTAAAAGGGGAGGAATAATTGAGAGAATTGAAGGTTCTATGAATCTATCCTAAAACTCTATCTCAAAAAGCATAATCCCGTTACGCCCGAATGTTTCTCTATACCCTTCACACTCTTTTTGTTCTACAAAGATAAAGCCAAGTTTTTTGTAAAACATCTCAGTTTCGAGTGAACCTATCTCTATGATAGTTTGTGCTCTTCTATACCCTTTAAGGCGAGCAGTTAGAAGTGACTTTTGCATAAGAGCTTTTAAGACTCCTACATCTACAAAACCGTCTAACTCCTCCATAAAATCAAACATTAACGTGCTTTTTCTTACATCAAAACTACAATCGTAAAAAGCTTCTAAAATTTTGTTTGCATCTTCACAACACCCTATCTCCTGCAGGGCTTTTATAAATGTTTCTTTGTTGGATATTCTAGGTTCATAGCTACAGAGTGTTCCTACACATTTTCCATCTATCTGGGCAATTAGAAAATTTTTATAATGGCAATGACTTTTTGACTCGGTTTGTGTCAGTTGTTCCAGTTTAGCGATGATCTCATCTTCAGGTTTCATCTCAAATAAGAAGTCGAATAGACCCGTCTTTTTACCTGCACGAGAACTTTTTAATATCATTTGCGCCAAGAACTTTGCGTCATCAGCTGTAGCTTGTTTTATCGTTATACCCATCATATTTTCCAATTTTATTTAAATCAAAACTTTCTAATAGTACCATACTTTATGATAAAAGTTTTCTTAATTACTCTAAGTTTCTGTTCACTACTGTTTTCTTCATCTCAAATACTCCTTGTAGTTGCCGATGATTTCAATGCTTCAAAGGCACAGCTTAGGGCTTATGAGGATGATAAACTAGTCTTTAAAAACATAGATGTAAACCTTGGAAAGAATGGTTTGGGTTGGGGGCTGGGAATTATCACAATTCCTCATAAAAGTGATGAACCGATAAAAATGGAGGGGGATAAAAAAGCCCCTGCAGGTATTTTTAAACTTGGTTCTGCATTTGGTTATGAAAAAGAGCTCTCGTTAAATCTATCATATCTCTATGCCGATGAGAACTTAATCTGTGTCGATGAGAGTGATTCAAAATATTACAATAGATTTTTGAACTCGGCAGAGGGAATCAAAAGTTTTGAAAATATGAAACGAAAAGACAATCAATATAAATACGGTGTAGTAGTTATTCATAACAATGAGCAGATCAAGAAAAGAGGTTCTTGTATATTTATCCATATACAAAAAGCGAAAAATGCCGGAACTGCCGGTTGTACATCAATGAATGAAAAAGATCTGTTGAAAGTTATAAAGTGGTTAGATAAGGATAAAAATCCGATACTTATACAAGTACCGAAAATGTATCTAAAGGAAGTTTATAAACTCTATCCTGAGCTAAAAGAGGATTAATCTTCCTCTTTACTCATTTTGTCTTTTGCTTCGATTCCCATTAGTCCTAGACCAGTTTTGATACTAAGAGCTACTACTGAAAGAAGTTTAAGAAGTTTTGCTTCATCTTCAGTTCCGATGATACGAACATCGTAATAGAACTTGTGAAGTGATGCTGCAAGTGCTTTTAGATAATCAGGAAGCTTTTGGATCTGACGAGAACTAAATGCATCTTCAATCACCTCAGGTAAAAGCAATGCATCAAAAAGTAATGTATCTGCATTTTCACCTAAGTTTTTCAGACTAGCATTTGCAATATCTTCAGCCGATACTTCTGCTTTTTCTAAAAGCGTCTTGATTCTAGCATGTGCATATTGGATGTAAAAGATAGGGTTTGAACTATCTTGCTTTTTGAATTCGCTTAAGTCAAACTCTAAAGCCGTATCACTTTTCTTACTTGCAAAGATAAATCTTAGTGCATCTGCACCAATCTCTTCAACGATGTCACTCATAAGAATAACATTACCAGCACGTTTACTCATCTTATACGGCTCACCGTCTTTAAGTAGACTTACCATTTGAGAAAGGAGTACTTCAAGTTTTTCACTATCATACCCAAGGTACTCAATTGCAGATTTTACACGTGCGATATATCCGTGGTGATCAGCTCCCCAGATGTTAATATAGTGCTCATATCCACGCTCAAATTTTTGGTTGTGGTACACAATATCTCCGGCAAGATAAGTTGGTCGTCCGTCTTCACGAACAACAACACGGTCTTTCTCATCACCTTTAGCTTCTGAAGCGATCCATGTTTTCCCCTCTTTATCGTAAACACCCTCGCCCATCTTAGCCATTACTCTGTCCCAGTCATCATAAAGTGTTGACTCGTATACAAAAGTATCGAACTTGATGTTTGTATCGCCAAGATCTGCTACGATAATCTTCATCACTTCATCTTTAGCCCACATTGCAAGCTCTTTTTGACATGATTCATCCGTAAAAATCTCACGACCGAATTTTGCTTCGGCACCGTTAGCCAGACCCTCTAAATACTCTCCGCGATAATACGCTTCAGGGTACTCAACATCTTCACCTAAAAGGTTCTCTCTTGCATAAAGCTGGATAGAAAGACCAAGTAAGTCGATCTGATTTCCTGCATCATTTACATAATACTCAGCAGTAATATCATAACCAAGGTGTTTTGCCAGACGGTATAAAGTATCACCGTAAACTGCACCACGAGCGTGTCCAATGTGTAGAGGACCCGTAGGGTTAGCAGATACAAACTCTAAAAGTACCTTTTGGTTTTTCTCTTGCGTTCCGAATTCACTTGGATTTTCAAGTGCCCAAGATGCATACTCAGCTAAAAAGTTTTCACTCAAACGGAAGTTTAAGTACCCTTTTACAGATTCTACTGCAGTAAACTCATCATGTTCTTCAAATGAAGTCGCTAAATCTTCTGCGATCATCATCGGAGATTTTCTAAGTTCTTTTGCTAATGAGAAAGCTATTGGAGTTGCAAAATGACCAAAAGAGCGGTCACGCGGTTTTTCTAAAACAACTTCACGACCAAGTTTGTCGCGAAGTATCTGTGATACACGTTGCTTCAAGGCTGTTACGCTTGTGTAGTGTTTTTCGGAGCTTCTTCAGTTTTAGATGCTACTTCAGTAGTGTTGTCACCTTCAACTTTTTTAGGCTCATTAGATGCTACTTCTTCGTTCACATCTTTCATCTCGTCTTTAAAGTTTTTAATACCTTTTCCTAAACCTTTAGCTAAATCAGGTATTTTTTTAGCTCCAAATAAAAGTACGATAATTCCAAATATCAGTAGTAGCTCTGTTCCACTTGGCATACCCATAGTAATATCCTTTATAATTTTAAGTTCGTGATTATATCACTGTTTTTATTTATCTTCTCTTATCAGTTCAAATTATATTATGAACTGTTAAATATCTTCCCATTTTTGGACAAATTCATTAATCTCTTCATTTGCCTGTTTAAATCTTGCAGTTTTTGCGATCAGTAAAAGTTTTTCCGCCGCAACTTTTAGATCATCGTTAATTAGAAGATACTCGTACTCACTTACACGCTGAATCTCTTTTTTTGCCATTTTAATACGGCGCTCAATCACTTCCTCTTCATCTGTCGAACGGTTACGAAGTCTTTTTTCAAGTTCACTAAGAGTCGGCGGTGTGATAAATACAGATGTAGTGATATCACCTAGACGGTTATTCACTGCAGTATTTCCCTGTACATCTATATCGAAAATAACCAGTTTCCCTTCTGAGAGTGCTTGTTTTACAGGTTTCATAGAAGTTCCGTAGTAGTTTCCGTGCACTATTGCATACTCTAAAAAGTTATCATCTTCGATATCTTTTTTGAACTCCTCTTCATCTACGAAATGGTAATGAACACCATCCTCTTCCCCTTCTCTCATTGGACGTGTAGTAGTTGAAATTGAAAAATAACAATTTCCCAACTCATCAAATATCTCATTGATTAAAGAACTTTTTCCAGCACCGCTTGGTCCTGAAAGTACTAATACCGCACCGTTTATACTACTCATTTACCCTCACCTAATGTTATATTTATATTGATTTTCATCCCCTTCATCGAAGCTGCTACATCTTTATCCGTTAGAGCTTTTAGAAGTGCTTTGAGTGCTTCAACACCATCGTTCTCATCTTCAGAAACTTCTTCTTCAGAATTCGCCTCTTCAGACTCCTCTTCAATTAGATCTTCACCTAGATCCGCTTCCTCTGAACTCTCTTGCGGCAGTTCCTCTACAACTTCCTCTTCTTCAGGGATAATCTCTTCGATCTCTTCACCAAGTGCAAGTTTTAGGTCTTGACTGGATAAACTGTCTATATCTAGTTCAATCTCACTCTCTAGTTCTTCAGGAGTTAACTGACTTACAGCATCTTCGATTTGTGCAGAGATATCTTCATCACTCTCTAAACTCTCTTCAAACTCTTCGCCTAATTGCGGCTCCTCAACTAACTCTTCTTCAAAAGACTCATCCTCTAGATCATCAAATTCACTTCCCTCTAGTGTAGTCTCTTCCAACTCTTCAATCTCATCTTCTAAAGACTCTTCTTCACCAAGTTCAGTCGCTTCATCTGCTAATGCTTCAAGGTCAAAATTCTCTTCTAGCTCTTCAGTTTCTTCGGCAGCACTCACCTCTTCTAAACCTTCAAGCTCATCCGGGAGTTCGAGTTCTTCTGGAAGTTCGAGTTCATCAGGAAGCTCAAGCTCATCTGGAAGTTCAGCTTCTTCTGACTCCTCTTCAGGTTCAGATTCTAACTCAGACTCTTCTGCTAAGTTCTCCTCTTCACTCTCTTCCTCTAGAGACTCCACTTCTTCAAGACTAGATAACTCCGCTAAATCCTCGATCATCTCATCTTCAAGTTCATCAATTGTCTCTTCTTCAGTGAGTTCCTCTTCCTCTTTTGCATCTTCTGTTTCAAGTTCATCAAAACCTTCTACTAATTCATCAAGGTCAAAATCTTCATCTTCAAGCTCGTCTAAACTCTCTTCTTTGAGCTCCTCTTCAGCAGAGTCAGCCGCTACTTCATTCACTAATGCATCAAGATCAAAGTCCTCTTCATCCTCTTGCTCAGCAGAACTCTCCTCTTCTAAACCTTCAAGTTCATCAGGAAGTTCAAAATCTTCTTCAAGATCAGTTCCTAATTCTTCAAATTCTTCTGGCTCTTCTAAAGTCTCAGGAGTTTCTTCTATAAGTTCTTCTTCGTCTAAAGAAAGTTCATCTTCTAACTCATCCAGATTTGTCTCATCATCTGAGATAGACTCTTCCTCCGCAAATCCGTCTACAAGGTCATCAAGATTAAAATCTTCTTCTGAACCTTCTAATTCATCTATCTCTTCATCCCCGTCCGACAACTCATCAAGATCTTCTAGAGAATCATCTAAGTCTAATGAATCATCTAGTTCAAAATCATCTTCAGCTTCATCCAATAGATCTTTCACTTTTTGTGCCTCTTCAGAATCTAAAACACTCTCACCGCTTAGAGTATCATCTTCGTGAATTAAAAGTTCATCTTCAAGTTCAGGAAGGTCACCCTCAAGTGCAGGCAATTCATCATCAAGATCTATATCTTCATCCAGTTTAAAGTCACTATCAGCACTACCTTCTGCATCATCTATTAAGTCATCGTCATCTATATTTGCAATCTCTTTGCCAAGCACTGCAAATAGTTCTACTAAGTCTGTAGGTAAAAACGGTTTTTTCAGTGTCGTAGTAAAACCATCTACTGGTTCTGCATCGCGTGATAATATATAGAGTGATTTAACATATGTAGTTTTAAAGTTAAGATCTTCTAGAAGAGTTTCGCTATATTTTGTATCGTCAACAACAAGTAAATCATAATCTTTAGATTCATCAATCTCATCTATGCTCCCAACAACATCAAGTTCATCGGATGTTTTTTGGGCACTTAATGTAACTAATTTAGTAACAACTGGATTATCATTTAAAAGTAAGATTTGCACTTGTTTTTCCTTCGACAATATTCTCTGATTATATCAAAATCAATAATCACTGTATTGTATCAAAAAAAACTAAAAAAACATCTCTAAGGTGTTAAAAGCCTCTTGCATCTGCCCTTTTACGATCAACATTGTTGCTGTGATTGTTGCTATAAGAACAACAAATGCAACCATGATCTTTATCGGGAAACCGATAACAAGTAAGTTGAACTGTGGCATCGTCTTCATAAGCATTCCGAAGATCACATCTGCCAGCCAAGATAAAGCAATAATCGGGAAGGCTATCATAAAGCCTACTAAAAACATATTTGAAGTAGCATGGAGTGTATAGTTAAAAAAATCTTCACTCATTAAAAAGCCCCCTAAAGGAACACTTTTGAGTGACGCATCAACAAACAGAAGTACCCAATGATGAAGATTTAAACTAAAAAGTACCATTAAAGCGATCAGTGACAAAAACTGCGAGATAATAGGCATCGAAACACCTGTTTGTGGGTCAATAGCACTTGCTAGTGAGAAACCCATCATATAAGATATCTGACCACCTGCAAACGTTATAACATGATATGCAAGCAGTAAAACAACTCCAATGGCAAGCCCGAAGATAAATTCACTCAGTATTGCCAACACTATAGTCGGGATATCGATCGAGATTTGCAACGGTGGCATAGAGGAGTAGAATACTATCGTAAAGAAAAAAGCGATAGCAGCCTTAATAGTAATAGGGATATTTTGATGAGAAAATATAGGTACTGTTAAAAATAGGGCAGCAAAACGGAAAAACAGTAATAAAAATCCAACTACATTATAATCGTTAAATATTGCTGCCCATTGCATACTATTTTTCTCTTTTTAACTCTTTATCTTCGAGTCTGTACACTTTGTCGCACAGCTGTGCAAGACCTGTATCGTGTGTAACTAGAACCATACCTGCATCATTTTTGTCACAATATTCAAAAAACAGCTCCATAACTTCATGAGCGGTTTTACTGTCCAGATTTCCTGTCGGTTCATCTGCAAAAATTATTTCCGGTTTTTTTGTCAAAACCCTTGCGATAGATACACGTTGTTGCTGACCGCCTGAGAGTTCCGTAACCTTCTGTTTTATACAATGCTCAATATCGAGTCTTTTTAACAACTCTTCATCAATCGGCTGCTGCGATAGTATCTCGGCTACCTCTAAATTTTCATATGCAGAAAAACCGCGAAAAAGATAATGGGACTGAAATACAAGCCCGATTTTATCTCTTTTAATCTCTGCGAGTTTACTTTTATTGAGATTATAGATATCTTCTCCAAAAAGTTTTACACTGCCGCTTTGAGGTTTTAAGAGTGATGAGATGATATGTAAAAGTGTCGACTTTCCGCTTCCGCTCATTCCGATAATAGCTATGCGTTCTTTTTTATTTAAAGAGAATGAAACATCATCAAATAACTTGTAATCAAATGAGTGTGAAAGGTTGTTTGCTTCTAAAATTTCCATAAAAAGATTATAGTGAAAAGTTACTAAATTAATCTTGTAGGGTACAAAATATCTTTTTACAACCCTTTTTCGATTGCTTATTCAGTTTAAATAGATAAAGTTTTTCAATAGCTTTTTTCATAAGGTATGCACTAAAACCGTTTAGATATAAACCAAAAACTTTTCCACATGCATATCGTCTTCCTAAAGCAATGAGTATCCCTCTTTGGCGTACCATGTGTTTTTTCAATTTTTGTTTGTATATAAGTCTTGTAATATTATTAGCAGCACATCTACCCATCTGTTCTGCAATATCAGCAGTAGGGGGTAAACGTTTTTTATTTTTATCATAAATTGTCGTACAGTCCCCGACAACAAAAACATCTTCATGATTAACACTTTGAAGATACTCATTGGTTTCTAAATAACCCTGTTGATTTTTCGATAACTCTAAGTTAAATACTAATCCGTTTGGCTCTATTCCCCCTGCAAAGATCATAAAATCCATCTCAAGCTCTTCTCCGTTACTAAGGGTTACCCTAGTTGGCGTTAAACTCTGAACTTTTGCATTTCTCTTAATTGTCACATCGAGCTTTTTTAGATGCTTTTCTGAATATTTCACAAGCTTATCATCCAAGTTCTTTAAAACAAACTCTGAAGAATTTACCAGTACAATATTGAGTTTTCTACATAAAAAATTATTGTTTTTATAAAACTCTTTTGCAAAAGATGCCATCTGTGCAGAGATCTCAACACCGCTTAACCCCCCACCTGCGATCACGATATTTAAAGGTTTACAGTATGTTCCTTCTTGATCGATCTTTTGAAAAAGACTCATCTCAAACTTTTGTTTAAAATACATAGCCCTATGAAGTGCCTTTACACCGTAGGCATACTCTCTTAAACCTTCAATATTTGAGAAAAACTTTGTTCTAGCACCTACTGCTATTATGAGATAGTCATAGGTTATTCTTTTTCGTTCAGAGATAACTTTTTTGTTTTTAAAGTCAACGCTCTTTATCTCTTCTTTTAAAAAAGTAACGTTGTGATCAAACCCTGTACAGTAAGTAAAAAGATCAACACTCACTTGGGCAAAATCGTGTTCGTTCGCTATCAGGTCATATACATCTGTCTGCATAAAGTGATACGCTTTTTTATCAATAAGTACAATCTCGTTGTTTTGATCTTTAGCGAGTTTTTTTAGTGCATTGAGTCCGGCATATCCACCGCCAATGATCACGATTTTATTTTTTTGATCTTTTTGCATAAAAAGATTATAGCATGTTAAAAGGAATTTATATAAGGAAAATTAATGTGTAGTAAAGGGGATGGCTAAGGGATAAACACCCTTAGCTCAAAAAGGCATTAAGCCATTTGTGCAGCTACTTCAGCTGCGAAGTCATCTTCAGCTTTCTCGATACCTTCACCCACTTCAAGACGGATAAAGTCAACGATCTCAGCAGTTCCGCCAAGAGCTTTAGCAGCAGCCTCAACAGCCTCTGCTACTGTTTTCTTATCGTCAAGTACGTAAGTTTGGTCAAGTAAAGCTTGCTCTTTATCTAAAGTAGTGTTGTCATCAACAAAACGAGCTAACGAACCAGGGATGATTTTGTCCCAGATTTTTTCAGGTTTCCCTTGAGCCGCAAGATCAGCTTTGATATCTTCTTCAGCTTTTTTCATGATCTCGTCAGTTAATTGAACCATAGATACGAATGATGGAACATTTTTAAGTGTTTTACCTAAACGTGCTAACTCTTCGTTCTCTTTTTTAATAGCTTCGATACGACCTTTAGTTTCAGACTCAACGAATTCAGTAGAGAAATCTTTGTAGCTTAAAACTTGTGGTTTCATAGCAGATGCGTGCATTGCAACTTGCTTAAGTACATCTTTCATACCTTCAGCAGTTTTTGCAGAGTCACATTTAGCTTTTACGATTACAGCGATTCTGTTGTTAGAGTGAACATAAGCATTCATTGCAACAGTATCATCTTCAGCTTCTAAACTACCGAAACGGCGAAGTTCAATTTTTTCACCGATTTTTGCAACGCTTTCAGTGAAGTAAGTACCGAATTCAGTACCCATTACACCTTCAACATCAGTTGGATTAGTGTTGAAAACTTCTTCAGTTGTTTTAAGAACTAAATCTTTGAAACCTTCATTTTGAGCAACGAAGTCAGTTTCAGAGTTAATTTCAACAACTGTAGCTTTAGAACAGTCATCAGCAATTTTAAGACCTACAAGACCTTCTGCTGCAACTCTATCAGCTTTCTTAGCAGCTTTAGCGATACCTCTTTCTTTTAAAAGCTCTTTTGCTTTTTCGATATCTCCGTCAGCTTCAACTAAAACTTTTTTACAATCCATCATTGGAGCGTCAGTTGCAGTTCTGAGCTCCTTAACCATTGCTGCTGTAATTGCTGCCATAATTATGCTTCCTCTGTAGTTTCTACTGCTGCTTCTTCAGTTGCAGCTTCTTCAGATGCTTCCTCGTTAGAGTTATCTGCACCACCTTCTGCTAAAGCTTTACCTTCGTTGATAGCTGCAGCCATCTCACGACAGAAAAGTTGAATAGAACGGATAGCATCATCATTACCTGGGATTGGGTAAGTGATAAGATCTGGATCACAGTTTGTATCTAGTGGAGCTACAACTGGAATACCAAGACGTCTTGCTTCTAAAACTGCAGTGTGCTCTTTAGCAGCATCGATAATGAAAAGCATATCTGGTAGTTTTTTCATATCACGAATACCACCGAAGTACATTTCAAGTTTATCTTTAGTTCTAGAAAGCATTAATGCTTCTTTTTTAGTTAAAAGATCAATTTGACCGTTTTCTTGCATCTCAGTAATTACGTCAAGTTTACGGATAGATTTTTGAATAGTTGGGAAGTTAGTAAGCATACCACCTAACCATCTGTTATCTACGTATGGCATACCACAAGAAAGAGCAGCTTCTCTTACAGAGTTACGAGCTTGTTTCTTTGTACCAACGAAAAGTACTGTTTTACCTTCTGCAGCAGCATCTAATACGATTTGGTAAGTGTTACGGAAGTAACGTAAAGTTTTTTGTAAATCTAGGATATAGATATTTTTACGAACACCGAAAATGAATTTTTTCATTTTTGGATTCCAACGACGAGTTTGGTGACCGAAGTGTACACCACATTCTAATAGGTCTTTCATAGTTACCATATAAGGTCCTTTAAAGGCTACATTTTTGAGCCAGAAATAATGTTAGTTAGCTTTGGAAAATGTCGAACGATGACTCTTATAATCTGAAGAGGTCGCACTAACTTTTTGACATTAGCCTGTTAATATTTTCTAGCCTTGCGGAAGAAAAATCGGCGAATTATACTGAAACTATGTTTAATTTAAGCTTTCTTTTACATAGGATTTAGATATTATATTTTTATCACATAGTTTAAAAAAAGATTTATATAGATTAATGTATAGTAACGGAATTAATGCAGAAAGTATTAATAAATGTAATACGAAAAGGGAAGAGATGAATAAGCCTTTATTATTATCATTGGTCGCTTCAGCTACGATACTAGGGAGTAATTTATCAGCTGACACAATGTACGATCGCTTCGAAGCAATGGAAGCTAAAATGCAAAAAATGCAAAAAGAGCTAGAAGAATTAAGAGCAAAAAAGTCTATATCAGTTACATCTAAAAAATCAGATGACGAAGACGAAAGTGAAGATGCTGACTCTGATGAAGAAACAGATAACGAAGAGGATTCTGACGAGGAAGAAGATTTTGATGTTATCGAAGCATTTGAAGAGCTAGATGAAAGCATTACAGAGATCAATAAAGCTACAAGTGGTAACCATTTAAAATTTGGTGTTGATTACAGATTTGCATTAGAAAATCTAGATTATGAAATGGCAAATGGAGATAAATATCAAAATGATGCTTTCATGACAAATAGATTCTGGTTAAATATGGACTGGGCAGCAACTCACCAAATCAGTTTTCATGGGCAACTAGCATATAATAAAGCATTTGGACACAGAAGTGGTTCAGGAGCTAATATGACTCCGTTTGAAACATTTGACTGGATTACGAATGAGAATGCTTATGATGATACTCTCCGTGTAAAAAATGCATACTTTCTATACAAAAACTCAACATTTGTTGGAACTGATATCCCATGGACATTTAGTATAGGTCGTCGTCCATCAACAAACGGACACCTTATTAACCTAAGAGATGATGATCATGCAGCATCGCCTCAAGGACATTCAATTAATGTTGAGTTTGATGGTTTAAGTTCTCTATTTAAGCTTGAAAACCTGACTGGAGTTAACGGTATGTATGTTAAGTTCTGTGCAGGTCGCGGCGGTACAAATGCAGCTCCAAAATTCTTTGCAATGGATATGAACACAAGTACTATTCAAACTTCAGTTCCATATGCAACGACTGAAGGTGATCTTGCAGATATTGATCTTGCTGGATTTATTTTTAGAGCTTACAGTGACGGTCAGTATACTTTAGATACTCAGCTTTATTATGCAAACAATTTAATCGGAGCCGATATAAACACTGCTACAAATCAATTTTACGGTATGGAAACTGTAGGGGGGATGTATAGTGCTACAGCAAGCTTTATGATTAACGGTATAGGAGATGGTATCAGTGACTTTTTAGATGAAACTACTTTCTTCGTAAGTGGTGCTATGAGTAAAACTGATCCAAAAGCAGATGCTAGAATGCTTTATTCGGAATGGACACTGGATGGACAACAAACAACTGCCGGAGAATCAAAAACAGGTTATTCATACTGGATCGGTACACAATTCCCTTCACTTATCACAGAAGATGGAAGATGGGGATTAGAATTTAACCATGGTACGAAATACTGGAGAAGTATTACTTATGCAGAAGATACAAATATAGGTTCAAAAATGGCTGCACGCGGTAATGCATATGAAGCTTATTTTACAGAATACCTTGTAGAAGATATTTTATCTATGCAGATCCGCTATACGTATATAGATTACGACTTTACAGGAAGTAATGGATTCTTTGGAGATTCAACTGGTGCAGCAATGAAAATTTCTGACATAGAAACAGCTGCGAATGCAGGAAATACGACTGCACAAGATATGCTCGGAAATATAGTTAAAAATGCGCAGGATATTCGTTTTTATCTAAGATATAAATTCTAATATTTAATTAGGTATTGTTCCACTTTTTCAAGTGGAACTACTTTTGGCTCTATTTTGAGCTTCCTATTCTGTAAAAACAGTCCATGCATCAAGCCAAATGAATTAGCCTTGCAACTCCGCAAGCTTCTCTTTTACAGCTTCAACATGACCTTTTACACGAACTTTTTCCCAAACAGCTTGAACTACACCTTGAGGATCGATAATAAGCGTTGAACGAACTATCCCCATATATTCACGACCGTAATTTTTCTTTAGTTGCCATACACCGTACTCTTGCATCATATCAGTTGATTCATCACTTAGTAGTGTAATGCTAAGGTTTTGTTTTTCTATAAAGTTACGATGTCTTTTTGTAGAGTCTGCACTCACACCTAAAATAATAGCATCCATATTACCAAATTCCGGCATAGCTTCCGTAAACTCACACGCTTCAGTCGTACAACCCGGAGTTGAATCCTTTGGATAAAAATAAAGAACTATCCATTTTCCTTTGAGATCACGTAAACAGATCTCCACATCATCTTGATTTGGTAAACAAAACTCCGGTGCAGCTGCGCCAACTTCTATCATTCATTTCTCCTTTAAAATTTTTATATAAATAGTGATATATACACCCAGATACCTGTCATAGATGTAAAGATAATACCTACAAAACTTTTAATCGCCATCAGTTTATGAGTTTTTGACATCTCTCCAGGTATAACATCTGCTTTAAACCATTTATTTGCTTTAATGATTGTAAGTGTCCAGTAAAAAAATGTAGCCACTGCAATTGCAATATGAAAAACTAATACAAAAAGTGCATAGGTATAATTTACTTCCGTATCAGATGCAAAAGTGGCGAACCCACCTCCTATACGTACACCGTATTCAAAATAAATCACAACGATAACAGAAACCACATAGATCAAGTTTTGTGCAAAAGCATGCATTTTATAATTACCTTTTTTTGCAAACATGATTCCACCAAAAATCAATAACGGTAAAACCGCTACTATTAATGTAACAACATCCATAAAAAGTGGTGCTCTAGTACCAAAAAAACCACTCGAAAACATATACTCCATTTTAAACCTTTTTTATTTTGATTTTATAATATATGAAAGCAAATATTATAACTAAAATAACTATAGAGAAAGTTATTTGTTTTAAATACTGATCTATCAACTCTTGATTTTCACCTATGAAGTACCCTAAAAATATCAGAACAAGTGACCATAGTCCAGCACCTAAAGCCGTATATATTGAAAACTTTACTATATCCATATGCGCTAAACCGGCAGGGATCGAGATAAGCTGACGAATACCGGGAATAAGTCTTCCGGTAAAAGTTGATATTGCTCCATGCTTTGTAAAGAAGCTGTCCATTTTAGCAAGTACCTCTTTAGAGATAAAAAAGTACTTTCCATATTTATTTAAAAACTTACGCCCTACAAAATATGCAAGATAGTAGTTAATAAACGCTCCAACCATAGAACCACCAACGGCACTCAAAGCTATTAAAACTATATTCATCTTCTCTTGAGATGCCAAATATCCTGCAGGGACAAGAACTATCTCACTAGGAAACGGGATAAAACTTGATTCAATAGCCATCAGTATAAATATTCCCGGATATCCAAACTCAAATATCTGATCAACTAAAAACTGTGCTAAATCCTTAAGCATTGAGCAGATCCCTCACCTCTGTGATCATTGTGGTCGCTACATTTTTTTGATTATATTCCAAAAGCTTTTCACTTTTAGTAGCGAGTGCACTCTCTTTGATTGCATGAAGCAGTTTTGATTGCAACTCTTCACCCTCTCGCTCACACCAGCCCAAATCATTATCTACAATAAACTTTGCATTATAGTACTGATGATCACCAGCTGCATATGGGTACGGGATGTAAAAAGCTGGACATCCATTTGTACTTAACTCCCAAAGTGTTGAAGCTCCCGCACGGCTTACCGCCATATCTGCCTTTTCGATTAATGTTGGGAGCTCTTTTGTAAAGCCATAGAGTTCAACATCGTCAATGCCTAGTTTTTTATACTCTTCCTCCACCCTTTGCAAGTCACTCTCCCCTGCTTGATGAATAATTTTAATCCCTTGTTTTTTTAATTTCCAGGCTACACTGAGTGCTAGATCGTTAATAGCGCGTGCCCCGTGACTGCCGCCTAAAAATATGATCGTATTTAACTCCGTTCTCACTCGTGCAGTTTTTACAAAAACCTCTTTAACCGGATACCCCTGAATCTTGGAATCTTTCTCATATCCAGAGATAAAACGTTTGGCAAATGGTTTTAAAAGCCCATTGAGTCGTCCTGTTTTTGCATTTTGTTCATGAATGAAAAGGGGTTTAAATAAAGAGAGTGTCGCAAAAGATGCCGCTGCTGCAGAAAAACCGCCGACACTGTAAGTCGCTTCTATTTTGTGTTCTTTTAAAATCTTTCTTGCCTCTAAAAAAGCTTTGAACACTTTATAGAGTGCTTTTATTTTTCCCAAACCTCTTTGGTTGACAACACCCGTAGTTTCCAAAAAGTAGACATGTGAAAACTCACTATGCTCACCGAAATACTTTTGGTCCTGACCTTTGTTTGAACCGATAAATATCGCTTCATCTCCATCATTTACAACAGCTTCAACCAAAGCCTCGGCTACCATTAAGTGACCGCCTGTTCCACCACCTGTTATACAAATTTTCATATAGACCTCTATCACAACCTCTGAATTTTCTTCAGTAAATTATACAAGTTTATAATCAAGGCAGATGTTCTTTAGCATAGTGAGCTATGCTGAAGGTTATCTAACACAGAGTATACGCTTGTATAACTTACCCGAAGGGAGGGTTAAAAAAAATCAACCTTGCACAAAAATTTCCATCACCGTAGCTACAGCTACGCTTCAAAAATATTTTACACAATTTTAACTTTTTTTAGCCCTCTGAAGTTTATTCAGAGGTTGAGATAGAGGTCTTTCCATTCATATTTGCTTTTTTAGATGCCATAAGTACCATTCCTACAGATAAACAAGCACCGAGCATCGCCGAACCACCGTAAGATAAAAACGGTACCGAGATCCCTTTAATAGGGGTAATTCCACTAATACCGTAGGCATTTACCAAGAACTCAAACGACAATACTAGACCTATTCCGATACTAAAAAGATAGATACTTGTATCTTTGGTACGGTTGGCAATTTTAAATATTCTTTGCAGCATCCACATAAAAATAAACACAACAAAAAGTATCCCTATAAATCCAAACTCTTCGGCAATTCCGGCTAAAACAAAGTCGGTATGTACTTCAGATAAAAATCCAAGTTTAAATGTACCGTTACCAAGCCCAACACCAAAGAGTCCACCGTTGTGAATAGCATTGAGTGAGTGACCTATCTGATATGGTTCTACCTCAACAGGTACACGCAACTTCTCGGCAACAAACTCAGGCATGATCTCTAATACAGAATTTTGTGCCAATGCCCACCAAGATTTAATACGGGCAATACGGTGTTCAGCTGTCAGAATAAACAGTACCACCGCTCCGAAGATTCCACCTAAAATACTCAGGAAAAATTTAAAACTGCTTCCTGCAAAGATAAGCATAAACAGAAGCGTCCCGCCAAGAACTACAACCTGTCCTAAATCTTTTTGCAAAAAGGCGATAATAAACATTGCAGCAACAAACACTACTGCATAAGGGAGGAAACGGCGGAATTCACTTCTTATCCCCATGCCGTTATGATGTCCAAGTTTACGAGAGAAACTCCATGCTAAAAAGTATACAAATCCAACTTTAAAAAACTCAACAGGAGCTAAAGAGAATCCCGCTACTTTGATCCAGCGTTTTGCACCACCAACTTCTGAAACCACACTCTCCGGTAAAAAAGGCATAGCTATCATAAGTATTAATGAACCGAAAAAGAGTGTAAATCCAAGCGGTTTAAGATGTTTATCCGGATCACCCAGTGAAAGGACATAAATAAGTACAATCCCAACCAAACCAAAAACAGTTTGACGGATCGCAAAATGGAACTGGTTTGTATCGAAAAGTAAAACCGTATACTCTGTGAGTGAATAGGAGATAATAATACTTAGTCCTACTAAAATAGATACTAAAGTAAAAAGTTTTCTATCCGCCATTAATACTACTTGATTTTATTGATTTTAAGAACAAACTCTACTTCAGGTTTTGAAAGATGGAGTTCTTTTGCTATTGTTTCGATCGATACACCCTGCTTAAAAAGTGAAATAATTTTTTCATCATCATTTGCATGGATAGATGTCGGAATAGAAAATTGTTTTACACCGCTTTCAAGCTGTGCTATTCTATGTTCGATCTGCCCCTCAATCACTTCAATATTTGATTGTAATTGTTTCATGGCTATAGAGAGTGGTTGCACCATATCGTACACACTTCTCTCGATCTCCTGATAGATCTCATCATCATTCATTCTTTGTGAGTTTGACTGAAACTTTGTCTCAGCTTCTGATAATTGTTTTTTGAGATAATAAAGCTCACGATTCAAATCTTCCACAACAGAAGCTACAGAGCGGATATTTTTAGAGTAGGTCGTATCTTTTGTATAAACATAATATAAAAGATATAAAATGATGAGCGCCATAATGACGACAACATACTCCAGCTGAAAATTTATCTGCTCTAAATTCAATTTTTCTTCTCTCTTAACTCTCTGATAAGTACACGTTCACGAGCAGTCATATATGATGCCCACTCTTTTTCGTCTCTCTCATGAATACGGGTAAATTTTGCCAATGTAGGGCTCTGGGCTTTAAAAAACACACCTACATCTCTCTTTGGGTGTACCGGCATCTCAATACGACCATAGTAAGTTTTGCCAACCTCTAAAGCTGGCTGTTTTAATTTGAAGTGCTCAAATCCGATCCCTTCAATATCTTCTTCAGTTGTCAACGAAACTCTTTTAGGAGTTTCATTTTTCAAAAATGCTTCAAGGGCATCTACTTTTCTATGAAGTTCTACAAGTAGATTTAAAAGTACCGGATCACTCTCCGATGCTTCCCCTCTTGCTTTTGCAAGTTTGAGCCATTGTGCGATCGGGTCATCATCACTCTCACTTAAACTCTGAAACTCTCTTTCGTAATTTTCAAGGTCTAAATCTGCTTCACTAAAAGAGATACTTATCGGTGCCGGTACTAAACGTGGTTCACTCATGCTAATATCCTATCGAGTACTATTAAGA